>JAFSKT010000163.1 GCA_017448845.1 Lachnospiraceae bacterium
GAGAGCAACGATCTCCACTTCGGAAACGATATGCTGATCGCGCCATAATGGTACTGAAAAGTTTTCGCAGAAAACTTTTCAGTACGTAGGCCACGTCGCCGCGAAGCGGCATTTAAATGACGTGGCTCTCCAGATTAATGGTACTGGAAAAGTTTTCGCAGAAAACTTTTCAGTACGTAGGCCACGTCGCCGCGAAGCGGCATAATTAAAACAGAGGAGAGGATAACATGAAAAAGATCAGAACACGTTTTGCACCAAGCCCCACGGGAAAAATGCATGTGGGGAATCTCCGTACAGCGCTTTATGCCTATCTTATCACCAGGCATGAGGGCGGCGATTTCATACTCCGTATCGAGGATACGGACCAGAAGAGAGAAATGGAGGGTGCAGTTGACATTATAAACCGAACCCTTGAGCTCACGGGCCTCGACTATGACGAAGGTCCCGGAAAAGAAGGGGAGTGCGGCCCCTATGTCCAGTCCGACAGGGTGAAGAGCGGCCTCTATATGGAATACGCCAAAAAGCTGGTGGAAAAGGGAGAGGCTTATTACTGCTTCTGCGATGAGGAAAGGCTTGAGGGATTAAAGCGCACTATAAAAAGCGAGGACGGCTCCGAAAAGGAGATAGCCATATACGATAAGCACTGCCTCCATCTTTCAAAGGAAGAGGTGGAGAAGAACCTTAAAGAGGGAAAGAGCTTTGTAATAAGGCAGAATAATCCCACAGAGGGAAGCACCACCTTCCATGACGTTATCTACGGTGACATCAGCGTAAACAATGACGAGCTGGACGACATGATACTTATAAAGTCCGACGGCTACCCCACCTATAATTTCGCCAACGTGGTGGATGACCATCTTATGGGCATAACCCATGTGGTAAGGGGAAATGAGTATCTTTCTTCCTCACCCAAATATAACAGGCTCTACGAGGCCTTTGGCTGGGAAGTGCCGGAATATATCCACTGTCCCCTTATAACCGACGAGGACCATAAGAAATTAAGCAAGCGCAGCGGCCACAGCTCCTTTGAGGAACTTTTGGAACAGGGATTTTTATCCGAGGCAGTGGTGAATTTTGTATCTCTCCTTGGCTGGTCACCGGAGGACAATGAGGAGATCATGTCCCTTGAAGAGCTTATAAAGAAATTCGACTACCGTCACATCAATAAGAGCCCCGCTGTCTTTGACTACGGGAAGTTAAAGTGGATGAACGGCGAATACATAAAGAAGATGGATCCGAAGGCCTTTTATGAAAAGGCTGAGGGCGTAATGAAGGAAGTGATCCATAAGCCCTTAGACTTAAAAAAGATCGCAAAGCTTGTACAGTCAAGGATAGAGATCTTCCCGGATATAAAGGATCTCATCGATTTCTTTGAAGAGCTGCCGGATTATGATACGGCTATCTACACCCATAAGAAGATGAAGACCAATGAGGAGACCAGTCTCGCCGTATTACAGGAGATACTCCCGGTACTTAAAGAACACGATGATTACAGTAATGACGCTCTTTACGCCAGGATAAAGGAATTCATAGACGAAAAGGGTTATAAGAACGGCTATGTGCTCTGGCCCTTAAGGACAGCGGTGTCCGGCAAGGAATCCACCCCCGGCGGAGCCACAGAGATAATGGAGATAATCGGTAAGGATGAGTCGATAAGAAGGATAGAGGACGGAATAAGGCGTCTTGCTTCCTGAAAACGAACTGCTTTACGGGAGCGGGCTTTCATCACTCAGCCCCTCCCAGATAAAGGCAGTCACCCATTCCGACGGCCCCTGCGAAGTCATAGCGGGCCCGGGCAGCGGTAAGACCACGGTGATCACTTACCGGCTGCAGCATCTCATTTCCACACATCTTATCGACCCATCAAATATCCTTACCCTTACCTTTACAAGATCCGCAGCCTCCGAAATGGCAGACAGAGCCGCAAAGCTCATGGGAGACAGGGCGGCAGTCATCACCTTCGGCACCTTTCATTCAGTATTCTTAAAAGTCTTAAGACACACCTATCGTTTCACTTCAGAAAACATCATCGATCCCCGTAAACAGACAGAATTATTAAGAGAGATCACGGAGTCTATGAAGATAGAGCTCCGGGACAGGGGACGGACCCTTGCGGGACTGTTAAACGAGATAAGCCGGGTCAAGTGCTCCCCGGAACAAAATAAGGACTATGAATCCGCCTATATTGACGGAGAGCTTTTCTGTGAGCTCTTTAACCGCTATAAGGGGAGGATGAGAGACCTTAAGCTCATAGACTTTGACGATATGATGCTCTTAAGCCTCGATCTATTTAAGGAGAGGCCTGAAACCCTGAAAAAGTGGCAGGAAAAGTTCAGGTATATCCAGGTGGACGAATTCCAGGACCTGGACAAGGTGCAGTACGAGCTCATAAAGCTCCTGTCCGGAGACAGAGGTAATCTCTTTACCGTGGGAGATGACGACCAGTCGATCTACGGTTTCAGAGGGGCCGACCCGTCGGTCATGATGAATTTCAAAGAAGACCATCCCGATGCGGAGCTCATCTTCCTTTCCGAGAATTACCGGTCCGACCCGGAAATAGTCAGTGCAGCGGGAAAGGTCATATCCGTAAATAAAATGAGGATAAATAAGAATATAGTTCCCGGCCGGGAGGCGGAAGAGAATACTTCCGGAGAGGACAGCCCGGTTGATATCAGGGGATTTAAGGACCGGGAAGAAGAGGTGGCGGCCCTAAAGGAGATAAACGACAGGAATCCTTTTAAGAGCGCAGCCATACTTTTAAGGACCAACGAGCTCCTGTCCTATTACGCGGAAAAGCTGAGTTTCTTAAACATAAGCTTTAACTGCAGGGACAGGATAAGGAATATCTACGATCACTTCATAGCCAAGGATATATTTGATATCTTAGCCCTTTCAACCGGGGACAGGAGCCGCTCCCTATTCCTGTCCGTCATGAACCGGCCCTTCCGGGGCATCAGCAGGAACGCCCTTCCCTTTGAGAAGGTCAGCATGGAGGACATACTTAAGTTCCACGGGAGAGACCTGAGGACCGTAGCAGAAGTAAAGCGATTTTTCAGGGATCTTACCGTCCTTTCAAAGATGAAACCCTTTGCGGCCGTACACTATATCCTCCACGGTATGGGCTACGAAAGGTTCTTAAAAAACCTGGCTTCGGAAAAGGGGCTGGACTGCGAGGAACTGCTAAACACCGCGGAAGAATTAAAGCAGAGAGCCGCTTCCTTCAGATCCTTCGCGGCATGGAAGGAAAAGACGGAGGACTATTCCCGGGAGCTTATAAGGCTTAATTCCGAAAGAAGGGACAGCGTAAAAAAAGAAGGTCTGGAACTCATGACCATGCACGCCAGCAAAGGCCTGGAATTTGACGAGGTCTTCATATTTGATTCCAATGAGAAGATAACCCCGTATCACAAGGCAGTGCTCCCTCCCGAGATAGAGGAGGAACGGCGCCTATTCTATACCGCAATGACCAGAGCAAAGATCAGACTTCATATCTGGTACATAAAAGACAACATGGGAAAGAAGATGGAACCCTCCCGTTTCATCGATGTACTTTCGGAGCCGGGATAAACGCATCAATCCCTTTCTACTGTATTGTCCGCATATCCAAAATCATAACCCTTATACGTAGTGAAACTGGGGAGTGGGCGTAGGTTCCGTCTTTCCGTGCTCGTATCCTGACGAAGTCTTCTAAACTCGCCCCTCTATGGCTGACACAACCGGACGCGCCGCCTTCCAATTCGCGTCCGTGCTCAGAAAGGCTAAAAATCGCATCCATGCGATTTTTGCGCTGTTGGTTTAGGCTCGTTAAGAAGCTTCGTCAGGATCTGCGCGCGCAAATCCGGAACCTACGCCCCCTCCCCAGTTATCGATAGTTCTTGAGGGTTATGATTTTGAATATGCGGGCGTTACCTTCTATGAGGGATTGATGCGTTTATCCTATTTTAGGGGTCATTACAGTTGGTAAAGCAGCCCTAAATATGTTAAAATAATGCTTTAATAAATTTGTTGCAGGAGACCCCGATGGCACGTAATTTTCAGGAAATTCTAAGACTGTTCTTTCCGGAATTTCAGATCACTGATACCGTACAGGAAAGGGGATTCATCGCTACAAGTAAGAAGCGGGATTCCTATGCTCGGCAGACATCTCAGACTTATTCGCAGAACAACACGGAGGTTAAGAGTGCGCCCGGATCTTCTGTTCATCAGATGCAGCCCGTATCTCCCGCACCCTCTTCAACTGCGGCAGTAAATAAAAATACTGCAAAAACTGCCTATTCCCCAGCTAAAGACGACGTTAAAACACTGGCTAAGGCAAATGAAGCTTTTGACGGTCTCCCGGACACATTGAAAAAATACTGGGTGGGTTCGGAAGAGGACAGGCTCTCTTTGTGTCAGGCTTTTCAGAGACCTTACGTCAAGGGATTTGATAATGTAAAGCCCAAGGACGCGATACTGATCATCGGTCCCGAAAGCCGGGGAAAGGCTTATGCGGTTCGCTGTTTATGCGCATTGCTTAAGCAGAAGAAGGTCTTCAGGTATGCTGAAGTTGAAAGCCTTGATTTTGAAGATTATGCCGCTGATACAGAAAATTCGCTTTTCTTATCGGATCTGTATAAGAGCCTGAATACAAATACCGAAGCAGTTCTTTTTGAGAATGTGGAAAAGGCCTCTCTTTCCCAGATCGAGATAATCTACCAGTTCCTGTCTGACGGAACATACAGGCTCCCCAAGCGTTATATGATGAATAACGGCAGCCTTGTGGAAGCAACCGGTGTTTTGAACACTGAGCTTGTTTCCGAAATTGCCTGCAATGGGAAGATTTTTGTATTTACCACAACGGTTTCGGAATCTGAGATAGTATCCATACTTGGAAATAAGGTTGTAAGGGAACTGGGGGATATCATTACCCTTGATCCCATTGAGAAGGATCAGGTCCGTGACCTGTCCTATACTCTGCTGTCGGATTTTGTTAAGAAATGCAAGGATAATCTTCATATCAACATTCTCCTGAACAATAATATCATCAACGAGGTCGGTACCCATTACAGGGAAAACCTTGGAGTGGTGGAACTGAAAAAATATATCGAAGATCAACTGTATGAGCCTGTCACGGAAATGAAACTCCAGGGTGTCCTTCAGAGCGGAGTGACGGCAAGTCTGGTATTCGATGAGGGTTACTTTATCGCCCTTGAAGGCGGGAAAGTTATCCCTGTGTCGGATTTCTTAAAGGATTATAATTCCCTGGAACTTGAGGAGGCCCGGAAAGAATTAGACAGTATTATCGGTCTGAAAAAGGTCAAGGAGTTTGTTTCAGGTCTTGAGAATAATTTTAAGGTCCAGCAGATACGTGAAGGCAGGGGACTTAAGGCGTCCGAAATATCCATGCACATGATATTTACGGGAAACCCCGGCACGGGGAAAACGACCATTGCAAGGATAGTCGCCAAATACTTAAAAGCCATCGGCGTTCTGTCCTCGGGACATCTTCTGGAAGTTACAAGAGCGGATCTGGTGGGGCAGTATGCGGGACACACCGCAGTTAAGACCACGGATGTGATAAAGAGTGCCCTGGGGGGAGTCCTGTTCATTGATGAAGCCTATTCCTTAAGCCGTATGAAGGAAGATCCCTTTGGCATGGAAGCGATCGACGCCCTTGTTAAAGGTATGGAGGATCACAGGGATGACCTGGTTGTGATCCTTGCGGGCTATGAAGATGAAATGCAGGAATTCCTTAATACGAATCTCGGCTTAAAGTCCAGGTTCCCCAATATCGTACATTTCGATGATTACAGCGCTGATGAAATGTATGAGATAGCGAAAGTTACGGCGGCTTCCAGGGGATACAGCATTTCCGGTCACTGCGAGGAAGTCCTTAAACATCAGTTTGAGAAAAAGCAGATCAAGGGCAGAAATGACGAGGGCAACGGAAGACTTGTAAGGAATATGATCGAAGCGGCAATCATAGATCAGTCCCAGAGGATAGTCAATAATCCGGAAGATAATATGGAACTCCTCATCCCCTCTGACTTCGGACTGGGCAGTATTGTTGAGTTTGATCTGGAAAAGAGTCTTTCCGGCATCATCGGGATGGAAGAGGTAAAGAATTTTATCCGGTCCCAATATACCATGCTCCAGGCTGAGAAGATGAGAAGGAAGGCAAATATCGGCGTAGATACTACCCAGTCGTTAAATATGATATTTGCTGGCAATCCCGGTACGGGAAAGACCACTATGGCAAGGATAGTAGCGGAGATGCTGCATTCCATGGACATATTGAAGTCCGGCCAGCTTGTTGAGACCGATAAGAACGGACTGGTTTCGGGATATGTGGGCCAGACTGCCAGGAAGACGGAAGAGGTGTTCAGATCCGCTTTGGGTGGCGTGTTATTTATTGATGAAGCCTATGCCATAACCAACGAGCGCAGCGGTTTTGGGCAGGAGTGTATAGATACTCTCGTTAAACTGATTGAAGACTACCGCGGCGAGATTGTTGTGATCTTAGCTGGATACAGCAGGGAAATGAATAATTTCATGAAGGCCAACTCCGGCCTGGAATCAAGATTCCCTTTGAAAATAGACTTCCCGGATTACACGGAAAAGGAACTCTTTGAAATAGGGAAACAGATGACAGTTTCCAGGGGCTTCACTATGACAGCCGATGCAGAGAAGGCTTTTGAAGAGGAGATAACGAGACTTAAAAGACAGTCTTCAGCATCCTCCGGAAACGGAAGGATGGTAAGGAATTACATTGAAGAAATAATAAGGAGACAGAGTTCAAGGATCGTTGAAACCGGTGTTTCAGGGGAAGCTTTAACTGAGATCACGGCGGCGGATATTAAGCCGGAGATCATGGATCATCCCGACTTCGATCTTGAAAATGAACTGTCTAAGGTCATCGGCCTGGATTCTGTAAAGAAATATATCCGGAGCCTGAACGCCCGCCTGAAACTCCAGGCGGAAAGAAAGAAGCTGGGGTTAAAGACAGACAATACCCAGACCATGCATATGATCTTTGCAGGAAACCCCGGAACGGGTAAGACAATGATGGCAAGGACCGTTGCAAATGTCCTCTACAATATGAATGTTATCCGGTCAAACAAGCTTATTGAAACGGACCGTTCCGGACTGGTGGCGGGTTATGTGGGTCAGACTGCAATAAAAACCCGTCAGGTTATCGAGTCCGCTTTAGGGGGAGTGCTCTTTATCGATGAGGCCTATTCCCTGGCACAGGGCGGAGAGAATGATTTCGGACAGGAAGCGATAGATACCCTTGTTAAGATGATGGATGACAATCGTGACAAGCTTGTTGTGATACTGGCGGGATACAGTGATGATATGGATCGCTTCTTAGACATGAATCCCGGCCTTCACTCGCGATTCGCTAATATCATAGAGTTCCCGGACTATTCCATAGAGGAACTTATGAGAATCGCAGAGGGGATGTATTCGGCACAGGGATATGTTCTGGATGATGAAGGAAAAGACGTGTTACGTGGGTTACTTGAAAAGGCAAGGTTAAGTCAGGAATTCGGTAACGGCAGATATGTGAGAAATGTATTTGAACGCTCCCTGAACAATCAGGCTCTTAGACTAAGCGGCGAAAGCAACCTGTCTAAGGAGTCGCTTATCACCATCACGGGAAGTGATATTCGGGAGGAGTAGTGGTATGAAGGATCTGATCGCCAATTTCTTCGCTGTCTTATGGTTTTTCGGGGTGATGCTGGGAACCCTGGCCCTGTCGGTTTTTACACTTATCGGCATTTACTCTATGAACATCATGGGCATGCTTAAGAGCGGCTTTTCCTCGCAGACCGTCGGGTTTCTCTTTTGCTTTATCCTCGGATCTGTTATTGCTGTTACAGGATGGGTACCGGCCTTCAGAAGGTGCTATTATAAGCTGCCCTGGCTGTATCCCTTATGTACGATCCTCTTTATGGATCTCTTTATCCTCTCCATCACGGAATTTATCCTTGCAAAAGGATTCTCGGTAATAGATCCGATACGGCATGCACTCACCCTTATCATAGCGGCGATCCAGTTTGTGGTATGCCGGGTGGCCATGTGCTGGTACTTAAATAAATATCCCATGGTCTTACATAAGTATGACAGGATAGAGTGAGGTTGGACAGGATGAATGAGATCAGACAGGAATCAAAAGAAGTCCGGAGAGAGCAATTCCGGCCTGAAGAAAACGGGGTATCCTATGTTCAGGATATAGGAGATACTGCGGATAAGCAGCAGAGGAGAAAAGGGCAGGAATCTCCTTTTACAGGACGTATAATCCGCGGTGCGGGTGTCGCCTTTGCTGCGGCTATCCTGGCGCTGATCCTTTTTGCCACAGGTCATGGCGGCAGAAGTGTGGATAAAAGCATATATGTTGAAGACGCCATCGAAACCCATGTATCTACAACACTTGGGGTCGGAACCCGGATCTTAAAGAGGGATGATAATTATATCGGAGGAGATATGACCATAATGCATTCTTCCGATAAAGAGGAAACCACGCTTTATGTCTGGGACTATGCCGCGGAGGATGGGGATTATGTGCAGGTGTTCGTTGACGGCGCACCCCTTGGGGAGCCCTTTATGATAAGGAGCACGCCGGTATCATTCACCATTCCTTCTGTCTGTGAAGTTAAAGTAGTGGGAACACATGACGGCGGCGGGATCACATACGCTGTGTATTACGAGGTGGATCAGACCACATATTTCAACGGCACCAGCCAGGGCGGAGATAATACATATACACTGGTAAGAGAGTAATATACAGAAGGTGATTTTTTAAGTATAATCTATGATATGTACCGGTTTTGCGGAAACGGGACGGAGGGTCCCGGAAGCGACCACAGGATTATTTGATTTTAGGGGTAAAGTGTATGGAAAAGACTTTTGAGAAACATCTTGAGGATGAAATTGCAAAGTATAACGGGATCTCTTTTCCGGTAAAAGCCGGGATGCTGCAGTGCCTTCTCATTAAGAAGCTGCCCTGCTTAAAGCTCCATCCCAACCCGGATGATGAATTTTCAATGCCCGGAGTGGGACCCAGCTACAGGATCATTTCCGAATATGAAAAAAAGTTCAGAAGGAATGAGGAGCTGGACAATAAGGATACGGAAGAACGTATCGTTGTGGAGAAGATGCACCCCGACGGCTACATGATAATAAACGGACATCACAGGTGGGCGGCTTATTACAAGATAGGCCGGAAATCGGTGCCGGTGGAAGTCGTAAATCTTACCCATGATGAAGATATCAGGAAGATGCTGGCAAACGCCAATCACGACAGAAGGGTCACCTTCGATCTGGATGAGGTGGTGTTCTGCGCCGATGAGAATGAGCCTGCGGAGAAAAAGCCCGGCTTCCCCTTCGGCAGTATCTATAAGGAGAGGATAAGGCTTGGTATTCCTGCTCTTTTCAAGTATCTCTACCAGAGGGGATACGACATATGGGTATATTCCTCAAAGTTCTATTCCATGGACTACATAGGGAACCTGATGAAGAAATACCATGTGGAGATCACCGGCATAGTTACCGGTACCTCAAAGAAGACCGCTGCCGATAAGAAGGGCAAGAAGGAAATAGACAGCCTCCTTGCGAAGAAGTATAAATATACCCTCCATATCGACAGGGATACTGTGCTTATGATAAATAACAGTACCGGAGATTTTGAGGAATATCCGATCGATAAGGAAAAGGGCAACTGGTCCCAGGGAGTAATGGATATCACAGGAGATTTGGGGAAGGATGCCGGAGAGTAACAGCGAACTTAAAATGAGGGTTTCCTTTGATCTGGACGAAGTGCTCTTTGTTTATCCGGAAACCCATAAGACGGAACCTGAGCTTTTCTTTCCCTTAAATAAGATCTTTAAGGAGAGGCTGAGGCTGGGGACGCCTGAGCTCATCAACACTTTGCAGAAACTTGGTTATGAGGTCTGGGTATATACTTCCTCCTTCAGGAGCGAATCCTATATCAAATGGCTCTTCAGGTTTTACGGGGTAAAGTTTGACGGGATAGTAAACGCCCAGCGTCATCTGAAGGAAGTTCAGGGCAAAAGAAAGGAACTGCTTCCGCAGAAGGTCCCAAGCAGATACCGTATCTCCCTCCACATCGATGATGAATCCATCATCTGTACCCAGGGCAGGCAGTTCGGTTTTGACGCCTATCAGCTGGATGCCCCGGATGATGAGTGGAAGGAGAAGATAATTAAATATGCCGGAGAGATAAGACGGCGGCATAATTTTTACACCCCGGAACAGGATACGTAACGGGGCAGTCTTATTTTGTCAAAGGCAAAAGGAAGTCGTAAGCGGAATCAGGGCTTCCGGAGGTGACCCATTTATTGTACTGTGCCTCCAGTTCGGAATTGCCGGGATACACAGAGGCAAGGCCAAGAGAGTTCCAGGCATTGCAGAATTCCGAGTAGCTTTTCCCGACTGTAACGGGATCGCTTGCACCGCCGATGACATTTTCAAGATCTTCAGGGGTTAAAGCTTTCATTTTATCCATGGAATTATCCTCCTAAAAGATATTCTTAAATAACTATACGAAATAATAATACAGATTGGCAGCAAAATCAAAAAAAGAGGAAAAATGACAAATATCAGGCTGAAAAATATACCGGAAAAGAGCCTGATAACGGGCCCGGAGAAGCGCTGGTCATAAAGAAGCTGTTTCTTACTAAAGAACGGATGAGAAAATTTCCCTGCCGGCGAAGGACGTATCCGGGAAAGAGTGTTACCTTGGGAAGGATAAGAATGCCGGGGATAGTGCCTTAAAATATGAGAACAATAAAGACAGGGGTATCACAGTTCAGGAAGATAAAGGAGAGCTTGTGGTAAAGGGGATCCGCTTTGATGAAATTGATAAAATGACAGCTGAGACAATACCAAATGCCGGGAATGACATAGCTGTGGTCATGGAGATCAGCTTAAAAGAAAAGCTTCCGGATCTGGCGGATGGTAAACAGTATTCCCTTATCATAAGCAGCAGTACAGGCGGCAATCATGATGAAGCCTATCAATTTCTCATAATGCCCTATGCCAGGAACAGGAAGGGTGAATGGGGTCTTCTCAATTACTATTTTATTGAAAACCGGCCGTCCTGTCTGGTCTGCAACATTGATAACGAGAATTATGATGTCAAAGATAAGGATTTTAAGATCCGTATAGGCGTCTTTAAATACGGGGACAAGGATGTGTTGAGTGAATTCAGGATAGACAGATTGTGGATCACGGATGCGGACAGATATGCATACGAATCTATGTCCGGTACTTCTATGGCTACTCCTGTTGTAACAGGAGAAGTGGCTATCCTCGCTGCAAAGTATCCCAAAGACAGCGCCGGCAAAAGGGCGGCCAGGGTTTTAGCAGGAGCAAGGACGGATAACAGATATAAGAACTACTGTATCACAGGAGGAGTTGCGAATGTACGTAATTCCTTAGATGAAAAAATGTACACTCCTGTTGTCAGCAGGATATATGCAGAAAATGGCAGCATTCATATAGGCGGTTATTTCTTCGGTACAAAAGATAAAACGGCCGTAAATATAAAGGGACATGACGCTGAATGGAAAGAGGAAGACCTGAAGATATCGGATGTGGTGGATAAGGAGGACGGATCATTAGAGATAATACTGGATATGCCTGAAGGGATCAAAAGAAATGAAGAGGTGATAGTTACCGTCACCGACAGGGGAAAGAATCCCGGGAGGAACAGCTACAGCCGTTATCTCACGGTATCGGATCCTGAGAACAAACTGGAGATCGGAGATGTCTATGAGAGAATTCCGATCCCTTCCTCATTTTCATCTGAGCTGTCACAGTATGTAATTTATGATTCCATACCCTTAAACGGAGCCATTTATTTCAAGGCTTATCATTGTTTAGATGACGAAAAACTGGCAGTCTTCCGGTATAAGGAGGGTAAGTGGGACAGGATAGATGGTATCGCTGACAAAATAGGGAAAACGGCAGCCTGGGATGGAAAGATTGTATTTGTGGAGTACTCAGATGAGTACAACCTGGCGTTTTATGATGTTGAAACAGGCAATGTTAAGAGAATCCCCTTTGCCACCAACGAAAAGGTGGCAACCGTAGATAAAGACAGCGGAGTGATCACCGTGATCAAACCGGGGAAGACCTATATCATTGCCGAATTCGGCAGCGGAAAGACCGGATCAAAGAAAAAGTACAAGACCAAGCTTGTAATTGATCGAGGTTGATCAGTAGGTTTATATGAGACAAACTAAGGTTTTTATCCTGCTTATGACGGCGCTGTTATGCTTAAATAACGTTCTGACTGTCAGCGCTGCCGGGCAGGAAAGCATAGAGGAATATGTAGAAGATTTCCGGAGTGAAACGAAGTGCGATTCCGTAAGCGTTGTGGTTGTAAATGGTGAAGAGACCGAATTCTACGGAGACGAAAAGGGACTGTATCAGATCGGGTCAATGACGAAGGCGTTTACGGGGCTTGCTGTTCAGAAGCTGATCAAAGAGGAAGTTATAAAGGAGGATGACTGCCTGTCTGAACTGCTCCAAGGTTTCACGGCTTACTATGAATCCCGGCCCGTTGACGGACTTAAAGAGATATTGTTTACCTGGGCACCATACAGTTTTGCCGGGGGACTGCTGATATTGGCAGTAAATGTGCTTGCTGCAATCCTGACTATGAGGAGGATAAAAAATAATCATGGCTCAACAGAATAACAATTATGAAGTATTCGAGGAAAGAAACAGGAATATTATCCGGAAAATAAAAGGATCACAAAGTGAGGAAGAAAAGAAAAAGTGGATCATGCTGTTTGTATGGTGCAATATTTCATTCTTTTATATGGATAAGACTATGAGAAATGTTCTTATTGATAAACAAAGGGCATGGAAAGAAGATGATGAGCATTGTTCCTCTGAACAGTTTTTGCTGGGATGTACAGATGCAGATGATGCATGGGAAATATATGAAAAGCATTATATAAATAAATTTAATAAAATGTCCGATGAAGAGTGCGGTAAAGAGTCCGGTGAAGAGCCCGATGAAGGTGTTGAAGATAATTCGGATTATTATGCCGGTAAAATCTTTTGTATTCCAGAACTGTATGATATAGATGTTGAGAAGATCCAAGAAAACCCGAATAAAAGCGAGGGTAGGCAGTATCTTGATCTGATCTGTGAAAAGGTAAGACCATTGCTCGCAAAGGAAAATCCTGAATACAGACAGATTGTTCTAGAGGATCCGGGTGTTGTAAGCGGCCGGATAAAAGAAGATTCAGTAAGAAGGAAAAAATATAAAGAAGTTCAGCGGGATACGTTTTTTGGGGAGTTGGAGGATGAACGTAGTAATGATTCCGATGATGACTCTGATGGGTATGATTTCGATGAAACAGCAGCAGTCAATCCGGGAAAGATTTTATCATATTCCGATGTGGAGGAAAAATTATCCTCTTGTATCAGCGAAAACGAATACCGGGAATATTACATAGCCATCCCAGACAAAGATTTCGTTGGACAGATCATTACAATACGCCCGGGTCTGAAAATCAATCGGACGGATAATGAGGCTGAAAAAAAAGAAAAAATACAGGGAATTCTGAAGGCATACGAACTCATGTCAGAAAACACGGAAAGACCCGTTGGAGATGAGTTGGTGATATGGGTTATTGAATGGTTAAAAGATGAGAATCCCGATCTCCATACGATCATTATGTATTACTGGGAGAGAGATGAAAAGATCAAGGGTGACGAACAAATGACCTATGAGGATTTTCATAATAAGTATTACAGCGAATATTCTCTCATGGAACCTCTTGATCTGGCCAAAAAAATCGGTATCAGCGGAAAGACTGAGGAAAAGACAAGAGAAGCTGTAAGATTCAGGTATAAGAGGGCACTTGAGGTAATAAATAGCAGAGTTGATATGATCAAAGGATATATAGGATTCCGGAGACGCGATATCCGGGAAAAATACAAAAAATACGAATAAGGCATAAGAAAAGGAGCAGCCGGTATGACTGCTCCTTTTATTTCAATGTTCATCACGTTCCGGTTCACGGGAGCGGTGATAGTGAAGGTCATCGATAATTCCCAGTTCATGCAGGATTACATTGATGTCCGGTTCAGTGCGGTCATATTTTTCAAATCTGGTGTCAATATCGGAACAGACAGATTTATAAAATGCGTAATCGTATCTTTTCTCGTCATAATCAAAAAAAAAATCAACGAAAGCGTCGAACTTTATGAACTGAGGAGCAAATAAATAGCCCTGTGATCTGTATAGTCTTTTTATTTCTTCCAGAGAAAAAGCACAGAGATAACCAATCTCAAAAAGTGTTTCACGGTCATGGTGAGAGTTGATGTCCTGATCCGGCTGGACTCTCCACAGGTGCTCATTTCCGGCTCTTTCGACCCATTTAGTAAATTTTATATAGGCTTCTTCTGTTTTACCGGAATTTATAAGATCTTTGTTTTCGTCATAGAATTCTCTGCAACCGGCTAAACTGAATTTCTCGCATGATCTTATCAGGGCGAATATACAATCGGGGAACTCTTCAGTTCCTGTTTTTCCTTTTAAGTCATAAGGTATCTCCCGGTCCCCGATAAGCTCCCGGTCCTGTTCATTACAGGTATTAAGGCAGTAACCGAAATACTCAAAAAGCTCCACGGTTTCATACAGGTCGAAATTGTATGTACGGGCGATGGCAGACAGTTTGTCGCGAGCTATGTAATACGTTTTTTTTCGGTTAAATGAAAAAACGTTATTAGGAATACCGCAGTCCTTCGCTATGGATCCGCCTGAAACCTTTGTTCGTCCGGTTTTTTCGGATACCTTTCTTGTTAAATAGTTCATGAAGATATCGTAGCTTACAGTTTTAGTACGTCTGAAAACCTCGCTGTGTTTTATCAGCTCTTCCAGCTCCTGTATGGCAGACATGTCAGCAGTATCCTCCTTGGTATGTTATGCCGGGTATTATATCAGAAATCACTTGAACATACCATAAAATTAAGGGAATTGAACTACTGGTTGTTTGAATAAAACACTTCGATAAAATACAATAGGATCGGGAGACAATAAGGCTTTTTATATCCGGAAAACGCCGGAGACAGCAGGGGTTAAAGGTGCAGCTTAAGATGGATATTTGTCTGTTTAAGGATTTAAAACCCACATGGGAAATACTGCCTTTTGATGAGAGACTTGAAGATATACCCGCTAAGTCGAAGGGGGTTCCCTACCTCATTACCGGGGAATGGAAGGCTGATGATCCCGTAGAACAGCTGCCCCAGCGCGATTCACTTAAATATCAGGTTTTAGACCGGGATATTCTCCGGAAATCGAAAAGAGATATGAAAAGGAAGCACGGAAAACTGAGTATTCAGACGGGAAATACTCTGTTCTCATGCCCCATGATGCGAATGAGATAATAAACGAAGGACGGATGCTCCAGCACTGCGTCGGCAATGCCGGATATATCAGGAAAATGGCTGAGGGACTATGTACGATCCTTTTCCTTAGGGATAACAGGGATTTAGCCGCGCCCCTTATCACCATGGAGGAATGTGACGGCAGCATTGTACAGTGTTACGGATTCCGTGATAAATATAATTCAAGTCCGGAGATAAGGGAGTTCATAAAAGACTACGCTTCCCGCCGGAACCTTAAGATCAATGCAGTGATATACAGATAGATGAATACCGGAGCTGATCATAGCGGCTCATACCTTAACCGGGGTATGGGTCGCTTGATTTTACCGTAAAAAACTGTGATAATTGGACCATGGGGTCGGGGTTACAGGACCAAAGGCTGATTTTTTTAAGCCCGTCTGTATATATATTTAAGAGCGTTGATAATGAAACATAAAACAGGAGGATTGCCGTGTCTGATGTAAGACTTGATAACGCCATATCTGACTTGAATGCTGTTTACTCTGATGCCAATGATGATAAGAGCATCTTAACGGGAGTGAATAATGCCATAAGCAATCTGAAGAACCAGGCCGCTGCAGTGAGAAACGCCCCGGTAAATGGGCAGCACAGACCCCAGATGTAATGAAAGGTGAGGAATCTATGTCGAAAAGAAAACTGTCGGAAAAAAAGGAAAGAATCTTAAGAACTGTCATTGCCATGGTGATGTCGGGAGCCGTTATCCTGGGAACACTGCCACTTCCGGCCCTTGGGGCGGGAAACCGGGAAAATACGCAGACGACAGCTGATGACGGTGCTCAGGCTCCGGGAGAAGCGATAATCTGTATCAGGCCTTCCCTTGCGGATGAAAAAGGGATAGCGCGAAGGGCAGCCGGACTCTTTGGCACAGGACCGAAGATAAGCTCAAAGGAGCTTATGGATGTGACAGAAGCTGCAGAAGCCATGTCCGGAAAGGGACAGGAAGGGACTGAAGATAATGGTGCCGGAGTTCAGAGCGCATCCGATGATAAGACGGTATTGAAGCTTATAAGTTCCGATACCCTGTCTACGGAGGAACTTATAGAGCTCTATTCCGGTAAGCCGGGAGTTCTCTTTGCGGAACCCAATTATATTATCAAAGCAGAGACTTACGCAGGGAAGGAAGA
>JAFSKT010000164.1 GCA_017448845.1 Lachnospiraceae bacterium
AACGAACAACAACAGTGGTGCCGTCTATCCTTCTAACATAATCGGGATAAGCCTTCACCAGACCATCGACCATCTGATCCTCAACCTGGCTTGTTTCGTTAATGATCTTCTTCATGCTGAATAATTCCTCCTTTGACTAAAATGAACATAATTCCAAACGACTAGGTCATTTATCAAGTAAATATGCAGACAGATGATGTGGCATCCTTCTGTATATTTCACAAAGACAAACTGATTTTATCTCAAAAATCGGTTATTTTCAACAATAATGCGCAAAAAATTGAAAAACATTTGCCCGCTGTGTTATACTCTGATACGTTGACGCTTTAAAGCATATCAGTGCAAAACGAATTACAGTATTGGAGGGGTTGAAATGCCGATAACAGACTTACTTGAAAAAAATGCGAAGCTCTACGCCAACGAGGTGGCTCTCGTGGAGCTGAACCCGGGAATGAAGGAAAACAGGCGCATAACCTGGAAGGACTATTCCCTGATACAGCGGACTGAGGACATGCCTTACCGCCATGAGATCACCTGGAGCGTCTTTGACGAAAAGGCAAACCGCGTAGCAAACATGCTGCTGTCAAAGGGCGTGAACAGAGGCGAGAAGGTGGCCATCCTCATGATGAACTGCTTAGAGTGGCTGCCCATATACTTCGGAATATTAAAGACCGGCGCCATTGCGGTACCCTTTAACTTCCGTTATTCCGCGGATGAAATAGAATATTGCGCCGACCTGGCGGAGGTCAGCGTACTCTTCTTCGGTCCCCAGTTCATAGGCCGTATAGAGGCGATAGAGGAAAAACTCAGTAAAGGAAGACTTCTTATATATGTAGGCGAAAACTGCCCCACCTTTGCGGACAGCTACATGGAGCTCACAGCGGACTGCTCCAGCCAGCCTCCCCTCATCCCCTTAAATGATGACGACGAGGCGGCGATCTACTTCTCATCCGGCACCACCGGTTTCCCGAAGGCCATATTGCATAAGCACAGGTCCCTTACCCAGTCCGCCATCGTTGAGCAGAAACACCATCTGCAGGAGCATGACGACGTATTCCTCTGCATCCCGCCTCTCTATCACACAGGGGCAAAGATGCACTGGTTCGGAAGCCTTATATCCGGCGGAAAGGCCGTACTCTTAAAAGGCACAGAGCCCGATGTGGTACTGAAAGCGGTATCCGAGGAAAAATGTACCATAGTATGGCTCTTGGTACCCTGGGCACAGGACATACTTGACGCTCTGGACAGAGGAGACTTAAAGCTCTCCGACTATCCGAATTTAAAGCAGTGGCGCTTAATGCATATAGGCGCCCAGCCCGTTCCTCCGTCACTTATAAGACACTGGAAGGACTACTTCCCGGATCACGATTACGATACCAACTACGGTCTTTCCGAATCCATCGGCCCCGGCTGCGTACACCTGGGACTCCGCCATGAGCATAAGATCGGCGCCATCGGCATTCCGGGATACAACTGGGAAGCAAAGATAGTAGACGAGAACTACGAGATCGTTCCACAGGGAAAAGAGGGAGAGCTCTGTGTAAAGGGTCCCGGCGTTATGGAGTGCTACTACCGCAATCCCGAAGCCTCAGCCGAAGTACTTCCCGGAGACGGCTGGCTCAAGACCGGCGACGTGGCAATGCAGGATGAGGACGGCTTCATCTTCCTTGTAGACCGTAAGAAGGACGTGATAGTATCCGGCGGCGAAAACCTGTACCCCGTACAGATCGAGGACTTCTTAAGAGGAAACGAAAAGATAAATGACGTGGCAGTCATCGGCCTTCCGGACAAGCGTCTCGGAGAAGTTGCCGGCGCCATCATCCAGCTGAAAGAAGGGATGGAGGCCACCGAGGAGGAGATAAACAAGTTCTGTGAAGGACTCCCCAGGTACAAGCGTCCTCATAGGATAATCTTCGCCGAGGTACCGAGAAACGCCACAGGAAAGATCGAAAAGCCCCTGCTGAGAAAGCGCTACGGCGCAGACAAGCTGGTGGCTAAGGAGATAGAAAACTAAGGGAAACCTAAATTTAAGGAGAGTAATGAAATGCAGACAATGGTTTTAAGTTCGGTTCTACTGATCATCTTTTTTGCGGTGATGATAGGGGTAGGCTTCTACACCAGGAACATGGCCCGTGACGTGGAAGGCTTCGCCCTCGGCGGACGTACCGTAGGCCCCTGGCTCACAGCCTTCGCCTTCGGGACATCCTATTTCTCCGCAGTTATCTTCGTGGGTTATGCGGGGCAATTCGGCTGGCTCTACGGCCTCTCAGCCACCTGGGCAGGTCTCGGCAACGCCTTTATCGGCTCCCTCCTGGCCTGGAACATCCTGGGAAGACGCACCAGGATCATGACACAAAAGCTGGACGCAAAGACCATGCCTGATTTCTTTGGAAAGAGATTTGATTCCACCTTCCTGAAGGTGACCGCGTCCGTAATAGTATTCATCTTCCTGATACCCTATACGGCATCTCTTTACAACGGCCTTTCAAGCCTTTTCGGCCTTGTATTTGACATACCCTACTGGCTTGTGATCGCCATAATGGCAGTGCTCACCGGTATCTATGTGGTATTCGGAGGCTACACCGCAACAGCCATAAATGACTTCATACAGGGAATAATCATGCTTTTCGGTATCTCCGCTGTCATAATCGCCGTATTAAATGATAACGGCGGTCTGGTGGAAGCCGCAAAGAAGCTTTCGGAGATCCCTGCCGACAACTGGGAGCACGGGGCTTTCTCCTCCTTCCTTGGACCTGACCCCTTAGCTCTTCTCTTCGTGGTAATCCTCACATCTCTCGGAACCTGGGGACTTCCCCAGATGGTAAGCAAGTTCTACGCCATCAAGAGTGAGAAGGACATCCACAAGGGAACCATCATCTCCACCTTCTTTGCCATCGTTGTGGCAGGGGGCTGCTACTTCTTAGGCGGTTTCGGAAGGCTCTACGGCGACAAGATCGCTTACAACGAAGCTACCGGCAAGCCCCTCTTTGACACCATAGTTCCCACCATGCTGTCAACCCTGCCTTCCATGGTAATTGCCATTGTTATAGTCCTGGTACTGGCGGCTTCCATGTCCACCCTTTCTTCACTGGTGCTGACATCCAGCTCAACCTTTACCTTAGACGTTATAAAGACCGCGAAAAAGGATATGTCCGAAAAGAAGCAGGTTACCTATATGCGTGTCTTCATTCTTTTCTTCATACTGATCTCTGCAGTCATCGCGGTAATAAAGGATTCCTATCCCGGACTCACCTTCATCGCGCAGATGATGGGCGTTTCATGGGGAGCACTGGCCGGCGCCTTCCTGGCACCCTTCCTTTACGGGCTTTACTGGAAGAAGGTCACTCCCGCCTCTGTGGGAGCCTGCTATGTCTGGGGCTGCGCCATTGCACTGATCCAGCTCTTCATCACCCTTTCAGGTACTGATGTATCAGGCTGGGGTCCCGTTTTAGGCTACATCTTCAAATCCTCCATCAATTCCGGCGTTATCGCCATGGTGGGAGGTCTGGTCGTAGTTCCGGTAGTGAGCCTCTTTACCGCTAAAATGGACGAGGCAACCGTAGATGAGATGTTCACAAGCTTCGAAAGAAAAGTCCAGGTACCTCAGAAGGAAGCACTGGAGGACTGATAAAGAA
>JAFSKT010000165.1 GCA_017448845.1 Lachnospiraceae bacterium
AGGCTGAAAAGGAAGAAAAAAAGCCGGTTAAGGAAAAGAAGTCCTTCTTTAAGAAGAAAGAGAAAGCAAAGGATAAGGTTGAGGTTAAGGCAGAGGCAAAAGCTGCAGAAAAGCCTGAAGTGAAGCCCGAAGTAAAACCTGAAGTAAAACCCGATGCAAAGGCTGATGTGGTCGTAAATGCAAGGATGGAAACCACTGATAATACGGTGGCGGTGGCTAATGCCAACGCTGCTGCTGCTCTCTATTCGGCTTCCAAAGCTGCCGATCTGGAAAAGAGCATGAAGGAAGCCCTTGCAAATAAGGTTCCTCCGGTAAGCAGATTCGCCACTCCGGAAAATGAGACGGAGGAGGAAAAGCAGAAGAGGATCGCCGAGTACAGGGAATATGCGGAGAACATCAACCCAAATGAACTGGAATTTGATTTTGATATTCCCTATGATGATGATTTTGATGTGGAAGTGACATTCTGATGTTTGTCTTTAATAAGCCCCCGGTCATAACGGAATATGTGATCGAAAGCGAAAAGCTTAAGAAGGACGGAGAGAAGGTTTTTGCTGTGATCTCCGACCTCCATGAGTGCAGTTTCGGAACGGATAACCGGTTGCTTCTTGAGGCCTTTAAGGATATCCGGCCCGATGCTGTGATGATCGCCGGGGATCTTATAAGTTCATATTCGAACGGGAATCCCTATTCCACCATGAAGACATTGGATATGTTGCATAAGCTTTATCCTCTTATTTTTTTTGCCCCCGGGAACCATGAGAAAAAGATCATTGAAAGACCGGTTTTTAAAAGACAAAAGGCCTGTTTTAAGGAGGGCATGGAGAAGACAGGGCTTTCCCTTATGAGAAACGAACACCGGGATGTGTTCAATGACATCAGGGTTTACGGCCTGGATCTGGATCACAGATTTTACAGGCGCCTTATTACCAGAAGGATACCGGAGCATATGCTGGAACGGCTTCTCGGCAAGACTGACACAGAGAAGTTCAATATCCTTATAGCCCATGACCCGGCCCACTTTCCGGATTATATCAAATGGAAACCGGACCTGATCCTCTCGGGTCATGTTCACGGAGGACTCATAAGAATACCCGGCATAGGCGGCCTCATAAGTCCCGCATATACACTTTTCCCCAAATATGACGCCGGGCTCTATGAAAAGGACGGGGTTAAGATGATAGTGAGCAGAGGAGCGGGGAGTCACACAATAAACTTAAGGATAAATAACCCGCCGGAAATAATGAAGTTAGTGATAAAAGGAATTTAAGAATGGCAGTTGAAGTAAAGCTTGAGGCATTTGAAGGACCCCTGGACCTTCTTTTGCATCTCATTGACAAGAATAAAGTAGATATCTACGATATACCCATATCCTTAATTACCGCCCAGTATATGGAATACCTTGATTCCATCAGGGAAAGCGATATGGAGCACCGCCATCAGAGTGCGCTTTCAGCGCAGGGCGGTGCGCAGGTCACAGATCAGAGATCTGTGACAAAAATGAATACAATGAGCGAGTTCCTGGTGATGGCGGCGACTCTCCTTGATATTAAGTGCAGGATGCTGCTTCCCAGGCAGGTCAACGAGGAGGGAGAGGAAGAGGATCCCAGGTCCGAACTGGTCCAGCAGCTTTTGGAATATAAGGTGTATAAGTATATGTCCCAGGAGCTTAAATTCATGGAGCAGGATGCGAAGAAGTACATGTTCAAGGGAAATACCATGCCTTCAGAGCTCCTTAACTATGAAGAGGAGATCGACTACGAAGAGCTTTTGAACGGCTTATCCTTAAAGGATCTGGAAAAAATATTCCGGGATACCATGAAGCGGCAGGAGGATAAGATAGATCCCATAAGGTCCAAGTTCGGAAAGATAGAGAAGGAAGAAGTGAGTCTTGAGGACAGGACAGAGGAGCTTATAAAATACGCAGGTGAGCATAAAAGCTTTAAGTTCAGCGAGCTTCTTACCATGTTTAAGGGGCGGCTGCAGATGGTGGTCACCTTCCTTGCGATATTGGAACTGGTCCGCAGTAACGCCTGGAGCCTTACGCAGGAAGAGGACGGCGGCGACATACTTATCAACGCCCGGGCGTCTTGATAAGGGATTACGGAATTTAACGACCCGGAAAGGAATTGTTTACCATGGATATAAAAAAACTTCAGGGCATAGTGGAAGCGGTGCTCTTTACCTTAGGAACACAGGTGGAGATAAAGAAGCTCTCGGAAGTTGCCGAGGTATCTGAGGAAGAGATACTGAAAGCGGCTGACGCCCTTATAAAAAAATATGAAAAAGATGACAGCGGCGTGATGCTGATAAGGATAAACGACTCCCTTCAGCTCTGCACCAAGACTTCTCTCTATGACTATCTTATTAAGGTTGCCCATTCAAAGAAGCAGCTCAGTCTTTCCGATTCTGCATTGGAAACTCTTTCAATAATAGCTTACAAGCAGCCTGTGACAAGACTGCAGATCGAGCATATCCGCGGAGTGAGCTGTGCCAGGGCCATAGATAAGCTTGTGGAATACGATCTTGTACAGGAACTGGGGCGCATGAACGCTCCGGGATGGCCCCTGCTCTTCGGGACCACAGATGAATTCTTACGTTCCTTCGGTGTAAAGAGCTTAAGCGACCTGCCGGAACTCAATGAGGAACGGATGGAGGACTTCCGGGAGGAAGCCGAGATAGAGGCCAGGAAGGAAATGGAGGAGCAGGAGATGATGAAGGGTAAGGGGGATACCCCCGAAAATCCCATACCCGTGGGGATCTGATAAGGCCCGGAACCTTTATTTTACACTCTTGCAGCACTTTCCACTGCTCTGTGCTAAAAAAATAATTTCACTCTACCTATTTAGCAATTCTTGTGTTATAATCAATCCCAAATGTATTTTTTAAGGAGTTGCCGTTATTTTTGCGGCAAATAAGGAGGAACTGAGGAGTGTTTCCGCAGATCCTTAGTATAAACGGAGGAAACGAAGTATGAGCAATCTTACAAACAGCTCCGCCGGGCAGAGGATACTTTCACTGCTTGACGAGAACAGTTTCGTGGAGATCGGTTCTGATGTGAGAGCACGCAGCACTGATTTTAACGCGAAGCCGAAGGACGCTCCCGGAGACGGTGTCATCACCGGATACGGGACTGTAGATGGACGACTGGTTTATGTCTACAGCCAGGACCCGAAGAGTCTTGGGGGCTCCATCGGAGAAATGCACGCAAAGAAGATAGTCAACATCTATCGTCTTGCTGTAAAGACAGGTTATCCTGTAGTGGGGATCCTTGATTCCACAGGACTTCGCATAAGCGAGTCCACCGATGCCCTTAATTCCATGGGAAGCATCATGAGGGTTATGGCAAAGGCATCCGGAGTTATTCCCCAGATCATTGCGGTATTCGGCAATGCCGGCGGCGGAATGTCCGTTGTTACCGAGCTTTCAGATTTCGTATTTATGGAGGAGAAGGGAAAGCTTTTCCTGAATTCCCCCAACGCTGTTAAGGGAAATTATGAGGAGAAATGCGACACTTCTTCTGCTGCTTACAAGGCAGAGGCAGGAGCAGTTGATGTGGCAGCTCCCGAGGCCGAGCTTTTCGCAAAGATCAGGGATCTTTTATCCTATCTCCCCGATAACTGCGATGATGAGGCAGTTTATTCCGATACAGAAGATGACCTGAACAGGGTTTCACCTGATCTCGCTTCCCTTTCAAAGGACAGCTATCAGGCACTATTACGCATAGCCGATGACGGAAGGTTCTTTGAATTAAAGGCTGACAGCGGAAAGAACCTTATCACAGGATTCATCCGCTTAAACGGCGCTACCATTGGTGTTGCCGCCAACAGGTCAGAGGATATCACAGATAAGGATGCTTCCTTAAAGAATCACCTTTCCCTTAAGGGAATGAGGAAGGCACTGAAACTCATTGATTTCTGCGATGCTTTCAATATCCCTATTCTTACCCTTACCAATGTTAACGGTTTCTGCACCTGCGAGAAATCCGAGAAGCTGGGCTCCAGAGTAGCTGCAAAGCTTATCAGGGCCTTTGCCGGCGCTACGGTTCCAAAGGTTAATGTTGTGACCGGAGAGGCATACGGAACAGCTGCCATCGTTATGAACAGCAAGGCTGTAGGTGCCGATTACGTATATGCCTGGAACAGTGCACGTATAGGTGCCATGGACGGACGTCATGCAGCAGAGATCCTCTTTGAGGGCGAAGCTGATTCCGTTATCAGTGAAAAGGCTAAGGAATATGACGAATTACAGGGAAGTTCAGCAAGCGCTGCAGCAAGGGGTTATGTAGATACAGTTATCGACCCTCAGGACACAAGGAAATATGTGATCGGCGCTTTTGAAATGCTCTATGGTAAAAGGGTTGATTCACCGGACAGGAAACACAGCAC
>JAFSKT010000166.1 GCA_017448845.1 Lachnospiraceae bacterium
CGGCGTTCAGGAATTCCGCCTCCACTCCCTTGATGGCATTTGCGGTAAGGGCAATGACAGGTAAGGAATAACCCTCTTCCCTGATCTTCACCGTGGTCTCTATACCGTCCATTCCGGGCATCATGTGATCCATGAAGATCAAGTCATAGGGCCCGTCATCTTCAAGGCGTGCCAGAGCCTCCGCTCCGCCCATGGCGAGATCGATCTCCGCTCCGTACTGGCTCATTAAGCCCTTTGCCACTTCCAGGTTCACCCTGTTATCATCCACCACCAGTATCCTGACTTCAGGACATACAAAGGACAGGGCGAATTCTCCCGGAGAAGTCTTTACTTCACCGTAAACAAAGCTGGTCTCCGTAGGATCTATCACCTTCTGGGGTATGGTGAATGAGAAGGTGGAACCCTCCCCGTAAACACTGCTTACTTCAATATTACCGTCCATCAGGCTTATCAGGTTCTTACAAACCGCAAGCCCAAGCCCGGTACCGGTTATGCCCCTGTTCCTTCTGGTATCTATCTGCATGAAGGACTCGAAAAGCTTGGGCATATCCTCGTCCTTTATTCCTATACCCGTATCCCTTACGGAAGCAATGAGTTCGCCGCTTTCCTGGTCCTTGGGACGCCAATCTACATTCAGCTCTATCTCGCCCCTGTCGGTATATTTTACGGAATTATTCAGGATATTGATGAATATCTGCCTTATCCTCATTACATCCCCGTAAAGCCCTTCAGGGATATGCTTTCCGATATTGACGATAAATTTCACCGGTTTCTCCGATATCTGTACCCCTATTATGCTGGTGATATCGTTAAGCAGCGAGGAAACTGCGTAATCGTCCTCTATTATCTCGAACTTTCCAGACTCTATCTTTGAAAAATCAAGTATCTGGTTGATGATACCCAGAAGGTTATTGGCGGAGGTCCTGATATTACCCGCATAACTCCTGGTCTTTTCCGAAATGTTCTTTTCCGAAAGAATGAGCTCGGAAAAACCTGCTATGGCATTCATGGGCGTCCTTATCTCGTGGGACATGGAGGACAGGAAATTGGACTTTGCGGCACTGGCCTGATCCGCCATCTGTTTAAGGATGAAGGAAGCTATAATGGATGAGAGCTCGGACAGGGCGTCCACCAGATCCTGCGGCCACTCGTAATTCTTATCATTCTTCTCATAGAAGATGCAGCCTCTTATCTCATCTTCAGATCTTAAGAAGCAGAGGAGTCCGGAGGTGTTCAGAGCGTCCAGGAAATCCGAAGTGTCTCCCTTTATTGTTTCGAAGAAATCGCTGTTCACCCTGATGACACTTTCGTGTTCCAGCATTTCCCTGGCTTTTTCAAAGTCATCCTTGTCCACATTGAATTTTCTGCCAAGGAAAGGACAACCTAGCCGGGGCATCCTGTCAAATTCCGCTATGCAGGAGAAGTTTTCCAGGGTGGTGGTGCTGTCCCTCTCCAATATGTGGATATAGTCAATGTCAAACTGGTTACTTATCCTGTTAAGGGTCATATCCACAGCGCTCTGTAATTCAGTAGAACGCTGCAGGACGTTGAATACAAAGGGAATGATATCCCCAAAATAGGAATTGTCCTTCTGAGTCTCGCTGCTGTTGTTCATCTGGAACTTCTCTTCCATGGGCATGGAATCCATAAGGTCCGCCAGGCCGTGGAAATAGGTGAGGGAATAATCCAGCTTCCCGTCTTCACCCTTGTTGATATTGATGCCTTCAAGGGCCACCTTCATCCTGGAATCAAAGAGCTCCAGCACGTCATCCATGGGATCGTTGAAGTATACCGCAAAGGAATTCTCAGAGATCCTGATCTTCAGGTCAGCCTCCTCGGTAAAGGCCCTTATATTCTCTGCTATACGCTCTATCACGGCGTCAAGGAATACCCGCCCCTGGGAAGCGGAGATCTCTTTTAAGTTATTAAAGTGGATATAACAGATGCTGGCGGCTGTATTTGCCCCCTCGTCCGCGGTCTTCTGGGAAAGGAGCCTGAGTCCCACATCCCACTGGATAAAGTTCGTGACTCTGTCTCTCGCCACTCTCTCAAGAAGGTTCTGCTCTTCCCTCTTTTCATCGGTGATATCTTTTATCCTGCCGACTCCCCGTTCCGGTTCTCCCGTTTCATCGCTGTAAACGATCTGTCCTTCTACGGAAAACCACCTGTAATCGTCATCTTCGTTCTTATGATATCTGAATTCTATGGGGCCGGTGAGTTTGCCTTCCATGAAGAAGCGGATCTTTTCCACATCCCGGGGATAGATTTTCTTCCCGGAGTTCAGCACCATGGTTGTGAAATTATTGTAGATGGTCTTTCCCGCTGACTTCCCGTTCTCGTGGTTATCAAAGGTTCCGAAGGATACGAACTCATCCTCTATATAGTCGTAATCAAAGATAATGTCATTGGAATTCTCAAAAGCCAGGGAATATCTTTCCTCGTCGGAGCGGATCTCCGCCACCAGGTCATCCTCCCTGATGATATGCTCCTCTTCCGTCTTTGCTATGTAATATAGCATGGGTACTATCACCACAAATTCAATTGTAAGTCCCAGGATATATCCCATGTAGATCTCAAACTGGCTCCTGCCGCCTATTCCCATTATGGTCCTGTTTTCCACCCAGTTGGCAACCCTGAACCACATGGAGATCAGCATAAGTATGTAATTAAAAACAGCTGATATTATTGTAAGGACCGGATCGATATAGAAAAGCGTAATGACGGTTGAAAGAATGAATGTGATCCAGATACCCACCCTTGGCATAAGTGCAGCGGCAAAAACTCCAAGGGAAAGAGCAAGGATATTGTAATATTTATTAAAAGTGGTATTGGTAGACAGCCTGTTCACCAATGCAGTGGACAGGGCCACAAATGCTACTACTATACCGAAGATAATAAGATGTATCACCGGCATATGGAAGATATTTAAGTACCGAAGAAGGGCAACAAGGGGTACCGCCACCAGGATCCAGGGGATAACGTTGGCAGTGACGCGGTTTATATTCACATCATTATCTATTAGATAACGATTGTTTTTTCTCGCTTTGCTGACAGAAGCAAAGTTTTTCTGGTTATCCATAGAATCCTCTGTACTTGCTTATTCAAGCAGATCTCCCACGCCTGAAACCGAACCGTGGACCTCGTCATCCCTGAGCCAGGAATCGTCCTCAGCAGCTTCGGAGATATCCCAGTCCAGATCCGGCTTGTCCGGTCCGTCCTGCTTTTTCTTTCTCCGCTCGCCTCTTCTGCGCTCAACCTTAACAGGTACATCATGCCATCGCCTGTCCACACCCTTCCTGCGCTGGAATATCTTTCCGGGCTGTACGTTTTCCGGAACAACTCTCATTCCTGCTGCCTTCTCGGTGATCCTGTCATAGTATTCGTAGATACTCTGCAAACCGGTATCGAAAATGAAATACAGCCGGATAAGAGGTATCAGCAAAATGATCAGCAGCATGGCAAGGAGCATGAATATGGTGCTGTTCGATACCTGGACACAGATATAGCACATCATGGTAAGAAGCGCTATGGCAATGATCAAAAGAAGCTGGATAAGCCTTTCGCGGATGAAGAGATCCATCTGCTCGGTCATTTCTTCCCTCATCCTTATCGCTTCTTCCTTTGAACAGCCGTTGATATCAAAGGCCTTTATAAATTCTACGTAATTCTGGATTCTTTTACCCATTTTGAAATAAGAATACCGTTTAAACTAAAAGAAAAATACACGCAACAAAACCAACCGGTTCCCCCGGCCGGCATAAACAATGGAGCTGACCGGACTTGAACCGGCGACCTCTTGCATGCCATGCAAGCGTTCTCCCAACTGAACTACAGCCCCAAATACAGTGCCTGATGTATTTATATCGCATATTCTATCAAATATACGCTGAATTGAAAAGCGTTTTGTTCAATTTCCGTGAGATTTAATTACTTCTGCTATCTTATAGGCCGTGTCTGCACCGAGATCCGCATACATGGGAATGGTGAGGACGGAGGCCGCGAGCCTTTCAGCCACCGGGGTTTCGGCACTGTCAAAGCTGTCTTTGTAGCAATCCGTGTCGGTGACTATGGGATAAAAATACTTTCTGGCCCCAAAGCCGTTTTTCTTAAGGATGTCAAAGAGTTCATCCCGGGAAACGCCGTATTCATCCCTGTCTACAAAAATGGGGAAGTAGGCGTAATTATTCTTCTGATCCTCTTTTTCCTTTAAGAGCTTTATGCCCGGCACATCCTTAAGGGCATCCCTGTAGGCGTCGTTTACCGCCTTTCTTTTTTCTATCTCGGAATCCACATGACGGAGATTGCAAAGCCCCATGCAGGCGGAAAACTCATTCATCTTGGCGTTGGGTGAAATGGCGTTCACCGTCTCTTCATCTACGATACCGAAATCCCTTAAGTTCGTAATTCTTTCAGCCTGAGCCTCAGTACCGCAGCAGACTGCGCCCCCTTCTATGGTATTGAACACCTTTGTGGCATGGAAGGAAAAGCAGGAAAGGTCCCCGAAGGATCCGCTCCCTCTCCATTTCCCGTTGTAATCAAGCTTTACCCCGAAGGTGTGGGCCGCATCGTAGATGACCTTTAATCCGTGCTTTTTAGCGATCTCATCTATCCTTTTCACATCGCACATATTCCCATATACATGGACGGGCATTATGGCTACAGTATCTTCTGTTATTTTTTCCTCTATCCTGTCGGGATCTATGGTGCAGTCCTCTTCCCTGATATCGGCAAATACAGGCTTTAAGCCGCTGCGGACTATGGCGTGGGTGGTAGAGATAAAGGTGAAGGGAGTCGTTATCACTTCCCCGCCCTTCTTTAATCCCAAAAGCTGCAGCGCCAACTCAAGGGCCATATGGCCGTTAACCGTAAGGGAAAGATGGGGAACTCCCAGATATTCCTTCAGCTTTTCCGTAAGCTCCTCATGCTTTTTTCCCGCATTTGTGATCCAGTGGCTCTCAAAAAGCGGCTCTATCTCCTTCACATATTCACTTAATTCCGGCATGGAAGACCGGGTCACTAAGATCTCAGACATTTTTCATATATCTCCATCAGCATATTGTAATTCCTGTCAGGCAGAAAAGATGCAAGATTTCCTTCATTAATCTCATAAAGTCCCTTTTTCAGGTCTTCATCAAAGCTTTCTATCCTTTCGGAAAGCTCATGTATATCCTTTAATAAGGGCTCTTTTCTGCTGTAAATACTGCTTATTATACTGCCTCCGTTGCCGAAATCAAGTCCTATAACAGGTGTTCCTAAAGAGAAGCTCTCAATTATGGTCATGGGAACGCCCTCATACAAACGCGAGGTAAAAAGCATGGCCTTTGAGGCCCTAAGTTCCTCCATCGCTGTGTCATGGGAAAGTTTTCCGAGGAAGAGAATGTTTTTTCTGTCAAAACGCTGTTTCAGCTCCTTTTCATATCCCTCTTCTCCGCTTCCTGCAATCTTCAGCACAAAGCTCTCCGGAAGTTTCGTCCATTCATTAAGTATATCTTCTATTCCCTTAAGGGGGTCTATCCGGCCGAGATAGAGAAAATCCTGCTTTTCTTCTACCGTATCCGCAGTGATCTCCGGCTTGAAGGTGAAATTGGGTTTTAAGTAGATATCCTCTTCTGTGCATAGCCCGGATCTTACGAATATGTCCCTGTTAAAGTCGGTAAGGGCAATGAATTTAACCCCGTCATAGGCACGGTTCTTCACCGCAGCCCGGTTTATCCTTAAGTTTAAGTACGTAAGTATCCTGCTTTTTCTGAAGCAGCCGTATTTCAAAGCCGGGAGAATATGCACTGTCCCGTCTTCAATGCACTCCCTGCAGACCTTCCCACCTCTTGTAAGCATGGCGTTTATACAGATAAGCCTGAAATTATGCAGGGTTTTCACCACCGGTACTCCATCATCCCTTGCCGCGGCAAAAACCGAGGGGGATATTAAAAAGCGGTCGTTATGAACATGGACTATCTCTATGTTCTTTTCCCTTATTATCTGCCTTATATCCCGGTAGGTTTTCCTGGAAAAGGGAGCTTCAAAGATAAGTTCCTTTATTCCCATATCCCGGTTATGCCGGGTATATTCGGTGACCTCATTCCCCCTGTCCTTAAGGAGCCTGACTTCATTCTCAAAGACAGAATCCTCTCCTCCGGGAATCTTATAATAATTATGTACGACAAGTATCCTCATGGAGCAGTCTTTCTCCCAAACGCAGGCAGCCGGATCCCCAGCGATGCCAGATTCCTTTTGGTATTGAAAACAAAAAGCTTTACAGCATTGATGAATGGTGAAGTATAAAGAACAGGTACCTTCTTCCTTAAGCTGCCTTTCCTTAAAACAGCTTCATAAGCTTTTTTATCACTGTATTCCGGCAGCTTTTCAGGGAGCTTAACGTCTTCCGCTATCAGGCTTTCCCCCTTATCAGGATCATAACGGATCACCAGATCCTCCGCTGTTCCCTTTTCACAGTCATATATAACCCCTATACCGTAATCCGACATATCGGAGGGTTCATGGTCATATATCTTTTTCGAATATGCCTTCCTTCCTGTGCCGAAATAGAAGTTCCCGAGGGAATAGTATATCTTTTTCCCCTTATACTCTTCCACCGGCTGGGGACAATGGGGGTGATGGCCGATCACTGCCCTTACAGTTTCAATATCAGCAATGCTGTGGGCCAGATCTATATCAAAGGGCATGGGATAGAGATTCAGTTCAAAACCCCAGTGCAGTACTGCAATGATATCCCTGTCCGGATGAAGGGACGCATATTCCCTAAGGGTTCTGATCACTACAGCATTGTCCCTGGGAGCGCAGCCCGGCCTGTCTTTTCCCGCATATACCGTTTCTTCCGCATTCCAGCCAAAATTAAAAACGGCAGTTATTTTCCCGCCGTCTTCTATTTCCATGGGCTTCAGGGCCTCGTCCATAGCCATTCCCGCACCGCAATGCAGTATGCCTTCAGAGTCCAGTACTCCCACGGTCCTCTTCAGCCCCTCGGGGCCAAAGTCCATTATATGATTATTAGCAAGTGTAACGCCCTTAACTGACAGGATTTTAAGTACCTGAAGGATCTCATCTCCCTGTGCCAGGTTTGATCCTCTCTTTCTTATCTTCCTGTCCCCGGCAGCGGAGATACCTCCCTCTAAATTGGGGATAAGAGCATAGCCCTTTTCCCTGAAATACTCTCCCAGGGAATAGATATCGTCGTTAATTCCCGCTTCGTTATAGCGGAGATCTCCGAGAAACAAAAGTCTCATGCGTTTTCCGATCTGTCAAAGGCTATATCCAGAGCTTCCTCGTTGGTGAGATTGTTCTCCTTATCCTTGGGCTCCGTGAAATGTCCGACTACCTCAGGTATAAGGTCCAGTATCTTCGTAACGGCATCCTGATTCTTAACGTTTATGATCTTTGTCTTTCCGTCTTTAATGACCAGCACTGCAGAGGGTGACATCTTGCCTCCCATTCCGCCTCTGCCGTTCCTCTTTTTATCGCCTTCCCCCACTCCGGCGGCAATGCCGAAGGACACATCTATAAGGGGGATCAGGGTGGTATCTCCGGCAATAACCGGCTCTCCCACCACGGTCTTTGATGAAAGGAATGAATCCATGCCCTTGAGCAGGTTCTCAACCACATCCTTATTCTTCACTTCACCCATTTCTTATCTCCTTAAAAAATCTTCTGAAATTTTTATTGAAATATAGTCTCCAGAGTACAATGACAA
>JAFSKT010000167.1 GCA_017448845.1 Lachnospiraceae bacterium
AACCTTCGATTCAGAGAAGGCGAGGTACAAAAAGTACAAGGAAGTTTCCGTGGATGGCTGCAAGCGAATAGGGCGCGGCGCCAAGGGAGATGTGTACCGGTACGATGATGAGCTGGTGATCAAGGTCTACAACCGGAACAATACATACAGTGATGTGGAACGGGAGATCGCCATGGCCCGCAGAGCCTTTATCCTGGGCGTTCCCACTGCTATTTCCTTCGGCATCGTGTCTGTTGGAGACAAGTACGGGGCCATGTACGAGCTGGTTGATTCAGAGACGGTCTCCAGCTGCATCACCTGTAATCCCGGTCAGCTGGATAATTACGCAAAAATGATGGCGGAGCTGGCGCAAACGATCCACGGCACACGTGTTACGCCGGAGGATGGCTTCCCGAAAGTCTCGGAACGGGTGCGGAGCTACATCGAAGGCGGAATCGGACGGGAGGACGCGGCTCTGGCAGAAAAGGTCATGTCGCTTGTAGAGGCGCTTCCAGATACAGATACACTGCTGCACGGTGATTTCCATACGGGAAACGTGTTTTTACAGAGTGGAGAGCCGCTGCTGATCGACATGGACCGGCTCGCTACGGGAGCCCCAATCCTGGAACTAAGCGACCTGTATTATTTTTACGTGATCCTGGGGGAGGACGACCCCTCTGTGGTAGAGAGGTTTATGGGCTTTTCCTATGACACCGCACGCCATTTCATGCGCCTGTTCCTGAAATACTATCTGGGGACAGAGGATGAAAGCCGGCTGAATGAAGTTTCGGAAAAGGCATCACTCATCGGCTACAGCCGCCTGATCCGGAAGATCCGCAAGCAGAGAAAGCCGTCCGATGCGGATCATATGCTGGTCCGCAGGTGTATGGAGAGGATCGGGGATCTGACAGAGAGCCTCACAAGCCTGGCTTTCTAAACATAAAAACAATATTTATAAAGGAGGAACAAAATGAAGATCACAACATTTAACCCACAGATTATTACAAAGGATGCAGAATCAATAGTTAAGCTTTTTGAGGAGCTTGGATTTGAAAAACGCCATAACCCGGAGGGGATTGGTGAACTTAACGTCGAAGGGATCCGAATGAAGGATGCGAACGGATTTTATCTGGATATTTCTGCGCCTGATATACAGCTTCCTCAGGATATAACAGTCATCCGCATGAATGTGGATGATTTTGAAGAGGTATATCAGTTTCTTACAGATCGGGGATTTAAGAATTATTATGGAGATAAAGTAGTGGAGATGAAAAGCTCCAAATCAGCTCTGATGATCTCGCCTTCAGGATTTGCGATCAATTTGATCCAGCATATTAAACAGTAACAGGTCTTATACATGGAAATTGATGCATTGTGAATGAGGAACATTTATATGCAAAACAAGATGTATCAGGTATCAACCTTACAGGCGCTGGCATTGGGATACAGCCGGGCGGTGATAAACGCAGGAGAGCTTCTTAAAGAAGGAGACACAGGACTTGGAACCTTTGAAGATGTAAACGGTGAAATGATCGCAATGGACGGTCACTGTTACAGGGCGGATCAGGACGGACATGTGACAGAGATCCCGCCGGAAACCGGTGTTCCTTTTGCGGCTGTGGCAAAACTATACGGGGAGCAACAGTTTACACTTGAGAATATGCCGGATATCACGGCTGTCCGCACGGAGCTGACAAGGAAGATCGAAGAGAGATTTGGCTTAAACAGCATGCATGTCGTGAGGATAGATGGGGTTTTTGAAAAGGTGGATGCCAGATCAGAGGCACCCTACAGGTCACATCATGTCACATTAAAGGATGTCCTCGGAATGACACAGAAAGCTTTTCTTTTTGAGAATATCCGCGGATCCCTCGTTGGCGTGTATTTCCCGGATTATATGGATGGTATCAATATGCCCGGGTGGCATCTCCATTTTCTGTCCGAGGACAGATCAAAAGGCGGACATGTATTTGATGTATGTTTGAGGGAGGGTTCTGCAAAAGTGGATAAGATCACCTGCATAGAAATAAACCTTCCCAAGGAAGCGGCCTTTGACACATATTCCCTTAAACAGGATCTGCAGGAAGAGATCAAGTCGGTGGAGTGAAGATGGAGGAGATGGTCCTATGATAGGAGGTTAAAAGGATGAAGGGGTTTTGTGAAAAGAAATTCAGTTCCATGCTGGTGTCCGGCACATTCACCAAAGCGGTCATGTATCTCATGCTGCTTAGTGACAGCATTATAGCCGGATATTTTGTAGGAGCATCGGGGGTTGCCGGGATCAATGCGATCACACCAGTGACGGCTATTGTCACTTTCTTTGGAGACCTATTATCGACCGGTGTCGGAATTGCTTTTACAAGGGAAATCGGGGCAATGAGGAAACGTCGGGCAGATGAGATTTATGGTCAGGGACTTATCTGCAGCATTGGCATAGGTCTGCTTTCAGCTCTTTTTCTCTTTGTGTTCCAAAATGCTTATTTTAGCCTGTGTGGTGTTTCAGGAGAGATCCTGGAAAATGCGCTGCAGTACTACCGCTTTATTCCGATAAATGCGTTTCTTACAATTGTTATCTTCTATCTGGAACAGATGGTTTACAGTGACGGAGATGAGCTCTGCAATAATATCTGCTATGGATTCCAGATTGGTGGAAACGTTATCTGCTCTGTGATACTTGCCAGATTTTTAGGAATGACCGGTATCATCCTGGGCTCGATAATTGGAAACAGCTTAGGAATCCTTACCTGCCTATGGCACTATTTCAGAAAGGAGAACACGCTGCACTTTGTATGGCATCTGTCGTTCAAGGACTTCCTGATGACATCGAGATACAGCATCGTGGATTCTTCCGTATACATCTGCTGGGGCCTGATGGATTATGTGATGATAGGGATCGTTTCGGGTCACTATGGAGAGTCCGGGCTTGTCACCCTTGCCGTGGTTGTAAGTCTTATCGAGTTCGGCGTTGTGATGGATGGCGTGGGAATGGCGATGCAGCCGCTCATTGGTACCTATTTCGGAGAAAAGAATCATAAGCTCATAAAGCGGGTCATGAAATCCGGCATTAAGGCTGCTATCATAGAAGGATTAGCGGCAACTGTTCTGATCTGGATCTTTGCGAGGGGGTTCTGTGCACTTTTCGGAATTACCGGTGGAGATGCGCTTTCACCATCGATAACGGCGCTCAGGATCGTATCCCTTGGATTTGTGTTCTGCAGTCTGGTATCCCTCACAACCTCATATTACATGCTTATTGACCGGATAGGTATGGCAACCTGCATCGCATGTTTTCAGAACGGACTTCTTTATATTCTGCTTCCAGCACTTGGGTCGGCACTTTTCGGTTTCAATGGGATGTGGTCCGGGTTTGTTCTGGCTCCGATACTGACTCTCATTACAGCTATGCTTTTTGTCTATTCTCAATTCGGAAAGGATAATTTCCCCTTCCTTTTGAAAAATATGGAGACGGAGATTGTTGTATTAGACGATACACTAACGGAGAAAAAAGTATCTGAACTCTCTGAAAATGTGGGGAACAGCCTTTCATCCCATCAGTATTCCAAGACTGATGCAAACCGTGCGGCTCTTTTTGTCGAGGAGATCGCCCTGACGATACTGGAAAAGAATAAACAGGCAAAGAAGCCTGTTCTGATCGAGATCTCTCTTTTCTATGAAACTGATTCCGTTCTCCTCATAGTGAGGGATTCGGGAGAACTGTTCGATCTTACGGATCCTGATCTTAAAATCGAGGGACTTAGCGGATTTGTATTAAGCGGGCTTATGGAAGCTCATAAGGAAAAAGTATATCTTGTGACCACAGGGTATAACAGAAATATGATACGCTTCATGCGTAATGCATAGGAGGGAAAACCAGATGAACGTATATGATTTTGACAAAACGATATTCCCGGGAGACTGTTCGATAGGCTTCTGTTTCTGGTGTATGAAACGTCATCCCGGGCTTTATTTTACCTTTTTCCCGAAAGCGGTCATAAACATCATCCGGCGTAAGACGGGTAAAATGTCGGAGGCAGAGATGCAGCGGAAGTTTTTCGGGTATCTGACTCTTATCGACGATTTTGATGAACAGATAGAAAGGTATTGGGACATTAATGAGAAAAAGATATCCTCATGGTACCTTGCGCAGAAAAGACCTGATGATCTGATCATCAGCGCATCCCCTTCCTGTATCATCGAGCCTATAGCCAAACGGCTCGGCGTGAACTTCATGGCTACGGAATATGACCGTGAGTACGGGGTTTATTTAAATAATATGATGTATGCAAGGGAAAAGGCAAAGTACATAATTGATCACGGGTTTCCCGTAATAGACAATTTCTACTCCGATTCCCTTGCGGATACGCCCCTTGCCTTATGTGCCGAGAAAGCCCACCTGGTGAAGGATAATGCGTCTACGGTAGTGGACTGGCCGGACCTGGACAAAGAGACCATGGGAAAAGTAAAAGAGAAGATCGATACCGGCTGGAACATCCACTTGAAAGAGGATTGACTAATGTTTGTAATCATTTATGACTTCGGGACAAGCAGCGTAAAGACCTGCCTGTTTGAAATTAATGAGGGAATAAATCTTGTGGCAAGCTCTGTTGCGGCCTATGGTTTGTATGTCTCCGAGGATGGCGGTGCAGAACAGGATACGGAAGAATGGTGGGCGGCATTGTGTCATACCACAAAGAATCTGTTTAGCATATCGAATGTCAGGCCTCATGAAATTGAAGGTTTGGCATTCTGCTCCCAGTTCCAGGGCACTGTTTTGGTTGATGAAAATGGGAACGCATTAAGACCTCCCATGAACTATCTTGATCAAAAGGGTGTGAAAGAATATAAGGAGTGCATGGGAAGCGGGATCATCAAGGTATCCGGCTGCAGCCTGTACAAACTTGTAAGGAATCTCATTGTGAATTTCGCAGGTTCAGTAAGCGCGAAAGATCCGGTCTGGAAGTATAAGTGGGTTGAAAACAATGAGCCGGATATTTATAAAAAGATTTATAAATGGCTGGATATTCCGGACTATCTGGTGGCAAGATGCACGGGAAGAATTGTGAGAACTGCTGATTCTGCATTTGGTACTTTTCTCTATGATACGAGGAAGGGAAAGGAGGGATGGAATAATGGTTTATTAAAAATGTACGGGGTGAACCCTGAGCATATGCCTGAGATCATTGAATGCACGGATAAGGTGGGAGGTTTAACTAAAAAAGCTGCTGAGGATCTGGGGCTTGCAGAGGGAATTCCGGTCTTTGGCGGCGGAGGTGACACGACCTTTGTAAATATCGGCGCGGGATGCGTAAGACCCGGAGATACCCATATATACGTTGGAACCTCGGGATGGGTATCTACGTTTCTTGATTATCAGACCGTGGATATAGATGCCATGATAACAGGAGTGCTTTCGGCAAAGAAGGGATATTTTAATTATTATGCCGAACTGGAAACAGCGGGTAAGTGCTTTGAATGGGTCATGGATCATCTTGCGCTGGATGAAGTCGGGGTGTATTTAGATCATACGACAGTTGCGGATGATCTGGAGAGTAAGTTTAAGAGTCTCTATGATTACCTTTCCGAAGAGGTGAACAAGGTTCCGCCGGGGGCTAACGGCGTTATCTTTACTCCATGGCTCCACGGCAATCGATGTCCTTTTGAAGATTCTAACGCTGCCGGGATGTTCTTTAATATCAGAGTTGAAACCGGTAAAAGAGATATGATACGGGCTGTGCTGGAGGGGATCTGCTATCATCTTCGCTGGCTCCTTGAATGCGTGATGAAGAAGGTAGAAACCTCAGACACAATAAGATTTGTGGGGGGCGGAGCTCTGTCACCTGTTACCTGCCAGATGCTCTCTGACATTACAGGAAGGACAATAGAGACAGTCGGTAATTCTCAGGAGGTAGGAGCTATAGGAACTGCGCTTGTTGTAGCAGCAGGAATCAAAGGGGTTGATGTGCTGGAGCTTTCAAAACAGCTTGTGAAAGTAGAGCAGGCCTATAAGCCAAACCCTGAGAATAAAGACATATACAAACGCAACTACACGGTGTTCAAAAATCTTTACAAATCAAACGCTGCGTATTTTAAGCAGTTGAATTCCTGACAGACGGCGGCAAATGATGAACCACTGACCCCGTCCCTCAGAAGGAAGAAAGGAAGTGAAGTATGTTTAAATTGGAACCATTTAATCCGGAGGCGGAGGCTAAGACCTTAAGACTGAGCGATCAGCTGTTTCATGAGGCTTTAAAAGAAGTCCCTCAAAGTATGGAACGGTTTCATGTCAAAAATGATCGCGGCGAGGACTTCGATATCGTCTATTGGGACAACAATGATGACATTGAGCCGATCGAAGCTTATCCGAAGTATGTAAAGCCGCCTTTTATGACAAAATACCTTCATTACAACGAGACGGACAAAGACTCGCTGTATCTTGACTTTTTCAAAGGGTTTGATACCTGCATATTTGAGGAATTGAACGAATATACCATTGTGCTGACGAAGGTGATGCTTTCTTTCACGGATATGGAAATCTACTGCCGGGATGAGAGGATTCACTGGTTTGTGGATGATAATCCGAGACTCCATATCGTGCAGGAGCTGCCGGAGAACCGGTTTGAAGAAAAGACCTTTTATATTCAGTCAGAGATACGGACGGGTCTTGAGGACTATAGTTTCAACCGCTTAAGCAGCACCTATGCCTTCCACAACATCTTCTTTTTGCAGTGGATGCTGGACGGAAAGGCTTTTGCGAATTATCGGTTCTTTACGATGGCAATCAATGACACGGGCGGTATCGGTTCGGTGCTTTCCAGCTACAAAAGCAACCAGCAGGCGGCGGAGACCTTCGGGCTCAAGTTCGTATCCCCGAACGAGGATCATTTCGGAAAGTTTCCCCGAAGTATGGTGGAAAAATATTTTGCCGTGGATATCTGGGATTCCGAAGCAAACGAAGAAAATACACTGGTTGTACCCGATCTGGTCATGTTCTATAAGACTAAGTTTTACTGCGGCCTGAGGGCATCCCTTGATGAGGATTCCATTGCGACAGGCTTCCGTGAGGAGATGGACGAGTACTTCGATGCCGTGCTGGGCGGAAAGAAGGCATTGGGACTTTTGATCCGCGGCTCCGACTATATCTCCACAGGCTTAAGCGGTTTACGGAAAATGGCGACGGTAGAACAGATGACACCGAAGATTCATCAGTGGATGGAGGACTACGGGTACGAAAAGCTGTTCCTTGCCACCGAGGATGCGGACATCCTTGCCTCCATGCGTAAGGAATTTGGAAAAAAACTGATCGCTCTGTCTCAGAAGCGGCTTTCTGTCGCTAACCTGCGTGAGGGACAGGTTATCTCCGAATATGAAAAGGAAACCGGCGGTGAGGATTACGCCGCCAGGCTGGAAGACACCACGATCAATTACTTTTATGCGCTCTACATCCTTTCACGCTGTGATGCGTTCCTTTGCTCCGGACAGTGCAACGGATGGGACAATGTTCTCAGCTTAAATGGTGGCAGGTTTGAGCGCTCCTATAAGTTCACCGTGGGTGTCACCGGCGATCCTATGACGGAGGACTGGAAGGAGATAAGTCAGATCACGGCGGGCATGTTCGCCCGTGCTGCCTATCCGTCGGATAAGGCGTTCTTTATGACCTACCGCTTTGATCTTAAAGAGGCTGTGGATCCTGATGCGCTTAAGGAAGCCTGGGAAAAGACGCTTACGGTCTATCCTTATATGGGGTACGCAGTTGTGCCTCGTGATAAGAGGCTGCTTTTGACGGAAAACCCGCTGCCCTTTGTGTTCAGGGAGACCGGGGAGATCATCGAGCCCTTTGAACGGACGGGTAACTTCCACATGGTTACTTTCTGTTATCTGGGACAGACGCTGTGGATATATATCGACCATGTGCCGGTGGATGGAACAGGTATCAGGCATGTATTTGAAACCTTGTTCTATTACTACTACCGAATAGTGGATGGGGTGGAATACCCGGTTCCCGAAGGTGTGTTTACCGAGAAGGACGGTCCGGTACCCGGGCAGAATGTGGACGGTTATCTTCAGGCGGATGCGGTGGATCCAACCTCCATCATGGGCAAATTCATAGGAGACGATTCCTTTACTGTACCTGAATGCCCGAAAGAAGGAGTGTTTGCGAGCAAGGCAGATTGCTGCGCCTATTGTCTGTCCGTGCCGAGCACAGAGCTTTTGACTCATGCGAAGGCAGTGGGCGGCAGCCCTATGTCAGTGTTCTCAGTCACCTTCGCAAAGGCTTTGCAGAAGGTACATCCCGAGAATACACTGCCTGTTAAGGTGATGTCTCCAGTGAGTATACGTAAGGTAATGGGCAATGATACTTCACTGCTTCATCAGGTGGTACACGCTCAGTATAAATTTGAGGTATCCGACCTTACATCCATAAGTGACGAGGAGCTGAACCGGACTTACAGAGCTTTCCTTAATGGTTTCTCCTCAGAGCAGAATATCCGAACACTTTCCGGCGTTTACCGTGGTATCTGTGAAGGGTATTCCAAGGCTTTTGCCTACGGGGCACTGGACAAGATAACCTCAGAGAATCGCGGCAAAGCCGGAGCTTCCGTTTCCGTAAGCTATTTGGGAACGCTCCGCACAGGTGAATACGGCAGCCGTATCCGCATGACTGCTTTCCATGTCATGCCTGAAAAGGGGATCATGCTGCAGATAACTGAGGTGGGCGATACCTTCTACATCGACTGGTATCAGGGCTTCCACGATGCGGCCTATATTCGGGCTATGCGTGATGAACTAAAAAAGCTTGGGATGAAGGATCTTCGTATAGAACGGGTGGAATAAATGAGGAGGGGATTATCATGATATCTTTGATCATTTCATTTGCAGTACTTATTGCCGGTTTCCTGACATATGGCAGAGTGGCAGAAAAGGCTTTTGCTCCGGATGACAGGGAAACACCGGCATACAGGCTTTCGGACGGTGTGGACTATGTGCCAATGAAGACCTGGAAAGCTTTTCTGGTACAGCTCTTAAACATTGCAGGAACGGGAATCCCGAGACTGCCATTGCTTCGGCTTCGGTTCAGGATGTTCAGGATTATATCTCTCTATGGAATGCTTATTATGACTGTCTTTTCTTCTGCATTAATAAAGGAGCATATGATAAATTCACTGATGAGCAGAAGGCTGTAATAGATGCCAATGCTGCAAAGGCTGTTGAATATCAGAAAACCATTAACCGTGAAAATGTTGAATCGCTTGTTTCCGAATGGAAGGATAACGGAGCAATGGAGGTCACAACCCTTGATGCCATAGATTCCGATTCCTTTAAAAATGCGGCTTCGGGTGCAGTTTCATGGTATATTGAACAGCTTGTTTCCCAAAAGGGTATGAGTGAGGATGACGCTAAGGCGTATGTAGCTGCCTTCACATCATAGGGAAATGGGGATTTACTATATCGGAAGAAAATGATATAATGCGCAAAGTGTGTTTGAAAAATACAATCCTGTATCGGAAATTACCGCAGAAAAACAGGAAAGATACGGGGTTGCAGAAATCTAAAGATAAGATTTAAGAGGAGTAGTCATTATGAAGAAAAAGATCGTATCAATGTTACTGACAGGTGTTATGGCATTAAGCCTCCTTGCAGGCTGTGGCGGAAGCCAGGCAGCAGATGCGGGAGCAGCTGCTGACAGCAAGACTGAAGAAGCAGCTCCTGCGGCTGAAGAGGCAGCTCCAGCAGCAGAGGCTTCGGACAGCGCAAAGAATATCACCATAAACGTAGGTGACCAGGCAGCATTCTTCCTTGTGAAGGTAGCTGATGAAAAGGGTTTCTTTGAGGAAGAGTTCGGAAAAGACGGTATCACCGTTCATTCCGAGATCTTTGCGAAGATGGGACCCGCCATCATCGAGGCAATGGCTGCCGGTGATGTAGACCTTAGTATCGTAGGTGTTTTCCCTGTAGTAAATGCAAATAATGCCGGTAATAAGATAATGATGCTTGCCAGCGGAAACTTTACCGAGGACGGCTTCAGGCTGGTGGCAGGTCCGGATTCAACTGTTTCAACCGTTGAAGACCTTAAGGGCTTAAAGATCGGCGTACCCTTCGGAGCAGCTGAGCATCAGATCACACTGCAGATCCTTGAGAAGCACGGCCTTGACGACACTCAGGTTGAGCTTGTTAACCTGCAGCAGGCAGACGCTCTTACAGCACTTCTCGGAAACGAGATAGACGCAGCCCTCTTCAACAGCGGAACCTTAAGCGCTGCAGAGGAAGCAGGAGCAAAGACCATCGCTACAAATAAAGAAGTCGGACTTATCGTTAATCCCGTTATCGGAAGAAAGGATTTTGTAGAGGCAAATCCCGAGATCACTTCCAGGTTCTTAAAGGTTCTTGATAAGACCGCTAAGTGGATCGATGAGAACGAGGATGAGACCGTAAAGATCGCAGCAAAGATAAACGGAACCGATGAGGAGGGCATCAGAGTCAGCCTTCTTTCCAGAGGAAGGGCCATCTCCATTGATGATGAGCACTTTAAGGATCCCATCATGTCCACTCTTGAGTTTGCAAAGGCTCAGGGACTGATCTCCGATCTTTCATATGATGATGTTGTTGATACCTCATATTTTGAGAATGCGGGTATAGAGTAAGGAAGTTCCAAAGCAAAGGTTTTTTATGAACAAATGGCAGCAGATGTCAGTTAAATACAAGGTTCTAAGCGTATGCTCGGTGCTGCTGGTGCTTCTTATAGTCCTGTATTGGCAAGTAGGCGCCGAGAGGGGATGGTTTAATACCATCCTCCTTTCGTCACCTTCTGATATTTATAAGTCTTTTCAGACTCTGTGGGGCAGCGGAAGCCTGCAGAAGCACATTCTGGTGAGCTTTAAGAGGGTTATGATCGGATACCTTTCCGGCGCAGGACTGGGTATTTTAGTGGGATTCATTTTATCCACCATGCATTCCCTTGACAGGCTCTTAAGTTTCTTAATGGGTATCATAAGACCTATTCCTGCATTGGCACTTTTCCCGCTTTTTATCCTCTGGTTCGGAATCGGCGAGGCTTCAAAGATCGTGGTCATCGCCTTCATGTCCTTCTGGCCCACCTTCTTAAATACCGAAGAGGGCGTGAGACAGGCGGATAAGAACCTTCTGGAACTGGCGGACGCGCTGCAGAAGGGCAGGATAAACAAGATGTTTACAGTATTACTGCCCTCCACCCTTCCCTATATCTTTGCGGGACTGAGGCTTGCCATAAGCCGTGCCTGGGGCGGAGTTGTAGTGGCAGAAATGCTGGCGGCAAGTTCCGGAATTGGTTTCCTTATCGAGTATTCAAGGGATATGTCCCAGACAGCATCCATGTTTGTGGGAGTTATAACCATAGCCATAATCGGCTGTGCAGTAGATATGTTATTGAGATTTATCCAGCGCAGAGTCTGCTACTGGCATACGGAGGTGTGAGATGGCGGTTGAGAATGAAGTAAATATCCGTCATATACGTCAGGATTTTCCCATGCCCTCCGGAAAGCTTGAGGTTCTGAGGGATATAAATATAGACTTAGCGGGCGGAGAGTTTGTGTCCATAGTTGGAGAGAGCGGCTGCGGAAAGAGCACCCTTCTCCGGATAATAGCAGGCCTGGATAAGCCCACAGACGGCGAAGTCCTTATAGGTGGCGAAAGAGTCTCAGGAGTTTCATCAAAGGTTGGAATCCTTTTCCAGGAGTCAAGGCTCCTTCCCTGGTACTCCACCGAGAAGAATATCGCCTACGGCCTTCCCAAAGGCATGGATAAAAAAGAAGGACGGGAAAGGGTAAAGACCCTTATTGAGACCGTGGGATTAAAGGGCTTTGAAAAGGCACTTCCCGCACAGCTTTCCGGCGGAATGCAGAAGAGGGTGGCCATTGCCCGTACCCTGGCAGGACGCCCGAAGGTGCTGCTTTTAGATGAACCCTTTGCGGCCCTCGACGCATTTACCAAAATGAACATGCAGGAGGAGATCCTCCGCATCTGGGAGAGGGAAAAGATCACTACCCTTCTTGTAACCCATGATATTGATGAGGCCATTTATCTCGGTGAGAGAGTGGTCATGATGTCACCTAAGCCCGGCGTCATAAAGAGGGTGATCCCCATCGAACTTCCCGAGGATCACAGCCGTACCAGTGACGAATTCGACGGCTACAGAAGAGAAATCTTCAAGGGCTTTTTCGGCAGCGATCAGCGGATGTCGGAGTTTTTCTGATATGGATAAAAAGAAGCTTGGAATAATAGGCGGTATGGGGCCTTTAGCTACCGCTTATTTTTATGAAAAGATAATAGAGAGGACAGAGGCCGCCTGTGATCAGGACCACATAGTGACCTACATCATAAGTGACCCTGAGATACCGAAAAGGGTTGAATATATTTTAGGAGAGTCAGAGCTGTCCCCCTGCCCCCATATGTCTGACATTGCCGTAAAGCTTCAGGGCATGGGCGCTGATATCATCGTCATGCCGTGTGTTACGGCACATTTTTTTTATAAGGAGATCGCTGAAAAGCTTTCCGTAAGGATGCTGAATATCCTTGATGAGACCACTGTTGTTCTTAAGGAAAAGGGGTTAAAAAGCGCGGGTATCCTTGCCACAAGGGCTACGGTAAAAAGCAGGATCCTGCAGAATGCCCTGGAGGAAAGCGGCATAGCCTCCATTGTGCCGGATGAGGATGAGGCTGAAGAGATAAGCCGGATAATCTTTTCCGAGATCAAGACGGGGAAGAAAGCCGATATAGAAAGCCTTTACCGTATAATGGACAGCATGAAGGGGAGAGGGGCCGAGACTGTGCTCGTTGCCTGCACCGATCTCTCTGCCGCCCTTGGGGGGACCGTAGAGGGGAAATTCATAGATCTTCTTGACATCCTGGCCGCTGCAGCGGTTAGGGAATGCCTGAGCGTTGATTGATACAGCCTGTATTTGTGGTATAATCGGGATATGGAACTTAAGAAAAATAACGGAATTAAAAATCTCTTAAAATCCATAGTGTTTGTGGTGGTTTTTTCTTTGACCCTGATTCCGGTGAACAGGATATTTACTCCTAATTGGACATATAACGCTGACAGTGACGAAACAGGAGAGGGAAACCGGTACCGTGATTTTTACAGCATGGACAGGGACAGTATAGATTACGTGGTCCTTGGGGCCAGTCATGCTTTTTATTCCCTTAATCCCATGCAGGTTTACGCTGACACCGGATACAGGGGCTTTGTCCTTGCCGGTGGTTTCCAGCCCCAGACCTGCGCATATTACTGGTTAAGGGAAGCGGATAAGTATCAGGACTTAAAATATGTTTTTATAGACGCTTCATCACTCGTAAAGGATTTTCACAGGAGCGAGTCGATCTTAAGAAATCTTCTTGCCATGCGTTTTTCTCCCCTTAAGCTTCAGGCCATCCGGGACTGCAGTCCGGACATGGATGTGACCTATTCGGCCTTCCTTCCGTTATACAGTTTCCATGACAGATGGTACGAGCTGAAGAAAGAGGATTATGTGGGTTCCGAGGAGGAGGCCTGGTATTATCTGAGGGGCTCCGCCCTCCGTTTCTTTGCTAAGACCGATTATCTCACCGGTGAAGTGGGTTCCACGGATGTGGTAAAGGTGAACAGGTCCGGTTCCGGAGACATCAGTACTGAAAGGGAAAAGAAGGAACTGAGCAGCCTTGAAAAGGAGTATTTTACCAAATCCTTAGAATACTGCAGGGAGAACGGGATCGAGCTTATACCGGTTAAATTCCCCACCAGATCCTGGAATGACGAGTGGAACGCCGAGGTGGAGGAGTTCATGGACTCCCTTGGGCTTAAGCTTTTAGATCTCCATGACGGGGAAGAGATGGGGATAAACTGGGAAAAGGATTCCCATGATAACGGCAGGCATACCAATTACTACGGT
>JAFSKT010000168.1 GCA_017448845.1 Lachnospiraceae bacterium
CGGGAAAGGCGGAAGATAAAGAAGTATCACAGAATGATGATAAACGGCGTTATCCCTTATGAGGATATAGAACAGGCTTATAAGTCATGGATGGGAGCCTACACGCCGCTTATGTCAAAGAAACAGATTAAGAACATGAAATACCTATTCAAGGATTTATTCGGAAAGGAGCCGAGATGGAAACAGTAATTATCAACTGGAATGACGGAAGCCCTGAACTGGAAGCGGAAGTGAACGGCGGTTCTTTCATAGTGGAAGAAAAGCCGGAATTCCCCACAGATCTTTCAGTAGTCACCCTTGACTACAGTAATGGCAATGAAGTGACGCTTAACAATGCACGGATCATTGAGTGCGCTTCAGTGGATGGAAGGTACTGGTTCACAATCCAGGAGATCCCCCAGGATGTCATAGACAAGGCAGAGACACAAGCAAAGATTGATTATCTTGCAATGATGACAGATGTTGATTTGGAGGAGGCGATATAAATGGCAAAGAAAAAGGAAGCAGCCCACAGCCCTAAGTTTGAAAAGGTTAAGTACTACTACGATAACCACCTTTGGAAGATAAAGGCGGTACAGAATGCCGTGGCCAAAGGATGGATCACGCCGGAAGAGTACAAGGAGATCACCGGAGAGGATTATCCCGGATGACCACTCTACAAATAATGGAGAGGCAGAATGAGATTATCCGCCTTCAGGCTGATTCAATCAATGAGCTTTTCAAGCTCTTAATTGAGCATATCAGCGTTGAAGAGGCGGATAGCCTGCCTGTCCTTAAAAAGATCAATCTGGCGGCTGAACTAAGGGCGGAGATAAAAGAAACTATTGACTGAATTCAAAAAGGAGCAAGACATGACAGGAATATGGGCTATAGCAGTGGCCGGATTCGGACTGCTGCTTACAGTGCTGAACATTGTTGACAAGGTAGTCGTAATGAGGGAGCGGTCACACCGCCCTTGGGAAGAAATGGTGAACCGGATCGGAAGCCTTGAAGAGTGGAAGAAAGACGTTGATAGACGGCTGGAAGAAGGTGATAAACGCTTTGACGGGATAGAAAAGGGCAACCAGGTCACCCAAAAGGTGTTGCTTGCCCTTTTGGATTATTATCTGAATAAAGATAACTCTGATGCGCTTGACGAACTGAAGAAAGCCCGTAAGGAGCTTTACGATTACATGACGGAGCATTGACTATGAAAAAGATGATCGGACGTATAGGTTCAATGAAATCCCTGACGAAGGCAGTGATAGCTTGCGTGGCCTTTGTGGTGCTTTATACCATTGTGGCCATAGTTATCCAGTGTACTACTGAAAAGGCGCTGGATCCGTCCCTAACTACGGGCGTGTACGGGCTTTTCGGTACAGAGCTGGCGGTTTCCGGCTTCATAAAAATATTCAAGATCCGGAAGGAGGAATAAAAACCAAAAAGGAGAGTGTTTGGTTTTTATATTTTAAGCCGTCCTTAAAGAATGCCTTGTTTTCAAGGCTTCAGGGCGGCTTATTAGTTATTTGGATCAGTTAATATAACATATTTTGGTTATTAGGAGGTAAAGATCATGGATATGGTGAATTTTGAGACGCTGGCACTTATCAGCATTCTCACAACCTTAACAACGGAGTGCATAAAGACCTTCCTGAATAAGGCGGATAAGAGCTATGTGAGCAACATCATAGCGTCAATAGCGGCCGTGGTCATTTCAGGGGTTATCTGCATAGCCTACCCGGTAATTATGCAGGGAGCTTCCCTAACACCACAGCTTGTATTCAGGGCGGTTATCATGGCATTTTTTGGGATTCTGTGCGCTACCCTTACCTTTGACAAGGTAGTACAGGCCTTGAAGAAACTGAAGGAGTGATGATATGGCTTCCGAAGCAATCAATAAAAAGTTCATAGAGACTATAGCCCCCTGTGCTCAATATGCTTATAAGGAGCTGGGAAAAGTCCTTCCCTCCGTCTGTATCGGTATGGCTTGTGTGGAGTCAGGCTATGGCACGTCCGTGGGCACGAAGTATAATTCCTACCTGGGACAGAAGGTAGGATCCGGGAAAACGGCTACGAAGTACTGGGATGGACGTTTCTTTTCCTCAAAGACGAAGGAAGAGTACAAGATAGGATCCCACACGGTTATCACGGCGGCCTTCCGCGCCTATGAAAGTATGCAGCAGTGCGTACTTAATTATTATGAACTGCTAAATAAGAACCTGTACAGTCGTGTACTCTCCGGAGTGGACTACAGAACACAGATGCAGCAGATCAAATTATGCGGATATATGACCAGCTCCACAGAGGTCAATTCCGTCATAAAGATCATCGAGCGGTACAACCTTACACAGTATGATAAAGGGATTGTGGCCGCTGAAAATGTCGTCTATTCAATACCGGAGACCACCATAAGGAAGGGATCAAGGGGTGATGCTGTGAAATGGCTTCAGCAGAGGCTTAATGAACATGGCTTTGCGCTGATCCTGGACGGGGTAGCCGGAGCGAAGACGATAGGGGCCTTGATGGTTTTCCAGTCACAGCACGGGCTTAAGCCGGACGGAATTTGCGGACCGGCAACGAAGAAAGCACTATCTTCATAGGTTTTCTCCTTTTACCTGCGGCGTACCTTTAGGGATGGGGTGCGCCGCTTATTTTATTTTAAATCCCGTCCGGCTTAATCCGGACGGGATTTGCGGACCGGCAACACGGGGATAATTAAAGGGTGGTTAATTACCACCCTTAAGATCCTGCATTATTAAGTTTTTTATATAACCCTGAATGTTCCCTGATGATTCCAGTTTTTCAATAATAGCCTTATCCTTTTCCTTATTCAATTTCAAATGTACCATGCGCCACTGATCCTTGTGAGCCTCGTCATACTTCTTTTGCGCCCTCTTTTGTGCGTCCGTGACCTTGTTCCTTTTTAGGAATTTATCAATAGCCTCTCTATGGCGGGGCATATCGTTGTATGAGTGCTTTTCTATGCGATAATTTCCAATAATGATATAGTTATCTTCATTGAATGAAGATCCGTCAATATGTGCAAAAAATCCATCTGTCATCGGTTCGGCGTTTCCATGTGAGTTTATCCTCAAATCCCATAACTTATCTTTGTTCATATCCTATACCTCACTTTCTGCCCTCGTAACCTCCGGGGCGGGATTTGATTATTTCTCAGGAAGACGATTACCAAGATGGTCGAATAGCTTGTGATAAGGAATCAAGCTGAGCACTGGCGATCCCACAATAGGCTCTTTCTCCTCCAACACAACTGTCTTGATGGTAAATCTGCCGTCCCGGTCATATACTGAAAAGCCATTTGCTTTGACATACTTCCTCATTTCGGAAATTGCTTTTTCTCGATCTTCATCCCGAAATATGACCACATCAGGTCGAGATGAGCCCTCGTATCGTTTCAGAATTACAGAATATTGAATCATTTCTCTGTCCTTTCTGCCTTCGTATCCTCCGGGGCGGGTTAGTGGTTTATAATGCTTTTTCGATGAACTCTACAGCAGATTTGATAGTTTTGAATGTAAGGAACTCTTTGAAGCCTTTACCCTCTCGGACATTTACATGATATACGCCGTGCGTACCCTTCATCCTCTTTATTTCATAACCCTTAACTACCTTTACTATTTCGTACATATCTCTTTCTCCTTTCGGTGTGCCTTTCCTTAGCTTCTGATATAAGTATATACCTATATAATATATATGTCAACACCTATTTATAATTTTTTGAAAAAATTACGGCGCACCTATAAGAACAGGCACACCGCTTATTTTATTTTAAGGAAATTCATGATATAATAATCCCGCAATGGGTAAGCCCTTTGCAGGATCATTCGAGGATTTTGTCCATTGTTTTTGTCCATAAATTGAGGAAAACGGCATAAACAGCAGATCTTTGGGATTGTAACAAAGGGTTCGATCCCCCTATGGTCCATTTTTAAGAGAATCCCGGAAACACGCTGAAAGATGCTTATACACAGCGGTTTCCGGGGTTTTCTTATGCCTGAAAATAATAACAGATTTATTAAAAAATAACCCATTTTTTAGAAAATTTTGTCCATGAATTTGTCCATGGACGACATCAAAAAAGATTATCAAAAGCATCAGAGATATCCCTCTGGCTTTCTTCCGGATCCAGATTGTAAGAATAGATCCTCTCCATCACGTTTGAAGATTTCTCCCACCCGCAGAACTGAAGTATCTGGTCACGGGTGAAGCCCATCTTGTTGAGATACGCCGCGGCGAAGTGCCGGAGAATATGCAGGGGGAAGCGGGGGATCCCCAAAGCCTTCTGTACGTCCTGCAAATACTTGTAAGGCTGTGCTATATCTCCTTTATGAATAAAACCTTTTGCTCTTATTTCATCGGCAAGGCCGGAGGGTATGAGTATCCTGCGGTTGCTTGCGGAGGTCTTCGGGATCTCCTTTATCTCATACCCTACGCCTTCGCTTTTAATCATATCCTTATTCACCGTCAATACATTGGATCCGTTCAGATCGGAGAGCGTAAGAGCTGCTATCTCTCCCCTGCGGACTCCCAGGACAGCAAGTTGAAGGAACACGGAATGCCTTGACCCTTTGGCATAATCAAGAATGTCCATCACGTCCCTTGTGGTGGGCTCATATTTCATTTTTTTAACCCGTTTGGGTATTTCCACCCTGTAAACAAATTTCGGGCGGATAAAGCGAAATACGACCTTGTAGAAGTTGGATAAATTAGAAACAGTCTTCGGAGAATGAGTCTTTGAGTATTCCGCTATGAGCTTTTCAAGATCCTTCTGATCCACATCAAAGGCATTCAGTTTCAGAAACCATTCAGGGGTATTCCGGAGAGAGCTTTTATACCCTATCAGAGTGGAAGGGGAAAGTCCGCGTTCCCGGCGGTCATTGATATACTTTTCTGCGGCTTCTTCGACGCTTCCTTTACCTTTGTCAGTGCCTCCGCCTTCCATAAGGGAAGAAAGGGCAAGCATGATCTCCTTCTGGGAAGGCTTATGGTCAAAGTATGCAGTATAAGTTTTTCCTTTATACATTTTCCGGACCCGGTAGCCGTTGCCGTGCTCTTCAATCTTCATTTCAGCTGTCCTTTCTTAAAATTTTCACAATTACATCTAAAACCCATTATTTTGTGCTATGATAAACACAAACAACAATATATGGAGGTGCACACTATGACGTATATCATTACTTCATTGGTATTAGCCATCGTCTTCCTTTTATATCAGCTGCTTAAGCAAAAAATAACAATTTACGGCCTGCTCAGTTTCATATCAGCAAATACAGACCTCTCCAGAACCCTTGACATAGATCCTGAAAAGCTGGGAGAAGCCGGTGCCAAGATGCTGATTTACAGGATCAAGGCTAAAAATGCAGATTATTCAAGATTACGGGCAGCGTGGCGGGAAGTTGTGAGCCGACATAGGTAAGCAGCGTTTTAATCCCCATACCGCCAGCCTCTTCAGCCACCTTACTGATCCACTTCATAATTTTCGGGTTTCTCATATTACCCAGGAAGTCATGACCTTCAAAGGTCAGGCCGGAGATCACAGCTTCATAAGGAGCCGTATCTTCAACGCGGCTTATAAGTCCACCTTCAACACACTGAAGGACATGATAAAAGACAATATCGCTGCCTTTATACTTCTCAATAAGCTCCGCCTGGTATCCGGGGATATCAGGTTTTTCTTTTTCCAGCAAAGAACAGCTCTTCTCCATCACCGGTACATCATAGAACACACAGGGTTGATGCAGTCCCGTATTATCCTCCACACAGATAAGTACATCCCGGAGGCAGTCAATATCCAGCTTCATATCAGCCCCTTTCCTTCCGTTTGTCCGTTAAACATGTTTATGATATCTTATAAAAGCCGTGACTCTTTCCGGTAGGAAGGAGGTGACAGCTTAATGGAAATATTTATCTCTTTATTCATCTCCATCATGGCAGGTATAATTGCGCACTATATCTGTAAATGGCTGGATGGGGAGTAGCACGGCGACAGCCTGAGAAATAACTCACTCTGAAGAGCAAGAAACCCTCGGCACGCACATACCGGGGGTTTCGCTTGCTTATGGAAATATTTATCTCTATGTCTTTCGACACCATCATAATAAAGCCAATTCCCCGCCGTGTCAATATTCTGTTTATCACCCGTTGTAAAAGTTTTATAATATGTTATAATGACTTTAACAGGAAAGCCGGAAGGTAAATGCGTCTTACCCGTCCCGGCGAAATAGATCGTAAAGAATAGCCGTCTACTTTTCCAGGAGCAGGACGGCTATTTCTTTTGCAGATAAGTCAAAATCGAGATCGTCAGTATCAACAATGATATGAACAAATCCAATTTTTCATAAATGCTCATAAGCACCACCTCCGAACAGGCTCGGAACGGGTGCGGCACGTCCCCCGGCTTCCCGGTTAAAATCATTATTTCCTGTATTCAGATAAATATATTATGCTTGCAGCTTTTCTTTTTCCTTTGAATCATCTTTTTTCCTGGCCTCTTCCCTGTAATCCATAGTCTCAAGCCTTATCTGCCTTAGAATAGGATCCTTGCGCTCCGGGGGAAGGTTCCATAATTTCATCACATAATCCATAAACCCCAGATCGTGGAGACAAGGGTGGTCAGTAACCTTTGACTCCATTTCCACGTCTAATCCGGTCATTAAATATTCCATAGGCACGTGAAAATAATCAGCGATAGCTTTAAGTCGATCAGAGCGAAGGAATTTTGTGGAAGATTTTGAAAGAGAACCGTTACCATATCCTAATTCTATTTCAAGGTTGGTAATTGAAATGCCTTGATTCCTACACAACTTCTTGATTATTTCGAGTGTACTCATAAACTTTTTCCTCCGTACAGAAAAAAATCTATTGACAAACAGAAAATAATCTATTAGTATAGGGTTCGGCGGTAGAAATAACTCTATAACAATAGAAAATCCTCTGTAATTTAATGTGGCAATTAAAATATAGATTATTTTCTACAAAAAAACAAGCACTACATGTTGTCTACCGCCATCTATATATAGGTTTCCGCTGAAAAAGCACTGATATTCTACGAATATCATCTATTCATACCCCTTGACAGGGGTATGAATAAAACAGTTGTAAAGACAGAAAGGAGGATATGATGGTAGATTTTGAGGTTTTAGAGAAAAAAATCAGGATGGCCGGACACACTATGACTTCAGTTGAAAGAGCAGCGGGATTAGGAAACGGAATAATCGGGAAATGGAAGTCCAGCAGTCCTAATGTAAGCAGCCTTCAGAAAGTGGCAGCGGTGCTCAAATGCCCTATAGAAGATTTGCTGAAGAAAGAGGCGGTATAAGCAGAAAGGAGGAAGGCAGGACCGTGAACGAGTTGCAGATTTTCAGAAATGAAGAATTTGGACAGGTAAGAACCGTAGAGATCAACGGGGAGCCGTGGTTTGTTGGAAAAGATATAGCGCAGGCTTTGGGATATTCAAATACTAACGATGCTTTGAAAAATCATGTTGACGACGAAGATAAAAAGATGGGGTCGGAAACGGCTACCCCATACATAACAGACAGCATGGGAAGAAAGCAATATCCACTTTTCATAAATGAAAGCGGACTTTACTCCCTTGTTTTGAGAAGTGACCTTCCTGGCTCAAAAAAGTTTAAGAGGTGGGTAACCTCCGAGGTAATACCTTCCATCCGGAAACACGGCGCATACATGACCCAGGAAACAATAGAAAAAGCCCTGACTTCACCCGATTTCCTGATCCAGCTTGCAACAAAGCTCAAAGAAGAGCAGGAAAAGAACAGAGCCCTTGCAGCTGACAATCAGCGCATGAAGCCAAAGGAAGAGTATTACGACGAACTGGTTGACCGGAACCTTCTCACAAACTTCAGAGACACCGCTAAAGAGTTTGGAGTCAAGGAAAGAGATTTCATCGAATTATTGAGAATTAAAGGTTACATATACCGGGATGACGGACACAAATTAAGGCCTTACGCCGGAAAGAATAACGGATATTTCGCACTTAAAGAATACAATGCCAAAAACTCCGACCATAGCGGCATACAGACCTTAATAACAGCAAAAGGACGTGAAAAATTCAGAGTTTTAGCAAAGGAGTTAAAGGATGAACAAGACAAGGAAAAGGCTTAACAGGATATTGAACGGTAGCCCCTGGATCTTAGATGGGCTGAAAAAGGGGAAGACGGTATCAAGGATCAGCGAAGAGATACGGTGCTTATCGGACGAAGATAGCGGATACAGAAACATGGTCTTTGAGGTTGGCTTAGCCTGCCTGGTTGATGAAGCGAAGCGCAGAAAAAAGGTCGAGACCTTATAAAAGCCTGACCGCAGGAAAGCAGAAAGGAGGGGAAATGCCAAAAGTCTATCTGACAGAGCAGGCCCGGATCCAGGCAGCAATAAAAAGAGAAATGCAGAAAGAAGCTGAAGCGGCATTCCTCTTCATGAAAGAAAACCGGATATCACAGGCGAAGATAGCTGAAATGACCGGAGTAACACAGGGAGCGGTATCTTACCAGCTCCGTACCGCCAGGATCTCACCGGATATAAGGGCGGCCTTGAACATATTAAGAAAGGAAAGAAAGGATGAAACTTAGAAGAGAAATAACAATTCACGACAAAGAGCTCCGTGTAGGAGACCGCATCAAAGTCAAATTAC
>JAFSKT010000169.1 GCA_017448845.1 Lachnospiraceae bacterium
CCGTGCCACATAAGATCTCCCACCTCATAGTCATCGCTCTTAATTTTCCCCTTTATCTCCGATCTGCCCGGGTGTTTTTTCTTCCATGCGTTGTATTTCTTGATTTTATCAATGGTGGCGCAGTGCGCTTCCTCTCCGGCGCTTGTCACCTTAAACATATTCTCAAAACCCGGATCCCTCACCGCACTTGAAGGAGTGACCAGATCCACGGTTCCCAGATCATCTTCATGGTAGTCCCATCCCCCTTCTTCTTTCGCACTGAAGGGCACCGGATTTGTGGCGATCAGAAGATCACCGGCACTTACCGTAAAGGTAACGTTTTTTGTTGCTGTTTTTACCTCTCCTGCCACCACCGGTACGGAGACCATGCTGCTTACCATCGACGCGGCAAGAACCATGACAAGAGTCTTTTTGAACCTGTTCTTAAGTTTCATTGCTAACCCTTTCTTGAGTTTATGTAATATTTATCAGTACTTTAATGAAACTGATCATAGCATAAAAGAGCAGGCTTATAGCCTGCTCTTTTTATCTTTCCCTGATACGTTATACGGCTGCGGTATCCCCCTTGGGATTGGGGCCGTATTCGTTATCGCCGGGATCACTGTCCTTGATCGTCCAAACGATAAGAATGATCTCACCTACACAGGGGATAAGACCGATAAGGATCCATATTCCTGCCTTGCCTATGTCATGCAGTCTTCTTACGCAAACTGCAAGTGAAGGAACAAGAAGTGCAAGTCCTGCAACTCCTGCGAGCCAGGTAATGCCGATGGCATTTCCGATTCCGCCGAGAACTGCTGAAACAACAGATGTAAACAGATAGAAATACCAGTACTCACTTCTTCTTGCCCTGCCGCTGAAATTAGCATACTTGCTTAAGCAGGTCTGAACAGCTTCCATAAAACTCATAATGTTACTCTCCTTTCATATGCAACAACTTTTTCCTAAAGCGCATATAGAGGTATTATACCCCCATTTTTTACAAACGTCAAAACAGTCTTATCTTCTTTACCATCTCGATAAAGTCACGGTTATTTCTTGTACGGCTGAAAAGATCGATAAGCTTTTCCGCTGCATCATCCGACTTTAAGCCATTTAAGGCCTTGTGGATTATGTCCGTAGCCTCCTGTTCCGAAGGGGTTAAAAGGAGATCGTCCCTTCTGGTGCTGGACTTCTGCAGGTCTATGGCAGGGAACACCCTCTTTTCCTGGAGTTTACGGTTCAAAACCATTTCCATATTACCTGTACCCTTGAATTCCTCGTAAACCACGTCGTCCATCTTGCTGCCTGTTTCCACCAGGGCTGTGGCAAGAACGGTAAGGCTGCCTCCTTCCCTCATATTACGGGCTGCGCCAAAGAACCTCTTCGGCATATGAAGGGCTGCGGGATCAAGACCACCGGACAGTGTACGGCCTGAAGGGGGTACTGTCAGGTTATAAGCCCGGGCCAGCCTGGTGATAGAGTCAAGGAGGATCATAACATCCTGCTTATGCTCTACCAGTCTCCTGGCTCTCTCAATGACCATTTCGGAAACCCTCTTATGGTGCTCGGGAAGCTCGTCAAAGGTGGAATAGATGACCTCCACGTTCTTTCCCTGTATGGATTCCTTGATATCGGTAACTTCCTCGGGACGCTCATCGATAAGAAGGATGATGAGCCTGATATCGGGATAGGACCTGGTAACCGCCTTTGCGATATGCTTTAAGAGTGTGGTCTTTCCTGCTTTAGGCGGAGATACGATCATTCCTCTCTGTCCCTTTCCCACAGGGCAAAGGATATCCATTATCCTCATGGCCACGTTATTGTTTCCGCTCTCTAAATTCAGCCTCTGATCGGGGAAAATGGGGGTCATATCTTCGAAATTGTACCTGTGGAGCGCTTCCGAAGGAGAATAGCCGTTTACCGACTTTACATAAAGAAGGGCCGAGAACTTTTCACCCTGGGTCTTTACCCTGGTATTTCCAACTATGATGTCGCCGGTCTTTAAGTTAAAGCGGCGGATCTGGCTGGGAGCCACATATACATCGTTTTCTCCCGGCAGATAGTTCTCGCATCTTATAAAGCCGTATCCGTCGGCCATTACTTCCAGGATACCGTTTGCCACCTCACCGGAGTCCAGTGCTTCCTTTTCCTGTGAGAGCTTGTTATCTCCCTCGTTCTTCGCATCGCCGGTGCTTTCCTTAGCCTCTTCTTTTGCGTTCTCCTTAGGCTCGGCTTTTACCCGTTCTTTTGTTTCCTCTTTTACTCTCTCTTTGGCTTTTTCTTCGTTTTCCATTTTTTCCGCTTCGGCTACAAGAAGGTCGATGAGTTCAGCCTTCTTCATTGTGGAAATGCCTTTTAAGCCCCTGGCCTTTGCCAGCTCACGTAATTGCAGCAGCGGAAGTGTTTCAAGTTTTTCTCTCATAATTCCTCTTTTTTCTTAATAAATATCTTTACTGTAATGTTCTCTGGGTTTTTTCCTGATCAACGGATCACCGGTGAATTTCCGGTGAACGACTTGACTTCCGGCATAGAGAATAACTGCCGATTGAATGTATGATACAACAACACGGAAGAAAAAGCAACTAAGAAAAGATAAATATAGGCGTGATCTGCCCCGGTCAGTCGTCCAATGCGGCAAGCTTGGCGGCCACATCGGCATTGTTTAAGGACTCTATGACCTCGTTTAAGTCCCCTTCCATCACCTTTTCAAGGGAATAGAGGGTAAGCCCTATCCTGTGGTCAGTGAGCCTGGACTGGGGGAAATTATAGGTCCTGATCTTTTCCGATCTGTCACCGGTCCCCACCTGGGATTTCCTTAAAGAAGCCTCTTCATCATGGGCTTCCTGCTTTTTCAATTCGTGGAGCTTAGCCCGAAGGACCTTGAAAGCCTTGGCTTTATTCTTTATCTGGGACTTTTCGTCCTGGCAGGAAATGACTATCCCCGTAGGAATGTGGGTGAGCCTCACTGCGGAATCCGTGGTATTTACGCACTGTCCGCCGTTTCCGGAAGCCCGGAACACATCTACACGGCAATCCTTGGGATCTATCTCAACTTCTATTTCCGTGGCTTCGGGCATTATGGCCACTGTAACGGTGGAGGTGTGTATCCTGCCTCCGGACTCGGTCTCAGGCACTCTCTGCACCCTGTGCACTCCGCTTTCATACTTAAGCTTTGAATAGGCTCCCTTTCCGTTTATCATAAAGCTCACGAATTTAAAGCCCCCGATGCCAGTATCTTCCACATCGGTGGTCTCAACGGAGAAACCGTTCCTCTCCGCGTATTTAACGTACATCCTGTAGAGGCTCCCCGCAAAAAGCGCAGCCTCATCCCCTCCTGCCCCGGCTCTTATCTCGATGATCACGTTCCTGTCATCGTCGGCGTCCTTGGGAATAAGGAGGAGCTTAAGTTCTCTTTCAAGCTCAGGCCTCTTTTTCAGGGCCTCATTATATTCCTCTTTTGCTAATGCCTTGAGCTCCGGATCATCTTCCGCCTTCATCATCTCAGCAGATTCGCTTATCAGCTTTTCATTCTCCTCGTAGGCGCGGTATGCGTCCACCACAGGAGAAAGCTGACCCTGCTCCTTAAGGAGGGCCATGTATTTTTTGGAATCATCCGCAGTGCCGGGGTTATTGAGCCGCTCGGTGATCTCCTCGTATTTTAAGACAGTTTCCTTCAGCTTTTCGAACATATCACAACTCTTTCATTTCCGGAATAATCTTTTATGACTTTTATGTTTTTATATCCCGCATCTTTCAATATGCAGGAGACGTCTTCACCCTGATCGTATCCGATCTCAAAAAAGATATGGCCTCCGCCGTTTAAGTGTTCCCACGCATCGGCGGCAACCCTTCTGTAAAACTCCAGGCCGTCTTCCCCGCCGTCCAGGGCATTTACCGGCTCATGGCATCTCACTTCCTCCATAAGGCCCCCGATATCGGCGCTTCTTATATAGGGAGGGTTGCAGACTATGTGGTCAAAACTTCCTTCCACGGCGCTGAAAAGATCGCTTTCTATAAAAACAGCGCTGTTTATACCGAGCCTTTCAGCGTTTTCCCTTGAAAGGGACAGGGCATAGCGGGAGATATCCGCACCGGTGCCGTCAATATCATTCCTGTATTTCATAAGGGAAAGGAGGATACAGCCGCTTCCGCAGCACATATCCAATATGGAAGCTCCGTCATTTATATACTTAAGGGCCTCTTCCACAAGGAATTCCGTATCGATCCGGGGAATAA
>JAFSKT010000170.1 GCA_017448845.1 Lachnospiraceae bacterium
CCTGAAACACTTCCGATATACTTTGCGCTTCCGCCGCTTACGGTCTCTCCGCCAAGTCTCGCCTTCAGGCCGTTTCCCGAAAGAACTTCAAACTCTGTTGTCTCCTCAAGGACAGTCTCTTTTTCCTTTGCGTACTCCGTAACTGCTTTGGAAATCGGGTGTTCACTCTTTGATTCGAGAGCGTACGCTACCGTCAGGAGCCCCTCTTCCGAAGAACCGTTAAGGGGATGGATGTCGGTTACCTTCATCTCTCCTGTTGTGATGGTTCCGGTCTTATCAAGGGCAATGATCCGGGTTCTGCCAGCCTGCTCCAGAGAAGCTGCTGTCTTAAACAGGATACCGGTCTTAGCTGCAACGCCGTTCCCAACCATGATCGCTACGGGTGTTGCAAGTCCCAGAGCGCAGGGACAGCTTATCACAAGCACCGATACCGCTCTGGCCATGGCGTATCCCACGGTCTGGCCCGTGAGGAGCCATACAAAAAATGTTACAAGCGCTATTCCGATGACAACAGGCACAAACACGCCTGAAACCTTATCCGCGATCTTTGCGATGGGCGCCTTTGTGGCCGAAGCGTCGCTCACCATCCTGATGATAGCTGACAGTGTGGTATCCTTACCGACCCTTGTGGCCTCGCAGACCATATATCCCGAGGTATTAATGGTGGCTGCGGATACTGTATCGCCAACGTTCTTCTCCACCGGAACGCTTTCGCCGGTAAGGGCCGATTCATTCACTGCACTCTCGCCTTCAGTGACGATACCGTCCACCGGAATGCTATCCCCGGGTCTTACTACGAACTTGTCTCCAACCCTCACGTTTTCAATGGGAACGGCGACTTCTGCCCCATCCCGCAGTACCACTGCAGTCTTTGGCGAAATATCCATCAACCCCTTTAGGGCGCTTGTGGTTTTACCCTTGGACCTGGCTTCCAGCATCTTGCCGACAGTGATCAGCGTAAGGATCATGGCTGCCGCCTCAAAATAAAACTGGTTCATGTAATACATAACCTGCTCTTCGCTGCCGTTCACTACAGCTCCCGTCATGCCAAAGAGCGCCATCACGCTGTAACCGAAAGAAGCTGTTGCTCCAAGCGCTACCAGGGTATCCATGTTCGGAGACCTGTGAACCAGCCCCTTAAATCCGCTTATGAAAAACTTCTGATTGATCACCATCACCATCCCGGAAAGCAGCATCTGATACAGTCCCATGGCCACATGATTGCCCTTCAGGAATCCCGGCAATGGCCAGTCCCAAAGCATATGACCCATGGACACATACATCAACGGCAATAAAAGAGCTATCGACCAGATAAGCCTCTTTTTCATTTTTGGTGTCTCGGTATCTTTCAGGGAATCGTCCTCTGCCGCACTGCGGATTCCGCTTTCGCCGCCGCCCTTTACACTGGCCCCATATCCAGCAGCCTCAACAGCCGCTATTATATCTTCCGGACGAGCTGACCCCTCAACTCCCATGGAGTTGGTAAGAAGGCTTACTGCACAGCTATCAACACCCTCCACCGCACTCACCGCCTTCTCAACCCTGGTCTGGCAGGCAGCACAGCTCATTCCTGTAACTTTATACTGTTCCATGATATCTCCCTATATCACTTCATTAACTTCTGCATTGTTGTAACCAGTTCATCGATCACTTCATCGTTACCCTGTCTGATATTATCTGCAACGCAGGTTCTCATGTGATTGGCTAAAAGTGCTTTGTTAAAACTGTTTAAAGCACTGGTTATGGCTGAGACCTGGATAAGAACGTCGGTACAATAGGCATCGTTTTCCAGCATTCCTTCAACGCCTCTGACCTGCCCTTCGATCCTCTTAAGCCTATTCATTAAGTCCTTAAACTCTTTTTCATCCCGCTCCTTATGTTTCCCGGAACAGCAGCAGGAGCCGGTCTCCTCAGTGTTTTCTATACTATTCGGACTATCTGACATAATTTTTGTCTCCTTTTCAGCATACCCCCACCGGGTATCTATGTGGTTGTATCATATACCCCCGGTGGGTATGTTGTCAATCCATAATCAGTTCCTTACTTGTACTGCTTTACAAACTGAACAGCATCGGCAATATCGCTTTCATTAGGCCTGCCCTTATGTATGCCCTTGAATTCACCCCTGCAGTGGAATTCCTTATCATCCATGGGGATACCAACCTTGTCAGCTTCCTTCTTTACTTTCTTATATGTCGAATTCAGCATTGCAGCAGAACCGAAATTGACGAGCTTCCCGATCTTTTCCTTATCCAGCGAAGCCACAAATGCCTTCACCTCGGGATCAATGTTGAACGCGTAATATGAATTCCCTAAAAACAGATAATCCACGGCCTCATTAACAGGCTCGCTGATAGGCAATGCTTCAACGCCAAGCTCCTTTGCCATGGCCTCTGCAAGCCTCTTTGTATTTCCGGTTTTTGTATAATATCTTACTGCATAAGTCATATCGTTTTCTCCTTACAGCAAAGCCTTAATACACTCTTCAACCTTACCCATATCAGCAGTGGGTTCAAAGCGTGCTACAACGTTGCCTTCGCGGTCCACAACAAATTTAGTGAAGTTCCACTTAATGTCCGGCTTGGATGCCCAATCAGGATCCGCAGCATTGAACATTTCCTCGAGAACACCCCTGAACTCATGATCCTCAAAGCCCTCAAAGCCTTTCTGTGCTTTCAGATATGTATAAAGAGGCAGCTCATTTTCTCCATTCACATCAGACTTTTTCATCTGCGGGAATGTGGTGTTATAGTGCAAAGTACAGAATTCATGGATCTCTTCATCGCTACCCGGAGCCTGCGCTCCAAACTGATTACAGGGAATGTCCAGAATCTCCAGCCCCTTTTCATGATAATCCTTATACAACTTCTCGATCGGTGCGTAGTGCGGTGTAAAGCCGCAGCCTGTAGCCGTATTGACGATCAGGATAACCTTGCCCTTATAATCCGCAAGACTTAACTTTTCACCGGTTCCCGTAGTAACTTCATAATCATAGATCATTTTTGCTTCCTCCTCTGCCTGTTTGATCATATATCTGTTCCAATATTAATCACAAGACATTTTGATGTCCCTTTTATGCTATTATATTGTGTGCAATATAATATGTCAATAATAATTTTTAAATTTGTCTTTTGAAAAAAAACCGGCGCCAAAAAGGCGCCCATTCTATCCGTCTTATTCCTTCGATACTTCTGCATAGGGTTCTCCCATAAGGATGTGTTCATCAGATATATGATTGACAATTATGGAAAAAATGTCGATATTATTATTTGAAAAGGAGGGCAAAGCAATGATAGAAAAGAATCTAAAGAAGCTTAAAGCCAAGAAACGGCGTGTCATGAACGGCTTCAACACCGGAACCCGTGACATGAAACTCAAAACTGCATACCAGAGAAAGAAGAGATGGTCGGCAGAAGATGCCGACCATTCGTTTTAACTTCCGATATAACTCTCTATTTGATCGTGAAGAACAGCTTACCATTATGGTATACAAGATATCCGCCAATCATTGATTTTACGATAATATCACCGGCTGCAGAAAATACTTCGCGAAAACATTCATTAAATTCGTTCACCTTGCTTTTCCTACATCAAAATTCCGTATTTCTCCTCTGTACCCAATTGCTTATATTTCCATCTCTTCCAGAATATCAACCGCGGATTCTACCATTCTCGGACAAATATCCTTAAAAAGACCATTCTCCCGGGCATAGAGCCTCCCCTCTTCGTAGGATATGTCACAGCCAAGTATATCCCTACAGATATATGAGCCATTCTTTTCCTTGAATCTGTCCATAAACTCAGCAGCCTTGGGGTAAGCAGTTGTTTTATAGTCGGGGCCGTCTCCGTATTTCAACCCGATCACCATGATCGCCCCGGATAC
>JAFSKT010000171.1 GCA_017448845.1 Lachnospiraceae bacterium
CTTTCAAAGGCTGTTGGAGAATGATAACTCTTAGACGGATCCTACATCGGAAGCACGCATTATCTGCGTGCTTCCTGATTTTTATATTATGTTCGCTTTCCGGCTGTAAAAGGAATCCGGAACCCGTGACAAGGACGGACTTCGTGCTGGATACGGTGGCCACCGTGACGGTTTATGACATTGCGGAGAAGGACAGGGCGGAGCATATCCTGAATGAGGCCTTTTCTGAAATAAGGCGCTATGAGAAGCTGTTTTCAGCTGAAATCGGGGACTCGGATGTGGCGAAGATAAACCGGGCAAAGGGTGAGAAGACCGTTGTTTCTCCCGAGACTGCAGAGCTTATGGGCATTGCCCTTAAATACAGCGAGTTGAGTGACGGGGCCTTTGATATCACCATAAGACCGGTTTCGGGACTCTGGGATTTTAAGGATCCGGAAGCAGTTCCGCCGGATAAGGCAGATATAGAGGAAGCCCTGACTCATGTGGGATATGAAAAGATCGTATTGGATGAAAAGGAATCCAGCGTGTTTCTATCAGACAGCGAAGCTGAAATAGATTTGGGAGGCATAGCCAAGGGTTATATAGCGGACAAAGTTAAGGAATTCCTTATTGAAAACGGCGTGGGTTCTGCAATAATAAATCTTGGTGGGAACGTGCTCCTTATCGGTTCAAAGCCCGGAAATGTCCCTTTCAGCGTAGGGATCGAAAAGCCCTTTTCCGGGGAACAGATGATAAAGATACTGGAAGTATCCGATGTTTCAATGGTTACCAGCGGTAATTATGAGAGGTATTTTAAATACAAGGATAAGCTTTATCACCACATACTTGATACTAAGACCGGATATCCCGTGGAGAACGGGCTTAATTCGGTGACAGTGCTTACAGACCGCTCGGTAGACGGGGACGCTCTTTCCACAGCGTTTTTCTGCGTTGGAAGCGAAGGAGCAGCCGCACTTGAGGAAAAGCTTAAGGAACAGGGAATAGAAGTAAAAGGTCTCTATTTCATTGATGATAAGGATCATATTGAGGTAAAACATGTCAATGCTCCGTGATGATGACGATTATATGGAGGTAAGGAAGGAAAAAAAGGGTATTGTTCTTGGACTCCTTCTTGCGGTTTCCGCCGTGGTCCTGGTACTGACCATTACCTTTGCCATGAATAAGCAGCCTGAAAAGCCTGCTCAGACCGCAAAGGTTAAGGAAGAAAAGGCAGCGACGGAAGAGATTGACCTGTCTGAGACCGAGGGCAGTAAAAGGACCAGCAACGAGCTTTCCTTCTGGCATATGTATGACAACGAAGAGGAAAAGAATACGGTGGTGCCTTCGATAACCGATTCCGGAGAGGATGACAGGGTAAAGGAGAAATTTGTTCCTGAAGAGAAAGAACCCCTTTCCGATAACGCTGTTTCCGAAAACACTGCCGGATCCCAGCAGCATGAAAGGGATACGGTATCCGAAAATGTCTTTGACGTAAACGAATTGAGCGAAGGCCATGCCCAGTTTGTGAATATCGATAACGGGATACCCGGCCATAACCGCTTTGATGAGGGTTTTGAAAATGAGGGTATCTGGAAGGATTACGCCCTGAACGGCAGAAAGACCAGCTTCAGGGGCATAGATGTGTCCTCATATCAGAAGGATATCGAATGGGACAGGGTTGCGTCGTCAGGAGTTGATTTTGCCATGCTGAGAGTGGGCTCCAGAGGCTATAGCTCCGGAAAAGTGGTATTGGACGAGAATCTTTTGACCAATATGAGGGGCTGCTCGGAAAATTCGGTTAAGATCGGGCTTTATTTTCAGTCTCAGGCGGTAAATGTGATAGAGGCTGTGGAAGAGGCAAACTACTGTGTGGCTTCCATCAACGGTTATAATATCGAGTACCCCATAGTATTCAGTTCCGAATCCATTGTAAATGACAGCTACAGGACCGAGAATCTTTCTAAGGAAGAGCTCTCGGCCATTGCCAGGGCTTTCTGCGATACTATCCGGCTCTATGGCTATAAGCCCATGATCGCCGGCACAAAGAAGCAGTTCGCCATGAAGATGGATCTTCTTTCCTTAAACGGTTACGACCTTTGGTTATATGATACGGATGAGATCTCGGTCTTCCCCTACCGCTACAATATGTGGCAGTATAACGTTACCGGAGAAGTGGAAGGTATAGAAGGGCCTGTGGATCTGGATATTGCCTTTGTGGATTATTCCGTGAAGTAAATGTCTTAAGAAAGCTTATTGCTTTCCACGTATTTTAAGAAGCTTTCGGGAAGGACTGTCTTTTCATATATTTCATCGTATTCTTCGGAAGTCAGGTCAGCTATGAAATTGGCCGGTATATCCTTTTTTATGCCGGCTTTTTTTAATGCCTTTCTGGCTTTGTTGAAGGCTATGGCCGCCTTTTCTTCGGAGTCAAAGACACCCAGATTATAGTAGCCTCTCACGTGTATTGAAGCCCTGTATTTTTTGGGGATGGTGTTCTCGATAAGCTCCACTCCCATGTAACGGTTAATTATCTCCAGGTTTTCGTATCTGTAATCCGTTTCGTCGCCGTTCTTGAAGCGGAAGTCCCTTCCCGGAACGGAGAAGGGATGAAGACCATAGCGTTGATGAACGGACATCTGGGTGCCGTAGTTCTCCACAAA
>JAFSKT010000172.1 GCA_017448845.1 Lachnospiraceae bacterium
CTGAGCCGATCTGAAAGAGCTTCTCCCGGTCACTGTCCTCTGCCCCTCCAAGTATCCCTCCGGTGACAAGGGCTGCTTCTATAAGGGCTGCGGTCTTATTCTCATGGATATAAATAAGCCGGTCCCCATCCACTTCCAAACCTCTCTTTTCCGCATCCACATCGGCGGACTGACCTCCAAGCATACCGTTTATGCCGGATTTGTCAAAAAGCACCCTTAAAGCGGCAATTATCCGGCCTCTCAGTGCCTCCTGCTCCTTTTCCGGAATATCCTCAGGGATCAGGTCAAAGGCCTTCATAGCAGTCTCAAAGGAGAGATTTAAGAGACAGTCCCCGGCCAGGGTGGCTATGCCCTCCCCGTATACCGCATGGGTGGTCTTCTTTCCTCTCCTGTACATATCATTGTCCATTGCGGGAAGATCATCATGGATAAGGGAATAATTATGGATGAATTCAATAGCCGCCATAAAGGGCTCTATTATCTCACCCTTTCCCCCGTACATGTCAAAGACTTCCTTCATTATCACGGGTCTTAAGTGCTTGCCTCCTGAGGAAACGGAGTATTCCACAGCCTCCAACACCCGCCCGGCAAAGCCCTCAGGAGAAGGGGTGTACTTTTTCAGCACAGATTCGGCAAAAGCGGCCTTTTCTTTCAATTCCTCACTGAAAATCTTCTGTCCCATTTTCCGTTATCACCTTCACCTTTTTTTCTACCTTGTCGATCTTCTCGTTGACAAGCTTTAATACGGCCATACCCTTCTCAAAGTCCGCAAAAGCATCCTCTAAGGAAATATCCTCTTCGGACAGCTTCTCCGTGGTCTCCTCAAGGATCTTAAGGCCCTCCTCAACGGATTCTATCTTTATTTCCCTGTTTTCATCTGAATCTGATTTCTTCTTTGCCATTTACTCTCGCCAGTATCCTTCCGTCTTTAGTATAGACCTTAATATCTTCTCCCTCTTTAACGTCCGCCGTGCTCTTTACCGGCTTCCCGTCAGCTCTTTCGGTGAAAGTATAGCCCCGGCTCAGGGTATTTAAGGGGGAATATGCTGAAAGTTTCCCGGAATAAAGGGCTAAAAGGCTCCTTCTTTCCTTAAGTATCCTGTCCATTGAAGCCTTAAGTATCTCTCCGTAGCGGATAGCCCGCTCTTTTTTAAACTTCAGCCTGTTCTCCGGGGAGTTCATTTTAAGGAGTGAGTGCATTCTTTCCGCCTCTTCGCGGCATCTCGCGACTTTCCCGCTCATAAGATAGGTCATCTTATCCCCGTATCCCTTAAGGTTATCCATAAAGGAATAATAGTCAAAAACAGCCAGTTCTGCCGCTGCAGAAGGGGTCGGAGCCCGGAGATCCGCCACCAGATCCGCAATGGTAACATCTGTTTCGTGACCTGTGCCGGAAATAATGGGGATATGGCAGTCGAAGATCGTCCTTGCCACTATCTCCTCATTAAAGGCCCAGAGGTCCTCGATAGAACCTCCGCCCCTGCCGACTATTATCACATCCGGCTCCATTTTCTCCAGTGTCCTTATCCCCAGAGAAACGGATTCTGCCGCTCCCTCCCCCTGTACCTGTGCAGGGAAAAGGATCAGTTCCACATAGGGGTTACGCCTTTTTGAAACATTTATGATATCTCTTACCGCTGCCCCTGTAGGAGCGGTAACTATGCCTATTTTACCTGCCATTAAAGGAATGGGCTTTTTGTACATAGCGTCAAACATGCCCATTTCCGAAAGTTCCTTTTTAAGTTCTTCAAATTTCCTGTATAATTCCCCGATGCCCGCAGCCTTTACGGATCTGGCGTAAAGCTGATAGGTACCGGTCTTTTCATATACGGAAACCCTTCCCCTGACGATGACCTGATCTCCGGCCTCCAGCCTGAAATCAAGGTTTAAGGTATCAGAGGCAAACATAACGCCTGCTATCGACGAATTCTCATCCTTAAGCGTAAAATAGATATGTCCCGAGGAGTGATATTTCACATTGGAAAGCTCTCCCTTTACGCTCGTATCTCCCAGCATAAAGTCATCTGAAAACAGCCCCCGGATATATCTGTTTAATTCACTTACACTCCAAGTCTTATCTCCGGCCATATCCCTCGCAATCCGGTATTACTCTTTTTCCTTTATAACTCCGGACAGAATACCGTTCACAAAGCTTCCCGCATTGTCCTGGCCATATTTCTTTGCCAGCTCCACCGCCTCATTTATAGCCACTTTTTCCGGGATGGAATCATCATAGAGGAGCTCATATACCGCAAGCCTCAGGATAGAAAGCTCCACCTTTCCCATCCTGTCTATGGACCATTTCTCGGAATGCGCCTCGATCTTTGCGTCTATTTCCGGGATAAGAGGCTGTATAAGAGCAAATTTCTCCTCTATCTCCTGCCTTGCCTCGGGATCCGCAGTCTTTTCCGGCGACTCTAAATAAAGACGGATCTTTTCAGGCATATCCTCCGGAGGGTTGAATTCCGTCATGAAGATCAGGACGAAAATATTTTCCCTTATAAGGCTTCTCTTCATTCCTCGTCTTCCTTCTCCATCTCGATACCGGACACCCTGACATTGATGTCGGCTACGGAAAGGCCAGTCATATTCTCTATGGAGCTCTTTACCTTCTCCTGTACCATCCTGCTGACTTCGGGGATATTATAGCCGTAGCACACGGTTATGGTCATTTCCACATGTACTATGCCTTCAGCCACATCAACCCTGACCTTCTTGTCATTCTTTTTCACGCCTACATAGGCCATTATGGCGTCTCCAAAGTTTCCGCTGCTGCTGCCAACGCCTTCCACTTCACCGGCGGCAATGGCTGCAATGGCTGCCACCACGTCATCTGCGATCTTTACTTCTCCCTCTATATCAGTGCTGAGAAGAGTCCGCTTGTTGTTTTTTTCATTTGCCATGGTATTCCTCCCGTTTCCGGCCCTTAACAGACCGTCTGAATATTATAACATGATTGAGCCGTCATTTCATGGTTTTCTTCCATAACGTCCGATATCAAATAACGCTGCCCATAACTGTCATCATATGTTGAAAGTAAGGGTATATTCGTTCTTATCCTCAATATAAGTGACCTTATCCGCATTTTTCACGAGATTAAAGATCTCCTTATCCGTAAACAGAGCTTCAAAAAGGTCGTTATAAACCTCCTCCGAAGATGCCCTTATGGTGAAGACATGTTCTCCGATCTGCTGTTCATGATCAAAGACCGCCTTAAGCCTTCCCATATCCACCTTTGTAAAGTACTTGGATTCCTTGACGTAATAGTATTCGTCCAAAGAGGTACACTCCGGGAGCTTCCCCTTATCGCTTATCTTATGGGTCCTTAAGAGTATATCCGAATTACAGCCGAAATAATTGTAGCTTGTCCTGTTGGCCTGGGCGTCGTTTATATCCCTGTATGAGGAATCTCCCCAGGTGGTGTCTATGTAACAGTAAGTACCGTCGAGTTTCGCTAAATTCCAGGAATGGGACTGATCCGAGGCACTTCCGTAGACCACGATACAGAATATCCCCAGCTTGTCCAACAGGTATTTGGTGGTCATGCTGTACCCCTGGCACACACTGCTGTGATTTAAAAGAACAGATGATATGTTTTGGTTATCTGGAGCGCTTAAGTTATATTCAGTATGATTTATTATCCATTCAAAGATATATTTGGCCTTTTCGTAGTCGCTGTCGTCAGAAGGGACCTTTTTAAGTATGGCGTCGGCAGCCTCCTTGATCTTCGCTTCCTTATTCTTCCTCTCACTCTTCGGAGTGTTGTATTTACCGGTAAAGGCAATGCTTATGATCTCTTCACCGCTGTTTACCACTGTGGTGCTGTAGCCGTCGCAGTAGAACATTTCGGGGTGGTCCATCAGGACTATATTAAAGATCCTGTCCACCTGGTCCGGATCCCGGGAAGAAAGGGTGACCTTATCCTCCATGGAGAACATGGCATTATATATCTCAAGATAGAGCTTTTTATCCCCTGTGGAAAGATTTGAGAAATAGTAGGCCTTTTCGTCTTCCTCCGGAATATCGGTGATCTCATCGGAACTTACGGTATCTCCCGCTGCAGACTCCCCGCTGTCACTTTCCTCCGGCAGGTCCTCCCCTATCTCCTCATCTTCTTCTTCATCTTCAGTATCTTCGTCCTCTTCGTCTTCCTCTAAATCGCTGTCGTCTTCAGCTTCCTCATCCACATCGGATCCGCTGTCATCCTCTTCTTCGGAATCCTCCTCAGTATCCTCTTCCTGATCTTTTTTATCCTTCTTTTCTTTTCCCTCTTTTTCCTCTGCTACTTCCGTATCATCTTCCGTGCCGTAGATAAGGTCATAGTCCCTCGCTATTATCTGCCTTATTATCCCCCCTGCTATACGCTCCGGAATGTAATTCAGGGAACAGGCAGTGAGGCTTAAGGACAGAAAGATAGTGAGAAACAGCGCTGCAAACCTTTTAATGACCTTAATTATCGCTGAATTCATCCAATTCAAGCCCTTCATTCCGCTCCAGGGTCATACCGATGGACCAGCTGTTTACAAAGAGGAGCAGGGGACGGCCCTTTAAGTCCCTTACCCGCTTCATATCACTGGTACCGGTAATGGTGGCGGGATCTATGCTCCTGTCCCTTATCCACCTTATATGCTCATATGGAAGCTGATCTAAAATGATCTCCACATTGTACTCGTTTTTAAGCCTGTACTGCAGTACTTCAAACTGCAGCACGCCTACCACCCCTACTATGATCTCTTCCATTCCGTAATTTTCTTCCTGGAAGATCTGAATGGCTCCTTCTTCGGCTATCTGCATGATACCCTTCACGAACTGCTTACGCTTCATGGTATCCACCTGCCTTACCCTTGCAAAGTGCTCAGGAGCAAAGGTAGGGATCCCGGAAAACCTGAATTTATCCCCGGGAGAGCAGATGGTGTCACCTATGGAATAGATACCCGGGTCAAATACCCCGATGATATCCCCCGCATAGGCCTCATCCACCACATGCCTGTCGTCCGCCATCATCTGCTGGGGCTGGATAAGCCTTAATTCCTTCTCGCCCTGTACGTGATACACATCCATTCCGCCCTCGTACTTTCCGGAGCAGATACGCATAAAAGCGACCCTGTCCCGGTGGGCCTTGTTCATATTGGCCTGTATCTTAAATACAAAGGCCGAAAATCCCCGCTCCACAGGATCAATAACGCCTGTATCTGAAACCCTGGGAAGGGGACTCATAGTCATCTTAAGGAAGTTATGGAGAAAGATCTCCACACCGAAATTCGTGAGGGCCGAGCCGAAGAAAACGGGAGAAAGCTTGCCCTTATTGACTTCTTCCTGATCGAAGGCCTCAGAAGCTCCGTCTAAAAGCTCTATCTCATTGATAAGCTTTTCCCTTGCTTCCTCTCCGATGGCCTTCAGGGAGGCTTCCTCGTCGGAAAGGGAGATCACTATCTCCTTTCCCTCTTTGGTTCCCTTCTCTGTATCGGCAAATTCCACGATATTGCCGCTTTCCCTGTCATAGACTCCCTTGAAATCCTTTCCCGAGCCTATGGGCCAGTTAATGGGACAGGTGGCTATCCCCAGTTCCTTTTCGATCTCATCAATGAGGTCGAAGCTGTCCCTGGCATCCCTGTCCATCTTGTTTATAAAGGTAAATACCGGTATGCCCCGGCGTCCGCAGACCTTAAAGAGCTTTCTGGTCTGGGGCTCAACGCCCTTGGCCCCGTCTATGACCATCACTGCCGAATCCGCAGCCATCAGGGTTCTGTATGTATCCTCAGAAAAGTCCTGGTGCCCCGGCGTATCAAGAATGTTTATGCACTTTCCCTCATATTCGAACTGCAGCACGGATGAGGTTACGGAAATTCCCCTTTCCTTCTCTATATCCATCCAGTCAGACACCGCATGTCTCGCAGTGGCCTTTCCCTTTACGCTACCGGCCAGGTTTATCTGACCGCCGTAAAGCAGGAATTTCTCTGTAAGAGTGGTCTTTCCTGCGTCCGGGTGGGATATGATGGCAAAAGTACGCCTTCTCGTTATTTCATTTGAAAGATCGCTGCCCAAGTCTTTTCTCCTTATAATTACTTATGTTATTTTATCTCGTTATTGACCCATTCCACAGCTTCCCTAAGGCCTTCTTCGCTGAATTCGAAGTCCTTTTCCTTTAAGGTCGCCGGGTCCTTTTTCTCCCAGCACCATGGTTCATCCCATATAGAAGCCCTGAGGCTGGCGTCTTTTCCCCATTCCTCCGGGGGACTGAAAAACACATTTTTTAAGGGTTCCCTTCCCAGGCGGAACCTCTTCCCCTGGAAGGAACCCATATAAGCCTCACCATAGAGATAATGGTTGAAGCTGTAAACGTCAGAATCTCCTATCACATATTTCACGTTCTCTGTCCTTCCGCTTAAGCGTCCTTATCCTGCTTCACAATGCTGATATGCACGTCCTTAAGCTGTTTCTCCTCCACTTCCGAAGGAGCACCCATCATCAGATCCTGCGCATTCTTGTTCATAGGGAAGGGGATTATCTCCCTTATGGATTCCTCTCCTGCTATGAGCATGATCATCCTGTCCACGCCGGGTGCTATACCCGCATGGGGCGGTGCGCCGTAGCAGAAAGCATTGTACATTGCAGGGAACTTCTTCTTCACGTCTTCTTCCCCGAGGCCTACTATCCTGAAGGCCTCTATCATGATCTCCGGATCATGGTTTCTCACTGCACCGCTGGAAAGCTCCACGCCGTTGCAGACCAGATCGTACTGATAGGCCAGTATCTTTAAGGGATCCTCATTCTTCAGGGCTTCCACGCCTCCCTGGGGCATGGAGAAGGGATTATGGCAGAATTCCAGTTCTCCGGACTCCTCTCCCACCTCGTACATGGGGAAATCTACTATCCAGCAGAATTCATAGGATTCTTTATTAAAGTGGCCCTCAGCCTGGGGTCCTATAAGCTTTATAAGTACTCCCGCGGTCTTCCTTGCATACTGCTTCTTGCCTGCCGCAAAGAATACGCAGTCTCCGCTCTTTAATCCAAGAGCCTCGATGAGAGCGTCCTTTCTCTCCATAAGGAACTTGCTGACGCCGCCAGTAAGCTCCATATTCTCATCAACCTTCACATAGCAGGCCTTGAATCCGGAAATAACCTCCGTATCGGCTAATATCTTGTCTATAGCCTTTCTGGACAGGTTGAAATCGCTGACTCTTACAGCCTTTATGGTGTTTCCCGCCGCGAAGGGATTGAATCCGCAGTCACTTAAGACCTCGGTCACGTCCTCACATGTAAGGTCGATCCTGAGATCCGGCTTGTCCGTACCGTACTTATCCAGGGCCTCTTCATAGCCTATCCTCTTAAAGGGAGCATCGGAAGCCTTCTTATATATGCCGTGACGGGCAAATACGGGAGGAAGTACCTTTTCCAGCACCGCAAATATATCCTCCTGGGTGGCAAAAGCCATCTCCATATCCAGCTGGTAGAATTCTCCCGGGGAACGGTCGGCCCTTGCATCCTCATCCCTGAAGCAGGGTGCGATCTGGAAATACCTGTCTATGCCTGAAGCCATAAGGATCTGCTTAAACTGCTGGGGAGCCTGGGGAAGGGCATAGAATTTTCCTTCATGGAGCCTGGAGGGCACTAAATAATCCCTGGCTCCTTCAGGACTTGAGCAGGTAAGTATCGGAGTGGTGATCTCCATAAAGCCTTCATCGCTCATGGATTTCCTTAGCTCGGTCACTATACGGCTCCTTAATACCATCTTATCCTTGACTGCCGGATTCCTTAAGTCCAGATATCTGTATTTAAGCCTTGTATTCTCGTCCGCCTCCCTTGACCTTGTTATCTCAAAAGGAAGCTCGTTATATAAGCATTTTCCCAGAACCTTTATGTCGGAGGGTACCACCTCTATCTCTCCGGTCTCCATGTCCGGATTCTTTGAGGAACGCTCCCTTACGGTTCCCGTGATCTGGAGGGTGGATTCACAGTTGACGCCGTTAAGCTTCTCCATCATCTCCTCGTCCTCGATCACCACCTGTGTCTTTCCGTAAAAATCCCTTAATACCAGAAAGCCCAGATTTTTGGACACCTTCCGCATATTTTCATAATAACCGCAGAGAGTAACGCTGCTCCCTGCGTCCTTGAGCCTGAGCTCATTACATTTATGGGTTCTTGACTGTATCATGATCCTTAGATACTGCTCCTTTCACTGGATTAAAAACTATTGTTATTCAAAGAATTCCTTTATCTCCGTATATCCTGCGGCGTTCAGGTTATCCTTCTGGAACTTCTTATTCTTCATCATCTTTGACAGGAGGACCGTACTTCCGCTCCTCCGTCTCTCTTCGGCTTCCTTCATTATCTCAGCAAGCCTCTCTCCCTTTATCTTCTTATCTACAAGGAAGGCTTCTTTTCCCTTTTCTCCGGGCACCGTAAAGCCCCTGTCAAGGAGAATGGTGATTATACGCTCAAAACCTATGCTGAAACCACAGGCAGGCACCTTATTTCCCATAAAGCGCTCAACCATGCCGTCGTATCTTCCGCCTCCGGCCACAGAGGAACCGAATTCGTCCATGCTGATCTCAAAGATGGTGCCGGTGTAATAGGACATGCCCCTTACAAGGGTGGGGTCAAATACCATCTTAAAGGAAGCCTTCTTTGAGGCGTTAACGCAGTCTATGATCCCTGAAAGGGACTCCGCTGTTCCCTCCGGCAGATCATCCGCAAGTATATCCTTTAATTCCGCTATCCTGTCGCTGCCCTGAGAACCGCTGTTAAATAACGTAAGGTATTTATCTATCACAGCTTCATCGAATCCCGACTCCTTTAGTTCCTCCTTCACCCCGTCGATCCCTATCTTATCCATCTTGTCTAAGATAATGAAAACCCTGTCGTAATCCTCCGGGGCAAATCCGGAATAGGCAGCCATGGCCTTTAAAAATCTCCTGTCGGAAATCCTCACAGTGTAGCTGTCAAAGCCGATTTCAGCCAATAATGAAGTCGTTGCAAGAATGAGTTCGATTTCTGCAAGATTTGTTGCATCTCCTAAAATATCGATGTCACATTGCATAAACTGGCGGAATCTTCCCTTCTGAGGTCTGTCCGCCCTGAATACATTTCCCATCTGCAGCGCCTTGAAGGGGCTCTGGAGCTCATTTATATGGGCTGCGTAATATCTGGAAAGAGGAAGGGTCAGATCGTAGCGCAGACCGGAATCCGCAAGATCCGATGAATCCTTCGCATTTTCAAGGTCAAGCTTCTCTCCCCTTTTCAGGATCTTGAAGATAAGCTTTTCATTTTCTCCGCCCTGGTTGCTGCAAAGATTTTCTATATGTTCAACAACAGGTGTTTCTATTTCCGTAAATCCATATCTCCCGTAAACTTCACGGACCTTTCCCCGGACATAGTTCCTTATCTCCATCTCCTGGGGGAGTATATCCTTCATGCCCGTGACGGGCTTTCTGGGTAACGACATTTATATTTCCGCCTTTCTCTTTTAAGGCCACGACCTTTGCGGGGCATGGCCTGTTAGTTTCATACCCTGAACCAGGGATTATACATCTTCTCTTCCCTTACCGTGGTCTCATCGCCATGGCCCGGAAGTATATAGGTAAATTCCGGCAGGACTGCGATTCTTTCGTCTATGGATCTCTGCAGGGTGCTGTCCGATCCCGTTGGCAGATCAGTCCTTCCAACCGACCCCTCAAATACGGTGTCTCCACAGATGAGCATCTGCTTATCCGGGATATAGAAGGACATGCTTCCCTCTGTATGGCCCGGTGTCTTTATACAGGTGATCTTAAGTCCCCCTGTCTCCAGTATCTCATTATCTTTAAGCCAGTGGTCTGCTTCCAGGGTAACACCCTCCCCGAAGGACATACCGGTTCCCGAACAGTTCAGTATGGCATTCCCCAGAACATCCTTTTCATCTTCGGAAGCATAGAGCACAGGCTTCCATCCCTCATCCCGGGAAAGCCGCAACAGCTCCGGAACCCCGGTTATATGATCAAAATGCCCGTGGGTCAGTATGACGGACTTAAGTTCCATCCCCTGATCCTTAATATAGGAAAAGACCCTGTCCCCCATATCACCGGGATCGAA
>JAFSKT010000173.1 GCA_017448845.1 Lachnospiraceae bacterium
AAAAGGCTGCTTTCCCATGCAAGCCCCGACACCAGAAGGGATATAAACCACCTCTTGAAGTTCCCGGAGGATTCTGCCGGTTCCATTATGACGGTGGAGTTTGTGGACCTGAGGGAAAACCTGACCGTGGCGGAGGCTTTGGACAGGATAAGAAAGACAGGGATCGACAGAGAGACCATAAATAACTGCTACGTCCTTGACAGCGCCAGAAGGCTCACGGGCATGGTGGCCTTGAGAACCCTTATTCTCTCCGATAAAGAGGACCTGATAAGGGATATCATGGAGGAAAATGTGATCTCCGTTGAGACCATGATGGACCAGGAAGAAGTTGCAAGGATGATCTCCAAATATGACTTCAGCTCCATCCCGGTGGTGGATTCCGAAGACAGGCTGGTGGGGATCATCACCGTTGACGATATCATCGATATCATCGAAGAAGAGGCTACGGAGGATATCCAGAAGATGGCAGCTATCCTGCCTTCAGACGACCCCTATGACCGCATGTCACCTGTGGATCTCTGGAAAAAGAGGATAGGCTGGCTCCTTCTCCTTATGGTTTCCGCTACTTTTACGGGAAAGATAATAACCAGCTACGAGTCTTCGCTCCAGGCATATATCATTTTGACAGCCTTTATCCCCCAGCTCATGGACACGGGAGGAAACTGCGGATCCCAGACTTCAACCACCATTATCCGTGCCCTTTCCCTGAATGAGATCAATTTCGGGGATATAGCGAGAGTCATCTGGAAGGAGTTCCGAACGGCGTTGATCTGCGGATCCACTCTCGCGGTGGCCAATTTCATTAAGCTCCTGATAATTGACAGGGCAGAGCCCATGGTGGCATTGGTGGTATGCCTTACAATGATCTGCGCCGTTATCTGCGCAAATCTTGCGGGCTGCATGCTTCCCATGATAGCAAAGAAATTCGGCTTCGACCCGGCGGTGATGGCAAGTCCCATGCTCACCACCATAATCGATGCCCTGACACTTTCCATCTATTTCCAGGTGGCAGTGCATGTGCTCAGGATAGGGATTTAGCCTGTCTTGTTTCCGTGGCGGTGGCATGGTATAATACGGAGAAAAGGGGATTGTCCCTTTTAATCAATTAAGAAAAGGAAGTGGCGTGTATGAATTTTATAATCACAGGAAAAAATATCGACGTTACTGAAGGGCTGAAGACAGCTATAGAGGAAAAGATCGGCAAGCTGGAGAAGTATTTTACTCCCGACACGGAGGTGCATGTGACGCTTTCCGTTGAGAAGGAGAGGCATAAGATCGAGGTCACCATCCCGGTAAAGGGCAATATCATAAGAGCAGAGCAGGTTTCCAACGATATGTATGTTTCCGTTGATCTGGTGGAGGAGATCATCGAGAAGCAGATGAAGAAGTATAAGAAGAAGATCATCGAAAGGTCCCAGGAAGGCGGGGACTTCCAGCAGGATTATATGGATCAGGACTATTCCGATGACGGCGAGATCAAGATAGTAAGGACCAAGAGGTTCGGTTTCAAGCCCATGTATCCCGAAGACGCCTGCGTACAGATGGAGCTTTTAGGGCATAATTTCTATGTATTCATGAATGCCGAGACCGAAGAAGTGAATGTAGTTTATAAGAGGAGAGGAAATACCTACGGTCTCATTGAGCCCGAAATTTAAAACTTTTCTGGGGACAGGGAGTACCATTTTAAGGTAAGTTTGTTTTGGGTTTTATGCTTAACCCTTCTGCGGAGAGGATTGCGGAAGGTTTGGGCGGTCAGGAGGATATCGGAATGAATTTCAGAAGTAAGAAACTGCTCTCATTGCTGCTTATATGTTCTCTTATCTTTTCATCGAATCTGGCAGCATTTGCGGGACAGCTTGGAACAGACAGCGATAGAGCATACAGCGAAGAAGCTTCCGAAGTGAAGCTTGTAACCTATACCACTGCAGTACAGGAAAAGGTTAAGAATGCCCTAAAGGGTACAGTAAAGATCGGCAGCGGAAGTCCGGACTTAAAGGTGAGCGCCAATAATACGGTCTCCATCGATGACATCAATACTGCCATTATCGAGGCACTGAAGTTTAACGCCAACGATAAGACATATTTTGTTAAGGACGGAGATCTTATCAATGATGCGGATTACAGCGTTGTGGGCAGCGGATTTGCAAATAACTGTGTATCCGTAAACCTGATCTCCATCCGGAAAGCCGGAGCAAGGCCGGGTGAAGCCAAAAAGGATTTTTACGATAAGAAAAAGAACTATATAGAATCCAAGGGCAACGATATCATCCAGTACAAAGTCGCCATTAATACGGGACTGTTCCCGGATTCAAAGGGTGAGGAAGCTGAGGGTGAGCTGTTCTTAAAGACTTACTTAAGCGGAACGGTATCAAGCCAGAGGGTATATTTCGGAAGCGGCAAGTATTCACTTCTCGTGGAATATGACGCAGCTGTGGAATACAGAGGATCAAAGGTAGGAGCCACCAGCCATCATCTTGTATCAGGCACCAATCCTGTTGACGGTGTGGTTGACGGAGCCCTGGGAGTTTCGATACAGCTTGAAGAAGTAAGCGGAAATAACTGGAAGCCTATAGACGGCAAGAGCTATGACGGCTATTTCTGGAAGGATGACACCGGAATTACCTTTAAGAAACCCAAAGTATTTAACGGAACAAAGATCGCAGCATGGAACAGTGAAGGTGATAAGCCTTACTTCAAGATCCCCATGACCTATAAGAAGAAGGCGATTCCCGGGGATAAGCTGACAAATGGTGACAAACAGGCATTAAAGGATGCTCTGGCAAATACTTCCTTCTACTTCACCATAGAGCCCAGGAAGCTGAGCACAGACCTCATCACATACTCAAAGTATGAGCCGGAGAAGTATTATGTGAAGAAGCTTACACTTAATACCGATGCCAATACCTTAAAGGGAACCATACAGTTCAGGCACTATAAGACTAAGAAGAATTCCCTTAATATGAGGACCTTAAAGAATGTGGGCAAGAAGCTGAAAATGGCATCCAAATCCTCATTTGAGTCCAGACCCAGTGCAAAGACAGATGCCTACTTTGTATATGATTCCGGTAAGAGCGAGATCACATTATACGGAGTAAACGGATATTACGGTTCTGCAGTGATCAACAATAAGACAAAGCCGGTAATAAAGGTTAAATAAGAGCGGGCAGCATATTTCAGGATTTATTCGGGCAGGGAAATTCCCTGCCCGTTTTATTTACAAAGTATTTAACAGCGCTTGTCCCTGTGCTATAATACCGGTTTAGGGAGAGTGGTTTTAGGAGAAAGCAATGATCTATGCTGTTTTTGCCCTTACGGGGCTTGTTATAACCATTATCTTTGCCTGCCTTGCAGTCATTATGAAAAGGAGAGGTCATGTTCCCGGTGACCTTTCAGTGACTATAGGTGGCTTTATAGAGCACTATTATCCGGTCTTTCTGCTGCTCATCTTTGCCGTGTTTCTTTTTTCACGCCTCTTAAAACTGGAGGTATTCCCAAATGGATTTCATGTGGATGAGCTGTCCATGGCGGTTGACGCAAAGAGCATACTGTACCACGGCACCGACAGGGGCGGTATCCGTTATCCTGTTTATTTCAGGAATTACGGGGGCGGGCAGAATGCCCTTTATATATACATACAGGCGTTGATCCTTAGGTTCTTAAAGCCCACCATCTTTGCATTCCGCGTCCAGGCTGTATTCTGGGGAGCGGTGTGCTTTTTCGCTATGTTCGGAACAGCATACGAACTCACCGGAAGCCGGGCCTGGGCCCTTTCCGGACCGGTTCTCGTGACTGTACTTCCCGTATATGTAATGTCGGAGCGCTGGGGGCTTGAAGCATATCTGTTTCTGCCTTTTTCCGCTATTGTCCTCTTTCTTGCAATACGAGCCGTTAAATCAGGAAGGACTCGGGACTGGATCCTTACAGGTATCTTTATGGGCTTGTCCCTCTACACCTATGCGGTCTCATATATAGTGTGGCCTGTTTTCCTGGTACTTTCTTTTGTCTACCTTTTGTACTTAAAGAAGATAAATATCAGACAGGTACTGTCCTTTGTCATACCCCTCGGTATCATTGCCTTTCCGCTGATCCTCTTCCAGCTTGTGAATTTCAGGATCATACCGCCTTTCCATCTCGGGCCTTCGGATTATATTCCCCTTCCGGAAAAGAGAGAGAGGGAACTGGGGATCAGATTTATGAAGAAAAGCATAATGTTTATTGGAAAGCTGCTATTAGGCGGAGAGAAACTTAGCTATAATTCCGTTTCCGAATTCGGCACCATTTATCTGTTCCTTATTCCTTTTATGGCCATAGGACTCATAATCTGCATATATAAGACTTTTATTTCAGTAAAGACAAAGACCTTCAGCTGTCATGCGCTGATACTCTTTTTCTGGATCGGATCAACGGTATTTATGCTTCTCTTAAAGAATCCCGCCGTGAACCGGCTTAATATGATCTTCATGCCCTTCCTTTTATTTATCGTAACAGGGGTACATTCGGTCATGGATAAGAATACTCCGGCCATTGCCTGGACCATATTCTGGACCGGGGCCTCCTTCCTGTTCTTCATGTATTTCTACTTCTTCATGATGAACAATATCTACGGACGACATGAGCTGTTTACGGATTCTTCCTTCGGAAGGGCTATCGAATTAAGTGAAAAATACTTTATGAAGGATGAGAATACCCATATTTACGTCCAGTTTGATAATCAGGCTATATCAAGAAACCAGCAGACCTTCTATTTTGGCGGAGGACCTGATGATGTTTACAGCGATGATATCAATACATACGGAAATGTTACGTCGGGACTGCCGGAAGAGATAGACATAAACGAGAATGCGGTGTACATTATAGGAGATGAGTTTGCCCACATTTCATCCTGGCTGATATCAGAGGGCTTTTCTTCATATTTCCAATTGCCGGGATGCTCAATATTATACAGGCCGGATTAGCTTTTTGGCACCATTGATCTAAGCATATGGAAAACATGATCTGTAAGGAAAAAATTAATAAAGAGATGCCCATTCTTATACTCGTGGTACCCTGCTACAACGAGGAGGAGATAATAGGCAGGACGTCGGAAGTCATGGCGGATAAGCTTAACCGCCTGAAGAGCGAAGGCGTCATTTCAAGGGACAGCCGCATACTCTTTGTGGATGACGGAAGCAGGGACGGTACCGCAAAGATCCTTCATGAGCTCAGCGGCAGGGATCCGGTTTTTTCCGTTATCACCCTTGCGGGAAACAGCGGCCACCAGAACGCCCTCCTTGCGGGAATGATGTTTGTAAAGGACAGGGCGGACATAGTGATTACCATTGATGCCGATCTTCAGCAGGATATTGAGGCGCTGGATCAGTTTATCGCTAAATACAAAGCCGGCTGCGACGTGGTCTATGGCGTTCGTAATGACAGGAATTCAGACGGGTTCATGAAAAAACTTACGGCTTCCGTGTATTATAATCTGATGCAGTCACTTGGTACCCGGGTGATCAAAAACCATGCGGATTACCGTCTTGTTTCCTCCAGAGTGATCGACGCCCTGTCGGAATTCCATGAGACAAACCTTTTCTTAAGAGGCCTGATCCCCACCATGGGATTCCGGTCAGATGTGGTTTACTTTGATGTCAAGAAAAGGGAAGCCGGTGATTCCAAGTATTCCTTAGCCAGGATGATGAATCTTGCCATGAACGGCATAACATCTTTTTCCGTAAAACCTCTGCATGTTATAGCGGAGCTTGGACTGATCACGGTAATACTTGGAATAGCCTTTGGAATAGGCGAGGTCATAGACTACTTCGGGGGTCACAATTTTCCGGGATACACTACCATCGTTGTCCTTATCATCATCTTTTTCGGTCTTACTTTTATCTTTCTCGGGGTCATCGGGGAATATATCGCGAAGATATATATGGAGACTAAAGGCCGTCCCCATTACATTATAGATTCTGCAGTATGGAGGGATATAGCAGAAAAGACTGAAGAAGGCAGCGGCAGCACAGAGAAACAGGAGAGGGCAGAATGATCGAAATACATGCGGATGATTACGCTCTTACCCTGAGAACTTCCAAAGAACTGCTCTCTCTCATAAGGGAGGGAATACTTGACGGGATAAGCATAATCCCAAATACGGACTGCTTTGAAGAATGCATGGAGCTGCTTTTGGCTGAGATCCCGGCGCTCCCCTTTCTTCCTGTTATGTCTGTACATTTAAATATAGTTGAAGGCTTAAGCCTTTCTGAAAACGACGGCTCTTACATACCCTACACATGGAAGAGTCTTTTTTTTGACTCATTTGACCTGAGAAAAAGAGGACGGCTAAAGGAAGAACTGAAAATAGAAATTGACCGGCAGATCAAAAAAGCCGGGTCAAAGATCAGCCTTTGTATAAAAAGGGCCGAAGAACTGGGAATTCCCTGCGCCCAGAAAAAGCTCCGTATAGACAGCCATCAGCACAGCCATGTGATACCTGTGGTATGGAGCGCCCTGACAGAAGTTATAAGGGAAGAAGGATACGAAATTGAATACATCCGCTGTCCGGACGAGCCCCTGAGACCCTTTGCCGCGGAACGGAGCCTGTGGCTTGGATACAGTCCGGTGAACCTTGTCAAAAACCGTATTCTTCGCATCTTATCCATCCCTGCGGTGAAGTACGGGAAAGATAAGGGGTACGCTCCCATGTATCTCTGGGGACTTATGATGAGCGGCAGGATGGACGCTGAAAGAATAAAGAAGCTCTACCCTTACGTTTCCGCCTTCGCTAAAAGTGAAGGCAGGGATCTTGAGATCCTTTTCCATCCGGGACGCATGAACAGAGATGAGCTTACGGAGGGGATACCTGTGGCCTCTGCGGAAAGCTTTTATCTGTCTCCAAACAGGGATACGGAAAAAGCCGGAGCCCGGCAGGCCCGGCGGATCACGGACAAAAGGAAGATGAATGTATCTTGATTTGTACGCTTCCGGCTATTGAAAATAAAGGCGTTTTATGGTAAGATGTTTTTTACTGTGAAAAAAATAACAAAGTGTTAAAGCAAATTCAAGGAGGCAAATTTATGGCAGAAAAGATTGTATTGGCGGGTGCCGTCAGGACAGCTATCGGAAAGATGGGCGGAGCTCTCAGCAACACCCCCGCAGCGGATCTGGGAACAATAGTTATCAAGGAAGCCCTTAACCGCGCCGGTGTAAAACCTGACCAGGTAGACGAGGTTCTTATGGGCTGCGTTATCCAGGCAGCACAGGGACAGAACGTAGCAAGGCAGTCAGCTATCAATGCAGGTATCCCCAATGAGGTTCCGGCAGTAACCATCAACGTTGTATGCGGATCAGGTCTTAACTGCGTAAATATGGCAGCCGACCTTATCAAGGCAGGCGAGGCTGATATAGTTGTTGCAGGCGGTATGGAGAATATGTCCATGGCACCCTATGCTATGACAAAGGCACGTTTCGGTTACCGCATGAACAATGCAACCATCGTGGACACCATGGTAAATGATGCTCTTACAGATGCATTCAATCACTATCACATGATGATCACAGCAGAGAATATCTGCGACGAGTGGAAGCTTACCCGTGAAGAGCTGGATGAGTTCTCAGCTAACAGCCAGCAGAAGTGCGAGAAGGCTGTAAACGAAGGCAAGTTTGATGACGAGATCGTTCCCGTTCCCGTAAAGGTTAAGAAGGAGATCGTTGACTTTAAGAAGGATGAGGGACCCCGTCCCGGAACCACCAAGGAAACCCTTGCAAGCTTAAAGTGCTGCTCCGGTAAGGACGGCGGTCTTGTAACAGCAGGAAACGCTTCCGGTATCAACGACGGCGCTGCAGCTATCGTTGTTATGAGCGAAGAGAAGGCTAAGGAGCTTGGTGTTAAGCCCATGGCAACATGGATCGGCGGAGCTCTTGCAGGCGTAAGGCCTGAGGTTATGGGTATCGGACCTGTTGCAGCAACAAAGAAGGTACTTAAGAAGACCGGCCTTTCACTTGACGACATCGACCTTATCGAGGCAAACGAGGCATTTGCGGCACAGTCTGTTGCAGTTGCCAAGGAGCTTGGTTTCGATATGAGCAAGGTAAACGTTAACGGCGGAGCTATCGCTTTGGGACATCCCGTTGGAGCTTCAGGCTGCCGTATCCTTGTTACCCTGCTTCACGAGATGCAGAAGAGAAACGATACAAAGAAGGGCCTTGCCACCCTCTGCATAGGCGGCGGTATGGGCTGTGCTACAATTGTAGAGAAATATTGATCTTTGGCGGCAGTCCGGGTTAAACCGGGCTGCTGTTGAATTTATAAGGATAAGAAAAGGAGGAATTATAAGTGGGTTTTGTTGATTATGAAGTAAAGGGCAATATCGCCGTAATTACGATCAACAGGGAAAAAGCGCTGAACGCGCTGAATTCCGAAGTGCTCGATGATCTCGAGAAGGTTTTTGACGCAGTTGACATTAACGAAGTCAGATGCCTTGTTCTGACCGGCGCAGGAGAGAAGTCCTTCGTGGCAGGAGCAGACATAGGAGAGATGAGCACTCTTACAAAGGCTGAAGGCGAAGCTTTCGGAAAGAAGGGAAATGATGTCTTCAGGAAGATCGAGACCTTCCCCATCCCCGTTATCGCTGCTATCAACGGCTTCGCACTTGGCGGTGGCTGTGAGATCAGCATGAGCTGTGACTTCCGTATCTGTTCAGAGAACGCAATGTTCGGACAGCCTGAAGTGGGCCTCGGCATCACTCCCGGTTTCGGCGGCACCCAGAGGCTTGCCCGCACCGTTGGTGTAGGAATGGCAAAGCAGCTTATTTATACCGCAAGGAATATTGACGCAGCAGAGGCTCTCCGTATAGGTCTTGTAAATCAGGTAGTTCCTCAGGCTGAGCTTATGGCAACAGCAGAGAAGCTTGCTTCCACCATAGCAGGCAACGCTCCCATAGCTGTAAGGGCCTGCAAGAAGGCTATCAACGACGGACTTCAGACAGATATCGATAACGCTCTTGTTATCGAGGAGAAGCTCTTCGGATCCTGCTTCGAGTCCTATGACCAGAGAGAGGGTATGGCAAACTTCTTACGTAAGAAGGACGATCCGGCAAAGGTAAAGCACGTAGCTTTTAAAAATGAATAGGTTTGGTATATGCATCAGGCATATACCAAACCGTATTTTGACCCTGTTTTGTGAAATTAAGAAAAGGAGGAATATTAAAACATGAAAGTAGCAGTTATCGGCGCAGGTACAATGGGCAGCGGAATCGCTCAGGCTTTTGCAGTATGCGATGATGTTGAGAAGGTTTATCTCTGCGACATCAAGCAGGAGTTCGCTGACGGTGGAAAGAGCAAGATCGAGAAGAATCTCGGCAAGCTGGTTAAAAAAGAGAAGATGACCCAGGATGCAGCTGACAGCGTTCTTGCAAAGGTTGTAACAGGCCTTAATGAGATCGCAGTTGATCCCGATCTGGTTGTTGAGGCAGCTCTTGAGGTTATGAATATCAAGAAGGAGACATTCAAGGATCTGCAGGAGAATATCGTTAAGAATCCTGACTGCATCTATGCTTCAAATACTTCATCTCTTTCAATTACTGAGATCGGCGCAGGACTTAATAAGCCCATCATCGGCATGCACTTCTTTAATCCCGCACCTGTAATGAAGCTTGTTGAGGTTATAAACGGAGCCAACACCCCCAAGGAAGATACCGATAAGGTCATCGAGATATCAAAGAAGCTGGGCAAGACTCCCGTTCAGGTAAATGAGGCTCCCGGCTTTGTAGTAAACAGGATCCTTGTTCCCATGATCAACGAAGCTATCTTCATCTACAACGAAGGTATTGCTGATATAGAGGGTATCGATTCCGCAATGAAGCTTGGCTGCAATCATCCCATGGGACCCCTTGAGCTGGGCGATCTTATAGGTCTTGATGTATGTCTCGCTATCATGGACGTACTCTACAATGAGACCGGCGACAGCAAGTACAGGGCCTGCACACTTCTCCGCAAGATGGTTCGCGGAAAGAAGCTGGGACAGAAGACCGGTATCGGATTCTACAAGTACAATGAAGACAGGACAAAGACCCCTGTTGACAGATTATAAGGAGGGAACAAATGGATTTTTCTTTAAGCAAAGAACATATTCTCGCGAGAAACCTTTTTAAGGAATTCGCCGAGAAAGAGGTAAAGCCTCTTGCTATTGAGGTTGATGAGAAGCACGAGTTTCCCAGAGAGACTGTAACAAAGATGCAGAAGTACGGTTTCATGGGAATCCCTATCCCGAAGGAATACGGCGGACAGGGCTGCGATCCCCTTACATACGCTATGTGTGTAGAGGAGCTTGCAAAGGTTTGCGGAACTACTGCAGTTATCGTATCCGCTCATACTTCCCTTTGCTGCGACCCGATCATGACTTACGGAACAGAGGATCAGAAGCAGAAGTACCTTGTACCCCTTACAAAGGGTGAAAAGCTCGGTGCTTTCGGTCTTACAGAGCCCGGCGCAGGTACTGACGCACAGGGTGTTCAGACCAAGGCTGTTCTCTCTGATGATGAGAAGGAATGGATCCTTAACGGTTCCAAGTGCTTCATCACAAACGGTAAGGAAGCTGATGTTTATATCATCATCGCTTACACAGATATCGTAGAGGATAAGAAGGGAAGGAAGCAGAAGAAGTTCTCAGCATTCATCGTTGAGAAGGGAACTCCCGGTTTCACCTTCGGAACAAAGGAAAATAAGATGGGTATCTGCGGATCCTCCACTTATGAGCTTATTTTCCAGGATTGCCACATCCCTGCTGAGAACCTTCTTGGCACAAGAGGAAAGGGCTTTGCGATCGCAATGCACACTCTTGACGGCGGACGTATCGGTATCGCTGCACAGGCTCTCGGAATCGCAGAGGGAGCTCTTGACCGCACGATCGAGTACGTTAAGGAGAGGAAGCAGTTCGGACGTTCTATCGGCGCTTTCCAGAACACACAGTTCCAGCTTGCAAACATGGCTACACAGGTTGAGGCTGCAAGGCTTCTTGTATATCAGGCCGCTGACGCTAAGGCAACAAAGAGCTACTACGGTGTAGAAGCTGCCAAGGCTAAGCTTTTCGCTGCTGAGACTGCTATGGACGTTACAACCAAGTGCGTACAGCTTTTCGGTGGTTACGGATATATCAGAGAGTACGAAGTAGAGCGTATGATGAGAGACGCAAAGATCACAGAGATCTACGAAGGTACTTCTGAGGTACAGAGAATGGTTATTTCCGGTGCATTGCTCAAGTGATCACCACCAACTTTAACAAAGGAGAAAATTCATGAAAATAGTTGTATGTATAAAGCAGGTGCCCGATACAAAGGGCGGGGTTAAGTTTAAACCCGATGGAACACTGGACAGGGGAGCGATGCTTGCTATCATGAATCCTGATGACAAGGCAGGCCTTGAGGCTGCTCTCCGTATAAAGGATGAGGATCCGGACAACACAGAAGTTACCGTTGTTACCATGGGACTTCCCAAGGCTGATGATATCCTCCGCGAAGCTCTTGCAATGGGAGCAGATAAGGGACTTCTTATCACAGACAGGGTTCTCGGCGGTGCCGATACCTGGGCTACAAGCTCCACCATCGCAGGTGCGTTAAAGAACATGGAATACGATCTGATCATCACAGGACGTCAGGCTATCGACGGCGATACAGCGCAGGTTGGTCCTCAGATCTCCGAGCACCTTAATATCCCGGTTATTTCCTATGCCGAGGAGATAAAGGTCGACAGATCGGCAATGACAGTTACGGTAAAGCGTCAGTTTGATGACAGATATCATATGCTGACCGCAAAGCTTCCCTGTCTTGTAACCGCTCTTTCCGAGCTGAATGAGCCCCGTTACATGACACCCGGCGGAATCTTTGATGCCTATGCAGACGCAGACCGCGTTCAGGTATGGGGCAGGGACAAGCTGGACGTTGCTGATGAGAATATCGGTATGGCCGGTTCTCCCACAGTTATTGCCAAGGCTTCCGATAAGGTTCCCAAGGGCAAGGGAGAGGTAGTAACCCCCGGATCACCCGAAGAAGCTGTAGACTATATTGTTGGAAAGCTGACGGAAAAACACGTCATCTAAGGAGGTTAAAAATGTCATTAGAAGAATATAAGGGCGTGTTTATTTACGCTCAGCAGGTAGATAATGAAGTATCCAGCATTGCTTTAGAGCTTCTCGGAAAAGCCCGTGATCTGGCAAATGATCTGGATAACAAGCAGGTTACCGCAGTGCTTATCGGTTCAGAGGTGGGAGGTCTTGCAGACACTCTTGCAGAGTACGGCGCTGACAGGGTCATCCTTGTAGACGATCCCGAGCTTAAAGAGTACAGGACTGAGCCCTATGCTCATGCACTTGCATCTGTTATAAACGAGTTCAAGCCTGAGATCATGCTGGTAGGCGCGACAGCCATCGGCCGTGACCTTGGTCCCAGGGTTTCAGCCCGCGTACACACGGGACTCACAGCTGACTGCACACAGCTTGATATAGGCGATTTCCCTCTGCAGCCCGTGGAAGGTCAGGAGCAGAAGCATAAGCAGCTCCTTATGACCCGTCCCGCTTTCGGCGGAAATACAATAGCAACCATCGCATGCCCGAACTTCAGGCCCCAGATGGCTACAGTACGTCCCGGCGTTATGCAGAAGAGAGCTCCCCAGTCCGGAGCAAAGGCAGAGATTGTAAATTACAATCCCGGCTTCACTCCCAATAACTGCTATGTGACCATTGACAAGGTGGTTAAGGAAGTATCCGGCGTAGCAAATATCCAGGACGCAAAGGTGCTTGTATCCGGCGGACGTGGAGTAGGTTCACCCGAGAACTTCAAGATCCTCGAAGAGCTGGCAGAGTGCTTCAAGGGCGGAATGGTTTCCTGCTCACGTGCGGTTGTTGACAGCGGCTGGAAGCCCAAGGATATGCAGGTTGGACAGACCGGAAAGACCGTTCGTCCTCATGTATACTTTGCGATCGGTATCTCCGGTGCCATTCAGCACGCAGCAGGAATGGAAGAGTCCGATATCATCATCGCCATCAACAAGGACGAGAACGCTCCTATCTTTGATATAGCTGACTACGGTATCGTAGGCGACTTAAACAAGATCGTGCCTGAGCTCACAAAGAAGATCAAGGCAGGTCAGTAAGATTTACTTAATTTAACTACTGAGATCCGGCTCCTTTACGGGGCCGGATTTTTTAATACCCGGCCGGTGGCATTTCAAATAAGATTTCTTTCGTGGTATAATGGTCAAATGCGGAAACGTAGTTTATTGATAATATTCATATTGGCCCTGCTGCCGCTTATGATATATCTCTGCTGGTATGTTTATGCGAATGATCCCTATCTTGGATACAGTTCATATTTTGACGGGGTATCCATCGACATAAACGGCAAGGGTAAGACCAAGACCATTTTTGCCTTTACTCCGGAAAGATATCCGGAAGATCACTATATTTTCCTTCCCTCCTCCGCTATTCTTTCTGAGACCAAGATCTACTATAAGAAGGCGGACGTGCTGCTTTTATCCTTTGAAAATGAGGGGGATAAGGCGCTGTATTCAGGAGGAAACCTTTCCAATATCGAAACAGACAAGATCTATCAGGCTGCCTTTATGACCAAAGCCGGGGAAGTGCTGGAAAAGGGCAAGGTCATGTTCATGCAGTCAAGGGATACGGCTGCGGTCTATGTGGATACTGCCAGTGGTACCATGGAGCATATCTATGCCGACAAGGAGCACCGCGAGAGGGGAAAGATCTACATTGAGGACAGTCACGGAAAGATCGAGCATATGGGAGATCTCAGGTATATCAAGGGCCACGGCAACACCACCTGGAAGGAAGATAAGAAGTCCCTGGGCTTTGTGCTGGACGATGCCGCGGATCTTTTCGGCATGGGCGCTTCCTATGACTGGGTGCTGATGGCTAACTGTCTTGACGAGACCATGATGGCCAATTCCATAGTATATGACCTGGCAAGGAATGCAGGCATGAAATATACTGCGGAAATGGTATATGCGGACCTCTACTTAAACGGGCATTATAACGGCCTTTACCAGATAGCGGAGAGGAACGAGGTCGCACCCGGAAGGATAGACTTAACCGACCTTAAGGTAAAGAACCAGAGAGCAAATACCGCAATAGACCCCCTCAATTATGAAGCGTATTCCGTGAACTCCGGAGAACCGGGGGAGAGGCAGGCCCTGTACCTGCCCTATGATCCGGTGGACATCACCGGGGGCTATCTCGTGGAACATGACTACGGTGAAAAGTATGACAGTGAGGTTTCGAAGTTTCGTACAAAGAGCGGGGACAGATATGTGCTCCGAAGTCCTGTCTATGCCTCAAAAGCTGAAGTTGACTATATCGCCGGGGTCTTTGAAGAACTGGAAAACAGAACGGAAAAGGGAGAGGATGTATCAGATCTCATAGATACGGAGAGCTTTGCCGACAAGTACCTTCTGGAAGAGATAGTAAAGAATGACGGCGCCGGTGCCACCAGTTCTTACTTTTATAAGGATTCCGACTCTGTGGATCCCCTGCTACATGCAGGTCCCGCCTGGGATTATGACATGGCTTTGGGAAACAGCGGAAGAGGGCTTACGGACATTGCGGATCATCTGGATTTCTGCACCAATCATATTCAGCATACCCTTGTTTTCTATAATCTTTACTGCCTTAACAGCGATTATCGGGATCTGGTAAAGAAGAACTACAGCGAGAAGTTCAGGCCCCTTCTTATCGAGCTGTTAAACGGCGGCCTTGAGGACTACGTGGCAGTAGTAGACAAGGGAGACGACATGAACACTGCCAGATGGCAGCGAGGCCCGGAGGAGCGGTCGGAAGCCGTGGCAGTGGTCAGAAACTTCCTTGAAAAGAGGATAGAGTTCCTTGACAGCATATGGATAAGAAATGAAAAATTACATATAGTCCATTTGGAAAAGGATTCCATAAGAAGAAACCCCTATATAGGAGTACCTGACGGAGGTACTATGGAGATCCTTCCCAATCCCCGCTCCGGCGGTTCCGATGGCGAGGTATATTGGGTTGACAAGGAAAGCGGCGAAAGGGTTGACGAAAACACGAAAATATATAAGGATATGACATTGACATCATCTGCTTACTATGAAGGTGAATGAATGACGGAAGAAAGTTTCAGACATGAATACAAGTATCTCCTTTCCGAGAATGCCCTCAGGATGTTTGAAGGCAGGATAAAGGGGATCATGAAGAGGGACATACATACCGGAGAAGACGGCAGGTACATGATACGCAGCATCTACTTCGACGATATGTATTACAGCTGCTACCGTGAAAACGAGGACGGCACCGATATCAAGGAAAAGTTCCGGATAAGGGCCTACAATGCAGATGATTCCTTTATCTCGCTGGAGCTTAAGCGGAAGGAGCACGGTAAGACCCAGAAGCTCTCGGAGATCATAGATAAAGAACTCTATGACTACTTAGTATATGATAAACCCATCAAGGGTTTCAGCAGAGCCGGCACGTTGGCTAAAACCCTTATCATGCAGAAGAAGACAAGGCTCATGAAGCCGAAGATCATCGTTCAGTACGAGAGAGAACCCTTCATATATGAAAGGGGAAATGTGAGGGTTACCTTTGACAGGTTCATATCTTCATCTCCGCATATCGACAGGATGTTTGAAAAGGACGCTTTCTGCCTGCCCTCCCTTCCGGAAGGCATACATCTTCTGGAAGTCAAGTGGGACGAGTTCCTTCCGGAGGAGATAAGGATAGCGATAGAGAACAGCAGATTACAGAGTACGGCTTTTTCCAAGTATTATCTTGGAATGCAGATGACAGGAAATACATACCGTTTCGGTACTCCGGGCGTTATGGCAAGGTGAGTACAGACCGTTTAATAAGGAGGCTTTAGTTTATCATGGAATTGGGAAAGATTTTTGATCAGGCATTTTTACAGGGATTTGCGGGACGTGACATAGGTACAAAGGAAATAATGATCTCCCTTGTGATAACGGCGGTGCTTTCCGTCTATATCTTCTTTATATACAGGGTCATCACCAGAAAGCATTTCTATTCAAAGAATTTCAATATTTCCTTATCGGTGGTGAGTCTCATTACCTGCGGCATAATACTTACCATACAGTCAAGCCTTGTGGTGAGTCTGGGTATGGTGGGTGCTCTTTCCATCGTCAGATTCCGTACAGCCGTTAAGGAACCCATAGATCTGGGCTTCATGTTCTGGTCCATCTCCATCGGTATCATGTGTGGCGCCGGTATGACCGAGATCGCGATCCTCACATCCCTTTTCGTCACCATAATGATCGTGGCCCTGGAATTCATTCCCGCAGGAAAAAGCCCGGTACTCCTCCTCGTGAATTACTACGACTTTCCCGAGACAGAAGAGAAGCTTGAAAAAGCCGTAGAGGAAAACACCGCATTCCATAAGGTACGCTCCAGGAACGTTACCAACGGCATTGTCGATATTGTCTACGAGATCAGACTCAAAGATGAAAAAGCACTTTCGAAGGCTGTGGCGGATATTAAGGGTGTTAATTCTTCGACGGTTATGTCTCATGATGGGGAGATCAGTATCTAATATTGACGCCGGCACTGCGGCCATTTGTGATTTCCGTGCTCGTATCCCGACGAAAGCTTCTAAGCTCGCCGCCAGGGATTGACACAGACGGACGCGCACTTATCCCACATCTTCGATGTGGGATGCCTCCCCGGCGAGGGGCGCCTTTCAATTCTTCCAACGCCAGACGCGCTCGGCGCGTCTAAACGGCGTTCAAAATGTGCCCCCGGCACATTTTGCCGTGTTCAGAAAGGCTAAAAATCGCATCCGTGCGATTTTTGCGCTGTTGGTTTAGGCTCGCTAAGAAGATTCGTCCCTAGTTGCGCGCGCAAATCCCAAATGGCCGCAGTGCCGGCTGGTTATCGTAACATGTAAACAGCCATGTCAAACCTAATATTTGTTGTCAGAGCGCAGTAACAATGTTCTTAAAAATCATTTTCAGCATTTTTCACAAAAATTATCCCGAAAATTTTTGAAAAAGTACTTGCAATCTGTTTAACCCTTGTGTATAATAGCGTTTGCTGTGACATTGATAGCTGTGAAGCGCGAAGTTGCGGTAAAACCCGGTAATAAAGACGCCGGAACCGGTAATTCCGTGGAGCGAATGTCAAGTCAAGATACTGACGGCAAGTCACTGTAGCGTTATAAGTTCCGTATTTAATATGGAGAACAACGGGCAGTCTTCGATGTGGGTAATGAGGACACACCCGGGAGCGTGTACAGTCACCGCTTGTCGTGCTTGAGAATTAAAAGTACGAATAAGGAGGCGACTTTTTTTATGGCAAATCAGGTTATGAGAATTATTTTGAAGGCTTATGATCATCAGCTGATAGATGCGTCAGCAAAGAAGATCATCGAGACCGTAAGGAAGAATGGTTCTGAAGTAAGCGGACCGGTTCCCCTTCCCACTAAGAAGGAAGTTGTAACTATCCTTCGTGCAGTACATAAGTACAAGGATTCCAGGGAACAGTTCGAGCAGAGGACCCATAAGAGACTTATCGACATCATCTCACCCACACAGAAGACCGTCGATGTGCTCTCAAAACTCCAGATGCCTGCAGGTGTGTACATAGACATCAGGATGAAACAGAGGTAAGAAGATTGTATGAACATCTTATAAGAAGGTGTTCCAATGCAGAGAGGTAGGAAAAAGAAATGACCAAAGCTATCTTAGCGAAGAAGATCGGAATGACACAGATCTTCGATAAGAACGGAGTAGTTACTCCGGTGACGGTCCTGGAAGCGGGACCTTGTACGGTAACCCAGATCAAGACAGAGGAAAACGACGGTTACAACGCAATCCAGGTTGGTTTCGGCGAGATCAAGGACAAGGTTGTTGAGAAGGACGCCGCAGGAAACCTTAAGGTTGCTCACGCACACGGCACCACAAAGCCCCTTGCCGGACACTTCAAGAAGGCCGGTACAGAGAGCAAGAGGTACTTAAGAGAGTTCAGATTTGAGAATTCCGCAGATTATCAGCTGGCACAGGAGATCAAGGCGGACATCTTCGCAGAAGGTGATTTCGTAGATGCAACTGCTATCAGCAAGGGTAAGGGATTCCAGGGAACCATCAAGAGACTCGGACAGCACAGAGGACCCATGAAGCACGGTTCCAAGTTCCACCGTCATCAGGGATCAAACGGTGCATGCTCCAGCCCCAGCCGTGTATATAAAGGAAAGGGAATGCCCGGTCACATGGGTTCAAAGAGGATCACAGTTCAGAACCTCGAGATCGTCCGTGTGGATGCTGAGAAGAACCTGCTCCTTGTTAAGGGAGCTGTTCCCGGGGCAAAGAAAGCCCTCGTAACTATTAAAGAGACAGTAAAGGGCAATAAATAATACCGGGAAAGGAGGAAAAGAAATTGGCAAGCGTATCAGTTTACAACATGGAAGGCAAGGAAGTCGGCAACATGGACCTCTCTGATGAAGTCTTCGGTGTGGAGATAAATGAAAACCTTGTTCATCAGGCGGTAGTTAAGCAGCTGGCAGACAACCGTCAGGGAACACAGAAAGCAAAGACACGTTCCGAGGTTTCCGGAGGAGGAAGAAAGCCCTGGAAGCAGAAGGGAACCGGACATGCCCGTCAGGGATCGACCAGGTCTCCCCAGTGGACACACGGTGGAGTTGTATTCGCACCCGTTCCCAGAGATTATTCATTCAAGATGAATAAGAAGGAAAAGAGGATAGCACTTAAGAGTGCGCTGACAAGCAGGGTTCAGGAAGAGAAGTTCATTGTTCTTGACGAGATAAAGCTTGATGAGATCAAGACAAAGAAGTTCCAGGAGATGCTGGACGCCCTCAAGGTTAATAAGGCAATGGTGATCCTTGACAGCCTTGACAAGAATGCGATCCTCTCCGCAAGGAACATACCCGATGTCATTACAGCCCAGGTGAACACCATCAATACTTATGACATCATGAAGTACAGCACCGTTATTGCTACAAAGGCTGCTGTAGAGAAGATCCAGGAGGTGTACGCATAATGGCAGACATTAAATATTACGACGTCATACTTAAGCCTGTTGTCACCGAGAAATCCATGAATTTACAGGCAGAGAAGAAATACACCTTCCTTGTAAATCCGCTGACAAACAAATCACAGATAGCGGAAGCCGTTGAAAAGATGTTCGACGGAGTGAAGGTTAAGAAGGTGAACACCATGAACATCCCCGGCAAGAAGAAGAGAAGGGGACTTGTAGTGGGACGTACCGCAAAGCAGAAGAAGGCCATCGTTACTCTTACGGATGATTCCAAAGAGATAGAGATCTTTACAGGGCTTTGATGAACTGCCGGTAAGCGGTAAGGACAGGAAAACAAACAAATATCTGTCACAGAAGGAGAATAGATAAAATGGGAATTAAATCATACAAACCCTATACACCCTCAAGAAGGGCGATGACAGGGTCGGATTTTTCGGAGATCACAAAGCAGACTCCCGAAAAGAGCCTGGTAGTAAGACTTCCCAAGCATTCGGGACGTAACAACCAGGGAAAGATCACCGTTCGTCACAGAGGCGGCGGAGCTACAAAGAAGTACAGGATAATCGATTTTAAGAGGAATGACAAAGACGGCATTCCCGGAACCGTTAAAGGTATCGAGTACGATCCCAACAGGACTGCAAACATTGCGCTTATCGTATATGCAGACGGAGAGAAGAGATACATCATCGCTCCCGAAGGCCTGAAGGACGGACAGAAGATCATGAACGGCCCCGAGGCTGAAGTAAGAGTCGGCAACTGTCTTCCCCTTGATGCTATACCGGTAGGAACAAATGTGCATAATATTGAGCTGAAGCCCGGCCATGGCGGCCAGATGGTACGTTCCGCAGGAGCAACAGCCCAGCTTATGGCTAAAGAAGGCAAATTTGCAACCTTAAGGCTTCCTTCCGGAGAGATGAGGATGGTTCCCATTCTCTGCAGGGCTACGATCGGTACGGTTGGAAACATCGACCACAGCCTTATTAACTACGGTAAAGCCGGCCGCATTCGCCACATGGGCATCAGGCCCCATGTACGTGGATCAGTCATGAACCCCAATGACCATCCGCATGGAGGCGGTGAGGGACGCTCACCCATCGGTCGTCCCGGTCCGTGCACACCTTGGGGTAAGCCTGCTCTTGGTCTTAAGACCAGAAAGAAGAAGAAGGCTTCGAACAAGCTTATCGTAAGAAGAAGAAACGGAAAGGCTCTTAACGCTTAAGGCTAAGGAGCAGTGCCGATGAGAGGCCGCGAAGCGGCGCGGCACTGCGTAGGCAATGCCCCTAAGGGGCATTACAGTAAATAAGGAGGAAGAGTAATGTCACGATCACTTAAAAAAGGGCCCTTTGCAGATGCAAGTCTCTTAAAGAAGATTGACGAAATGAATAAAGCAGACAGCAAGGACGTAATAAAGACATGGTCACGCCGTTCCACTATCTTCCCTTCATTTGTCGGACATACCATTGCTGTTCATGACGGCAGGAAGCATGTTCCGGTATATATCACGGAAGATATGGTTGGGCATAAGCTTGGCGAATTCGTTGCCACCCGTACTTACAGGGGACATTCAGGAAATTCGTCATCAGTAAAGTAAGGATAAGACTGAAAGGAGGTTATATCCGATGGCTAAAGGACATCGTTCCCAGATAAAAAGAGAAAGAAATGCAAATAAGGATACCAGACCGTCAGCCAAGTTATCCTACGCAAGGATACCGGTACAAAAGGCCTGCTTCGTACTGGATGCCGTAAGGGGCAAGAGTTATGAAGAAGCAAAGGGTATTCTTATGTACAGTCCCAGATATGCTTCGGGAGTTATCTTAAAGCTTCTGGAATCCGCAGCAGCAAACGCTGAGAACAACAACGGTCTTAACAGACAGGATCTGTATATTGCAGAGTGTTTTGCAACACCCGGCCCCATGTTAAAGAGGATACAGCCCAGAGCACAGGGCAGGGCATACAGGATCTTTAAGAGAATGTGTCATCTGAATGTTGTACTTGACGTAAGAAATAAGGAGGTTTCCGTAAATGGGTCAGAAAGTTAATCCCCACGGCTTAAGAGTAGGCATCATAAAGGACTGGGATTCAAAGTGGTACGCTGAAGGCGATTTTGCGGACTATCTTGTAGAAGACTATAAGATCAGGGAATACCTGAAGAAGAATCTCTATTCAGC
>JAFSKT010000174.1 GCA_017448845.1 Lachnospiraceae bacterium
CATAGATATCCGTGTTTCCTATGTTAATGACGAGATCATCATAAGCTTTAAGGACGACGGGATCCCCTTTAATCCCGAAGAAGCAGCCCGGCTCTTCGGAACGGAGGATAAAGAAGATGGCGTGGATGCTGATGCTTTCAAAAATATCGGGCTGCAGCTTGTAAGCCGGATGTCGAAATCCATGAACTATCAGAATACTTTCGGGCTTAATATCCTGACTTTGGTTGTTTAGCCTGAAATAGAAGGAGGGAAGAAGTTTAAGGCTGTGATAAAAGTCGGATCCTGAGATAAGATAGACCGAGTCCTGTTCAAAAAACAGGGCTCGTCTTAATTTCCCTTGATTTATCAGTGCCGGCAGAGAAGGCCGCTATTGCCCGGGGGGTGGAACTCTCAGCGTATATTGTGTATAATGACAGGAGATCGCAGAACGGATTTTAATAACAGGATGATAAAACAGGATGCAGAGATCGGAAAGTTTTATTCTCGGTGCCCTTCTTTCTTTTTCGGGAGGACTGCAGGACGCCTACACTTTCAATGTCAGAGACAGGGTTTTTGCCAATGCGCAGACAGGTAATGTGGTGCTCATGAGCCAGAATTTCATGTTGGGGAACTGGCAGAAGGGCAGCGACTATCTGTTTCCGATCATTTCCTTTATTGAAAAGGAGTCCGTACAGTATCGCATAGAGCATGATTCTGTGGGGGATAAACAGGTACCTGCCGGAGCATACTATGGTGTTCAGACACTGCGGGCTGCGGAGAACTTTCCGATCACGGGCCTAAATATGCACCCCGAGATCGTGAACAGTATCGCTTATATCAAAAAGGCCGCGGCGATGACAAACTGTGATATCGGAAAGCTCGACAGCAAAAAGGCGGAGGCGATCGTCAGGGGTGGCTTTCAATGTGATCGGAAACGATATGACCATCACCCTTGCCGCCGAGGCGGGACAGCTGGAGCTGAACGCCTTTGAGCCCATAATCTTCTACAATCTTTTCCAGTCCATCGACACCCTTGGATTTGCTGTCGAGACCTTTGTAGATAACTGTGTAACGGGCATCATCGCAAACGAAAAGAGATGCCGGGAACTTGTGGAAAACAGTATCGGCATCATCACCGTTTTAGTCCCCGTTGTCGGTTACCAGAAAGCGGCGGATACCGCGAAGAAGGCCCTGGCACAGGACAAGTCCGTATATGAGATTGTTGTGGAAGAAGGCTTACTGGATGCGGAGACCGCCAGATCAGTGCTGGATCCCAAGAAGATGTTGAGAAGATAAAAACACAGGAGGAGTCTGTTTCAGCAACCTGGCTTTATGAACTCAGAAACAACAGGAAAAAAAATCAGGGCGGTGACGCTTATAACGCTCATTCTGCTTGCCGTTATCTTTATCAGGTTCATAGTAGGGCAGAAGATCTCAAGCGTTTCAGAATTCCAGTCATATATTTGCGGTTTTGGGCCGGCAGCCCCGGTTGTTTTAACGCTTTTCCAGGCATTTCAGGTTATAGTACCTGTTGTGCCGGGTTATCTTGGGTGCTTTGTAGGTGCGGTTTCATTCGGAACCATGACAGGCTTCTTATGCAATTATATAGGGATAACCGCTGGCTCTATAGCGGCATATTTCATAGCGAGAAAATATGGGCTGAAGGCTCTGCTTTTGTTCTTTCCGAGAAAAAAGTATGAGAAATGGTCTGAAAGGATAAGCAGGCAGCGTTCGTATAACCTCTTTTTATTTATCGCTACGCTGCTGCCGCTTTTTCCGGATGACTTTCTTTGTTATTTTTCAGGCCTTATAAAAATGAATGCGAAAAGATTCATCTGGATAATAATTCTGGGAAAGCCCTGGTGTATCCTTGCGTACAGTTATGCTTTTGGGCTGATCAGGTAATAGGGGGGTAAAAATGGAAAACAGAAAACGGGTTCTGGGATATTATGACTATACTGTGATCTTAACTTATTTGGGGATGCTGTGTTCATTCCACGCTATTCTTATGGCAATAAATGAACGCTACTGGGATTCGGTTATCTTACTAATGATCGCCGGGTTTTTTGATATGCTTGACGGTACAGTAGCCAATACAAAGGTCAGGAATAAAGACGAAAAACGCTTCGGGATACAGATAGACTCCCTGTGTGACCTGGTTGGCTTTGGTATTATGCCGGGTATTTTTGTATATATGATTTCAGGTAAAAGCGTTCCTGTCGGGGTAATATCATCGTTATATGCCCTTGCGGCCCTGATAAGGCTTTCTTATTTCAATGTGTGTGAAGAGAAAAGGCAGGATAAATCTGAAGGGAAAAGAACGCATTTTACAGGTCTTCCGGTTACAAGTATCGCAATATTGCTGCCGGTTGCATTTCTGATACAGGAAAAAGCAGTCTTTAAGGGTATCGCCCCGTATATATTGCTGCTTGTTCTCTGTGGGGCAGGTTTCCTGTCTCCCTTTGAGATAAAAAAACCTGACATTAAGGCTAAGGTATTTCTGTTTCTCCTTGGTTTATTGGAGGCCTTGGGATTATTATTCCTGGGATGGGATCTGATATGAATGAATCCCCTATCATATTATTCCTGTACAGGACGGTTCCCGGCAGGCTCCTGTTGAAAATCCTTGTAAATCCCTGTCTTTCCAAAGCAGCTTCAGTCTTTTTCTCCTCTAAGATATCAGCTTTTCTGATACCCGGATTTGTTAGGAAAAATGGCATAGATCTGCGTCAGTATATTGTGCCTGAAGGGGGATACGGTTCATTCAATGATTTTTTCACAAGAAAGCGCAGGCGTAAATTCCGCCCGGAACCAAAACCGGGGCTTCAGTCTCCGTGCGACGGCTTTCTTTCGGTAAAAGAAATAGGCAGTAATGCGGTATTTAATATCAAGCATTGCAGCTATAGTCTGGAGTCTCTTTTAAGGGATAGAGCACTGGCAAAAATATTTGCAGGGGGGACAGCGTTTATATTCAGGCTTACTCCGGCAAACTATCACCGTTATAATTTTTGTGCAGATGGGAATATCATCTGTAAGAGAAGAATAAAGGGCGTGCTTCACTGTGTGAGGCCGGTAGCAGTGGAAAGAGTTCCGGTGTTCACGGAAAACAGCAGGGAATATGTTGTTATGGAAAATGATAGGATGGGGAAGGTCATCCAGATGGAAGTCGGGGCCATGCTTGTCGGAAAGATAACAGATCATCCGGTTTCTGAGCCCGGTCAGGTGGTGACCGGAGGCGAGGAAAAGGGATATTTCGAGTATGGCGGCTCCACGATCATTGTAATTACCGAACACAGGGTGAAACTTTCCGGAGAACTTTCCGGCAGGATCAAGGGCGACAGCGAGATACCTGTTGTGGCGGGTGAGACAGTATATGAATGAAGGAAATAAACCGGGCTCCGGTATAAAAGACCCCAAACTTATAATTCTGATGATCATAATGGCGGCAACATATAATTTTCTGGTTTATTTCGGAGGGAGAAAGATATCCGGAGGTTTTTACCATCACAATCTAACTACCGGACTCGATGACATCATTCCCTTTATCCCCTGGACAATACTGATATACTGGGGATGTGTTGTGTTTTGGGGGATAAATTATTATCTTGGGATACGTTATGATAAATTCGGAGGACGCTGCTTTCCTGCCGCTCATTTTATCGGGGAGACGATATGCTTCATTCTGTTTGTTCTCTTCCCGACAACAATGGTGAGACCGGAAATAAGGGATGTCGGGGGACTGCTGTCAATAGTCGAGACCACATATAAAAATGACAGTGCAGACAACCTGCTCCCATCCATACACTGTTTTGTAAGCTGGCTGTGCTGGATCGGAGTCCGCGGAAACAGCCGCATCCCTAAATGGTACAGGATACTGTCGTTTATTATTGCTGCTTCGGTATGTATATCAACCCTCACGGTAAAGCAGCATGTGATCGTTGATGTTATTTCCGGGGTTCTGCTCGCTGAAGTAAGTTATTATATTTCTTCAAAGATCGAGCTTCAGCCCAATAAAGGCTGAAGCTCTGTTTTTTTATCTGCCTATTCTTTTATTTCCATTTTTTCTAATTCTGTCATGATCATCTCTCCTTTTTGTTATTTTGGATTGTTGTGTTATTATCCTTTGCTGTTCTCCTTCCGGAGCTCTATACATAAATATACGAGTGAAAACAGGAAGTGGCAGAGAAAAGTCGTCTGAAACGAATCCCTTTGATTGACAGGGAAAATGGGGGAGTTTACTATATGATTTATGTAAAAATGCACTTTCCGGAACCCATCGTTCCGGATCTTGCGGAAAAAGACAGCGTCAAGGACAGGGGAAATGATATGGTTACACATACAGGAACACAAAAAATAGAGACGGAACGTTTGATCCTCCGCCGGTTTGAATATGCGGATATTGATTCCATGCTTCGAAACTGGATTGCGGATGAGAAAACTCAATATGATTATGGGGAACCATATTATCCGACTCCTGAGGCTGTAAGAGAATTGTTGGATACGAAGTATATCGTTTCCTATCCAAAGGAGGATTATTACCGGTGGGCGGTGATCGAAAAGGAATCACAGGAATGTATCGGACAGGTCGCGTATTTTAAGGTAGATACCGATAATCAGCATGGCGAGATCGAGTATGTAATCGGCCCGGCATTTCAGGGCAGGGGATATGCCACAGAGATGACAAGAGCGGTCATTGCATACGGATTTGAAAAAATAAACTTCAATAGAATTGAGATTGACTGCCGTACTGAAAATGAAGCTTCAAGAAGAGTTATTGAGAAATGCGGGCTTACTTATGAGGGAGTATTCCGTGACTTTTTCTGGCGGAAAGACCACTTTGAGGGGAGAAGAGTATTCTCTATTTTAAGACAGGAGTATGAAGCATTAAAATAAGGACTTTCAGGAGTTTGCAGGTGACCGGTCAGGAGTCAATTCATAATATGATTACCCCAAAAGACAAGAAACACATAAAACAGGAGGTAATGATTATGTTAGGAGCAATAATTGGTGATATTGTAGGAAGCCCTTATGAATTTGATTCCGGAGAAAAGATAAAGGACTTCGGACCGCTTTTCATAAAAGAATCCAATTTTACGGATGATTCGGTGATGACCGTTGCCGTAGCGGATGGGTTGATGAATGCGGGGTTTGACGCAGATGTTGAAACCATAAAGAAAGAATTGGTCGCATCCATGAAAGCCTGGGGAAAGAAATATCCGTATGCCGGATACGGATACCGGTTTGGTATGTGGCTGAACAGCAGGGATACGGAACCCTATGGCAGTTGGGGAAATGGATCCGCCATGAGGGTATCATCTGTAGGATGGCTATACGACAGCATTGAAAGAACCCGTGAGGTGGCAAGGGCAACAGCAGAGGTCACCCACAACCATCCGGAGGGTATAAAGGGTGCAGAGGCAACAGCTTCGGCTATCTTTATGTCGCGTACCGGCAGTTCAAAAGAGGAGATCAGGGAGTATATCATATCCGAGTTTGGTTATGACCTGTCCAGAACCCTTGATGAGATAAGACCGGGTTACCATCATGTGGAGAGCTGCCGGCAGACAGTACCGGAAGCATTGACTGCTTTCTATGAGGGAACGGATTTTGAGGATGTGGTAAGATGCGCAGTTTCTCTTGGCGGAGACTGTGATACCCTGACCTGCATAGCTGCAGGGATCGCAGAAGCCTTTTACGGTATACCGGAAGAAATCGGGAAGGAATGTAAAACCCTGATCCCTGAAGATTTTCTGGAGGTGCTGGAAAGGTTTCATAGGGCGTTTAGAAAGGGGAGTAATACAAATTTTTCTTTTCAGTTCATACGGCAGATAGTATAATAAAAAGGTCACCGAAGGGCTAAGATATGCGAAAGGAGCGGCAACGACAAAACATGAAAAAAAAGACGAGAAAGATCAGCACCAAACTGCTTACCTTTATTATTCCGGTAGTGGTTCTCACAGTTCTTGCACTGGTTATTATCGCAGCCACACTTTCCAGAAACCGTATGACGGAAATGGCTACGGAGACCCTGGAGTCTTCTATTTCGGATCAGGCGGATAATATCGAAGCATGGCTCAGTGAAAACCTTGAGTATTTCAGTACAGTGAAACACATGATGGAGGCACAGAATCCCGCTCCGGATCAGATCGTGCCCTTCCTTGATTCCTTCTATGGTTTTAATTCCAATTCACCGAAGGGCTTCTATATCGGAACCGCCGACGGTGAGCTGTATAAGGCTACAGAGTCGGATAAAAATGACAGCAATGTTATCGAAAGCACATGGTTTAAGCAGGGAATAACCCGTATAGCCATGGCATACGGTACGGCTTACAAAAATGATCTGGGCCAGACTGTTATAAGCGCCACAGGTATATTAAATGACGGCAGCGATACCATCAAAGTTTTCGGTGCCGATGTTACCTTAGATAAAATAAGCATTATCGTTAACTCCGCAGTTAAGATGAAAGGGGCAAGCTCATTCCTGGTAGACATCAATGATTACAGGATCCTTGCCCACAGGGATGTCAGCCTTATCGGAACCGAGCTTTCCGGATCATCTGGGGATGCGCTTCTTGCAGGTGCTGCCGCATCCATCATGGATAACGATCTTTCAAGCAAGGAGATAGACGGCAACATGGTTGCGTTTTCATCCATAAACGGAACCGACTGGGTGCTTGTTTCCTATATTCCCAAAAGCGTAATACTTAAATCAGTGACTCAGATGCTGATACTCCTGTTCGTTGTGGGAGCTGTCGCTATCATTCTTATCATCCTTCTTATCCTTTTCGTTGTAAGACGTGTGATAGCACCTCTTACACGGATCTCAAACAATATCACAGCCATGTCGGAAGGTGACTTTACCATTGAAGTTGATTCTTCAAGCAATGATGAGATAGGCCTCATGGGTTCAAAGGTATCGGAATTCGTTTCCAGCATGAGAAATATGCTTGCAAGCATCAGCGACGAATCCGAAAAGCTTAAGGATGAGTCCGATAATTCCGACAGGGTTTCAAAGACAATGTATGAAGCTTCCCAGTCCCAGGCCGATGCAATGCAGCAGCTTAATGAAACTGTGGATCAGCTTGCCCTGGCGGTTAATGATATCGCGCAGAACGCCACCGTTCTTGCAGGCGTTGTGGCCGATACGAGGGATAATTCCGACAAGGCCCACGACAGCATGAAGGAAACCGTTGAAATATCGCAGAAAGGCCGCTCGGATATGGAGCAGCTAAGCTCTGCAATGGGAGGAATATCCACCGCAAACGAGAAGCTTGTTGAGTCCATTAATAAGGTGGGCACGGCTTCCGAGGAGATCACAGATATTGTTGCTATTATCAGCCATATCGCAGAGGAAACCAACCTCCTCGCTCTTAACGCCAGCATTGAAGCCGCAAGGGCCGGTGAAAGCGGAAGAGGCTTTGCTGTTGTGGCAACACAGATCGCCAAACTTGCCCAGACGTCATCGGAAAGCGCCGACAGCATTTCAAATCTCATAGGAGAGATCGGAAAGCTTATCGGGGATGCAGTAAGTCAGGCCAGCGCCAGTGCTGAAAACATAAGGGAAAACAGTGAGCTTATCGATGTGGCGGTTGAAACCTTCGGACAGATCTATGGCAATATCCAGGATACCAACACCCTTATAGAAGCGATGATCACGGATATCCAGAAGGTTGAAGACGTTTCCACCAACGTGGCGGCTATTTCCGAAGAGCAGGCCGCAAGTGCGGACGAAATACTTGCAACCTCCCAGAGAATGGTTGAAATGGCAAACGATATCACCAGAAGCAGTCAGGATGTGGCGGACAATTCCCATGAACTTGCGGGAACAAGCCAGACTCTTACATCTTATGTTCAGAAATTCAAGATTTGAGGAGGCCGGAGATATGTTTAAGAATACAATTATAAAAAGATTTTTGGTCACTGTTCTTACCTGCGTTTTTGTAGCGGGATCTCTGGCAGGGTGCAAGAGCAGCAAGGGTGGATCGGCCCAGTCGGGTGCCGGTGTGAAGATCTTTTACACTACTCCTGCGCTGGATGATTTCAAGGAACTGTTACTCAATGCAATAAAGGATTCCGGCACACAGTACGGAGCAGATGTAACCATCGGGGAGCCCTGTACAAGTGTGGATGAGCAGGTGTCCCAGATCAGGGATGCTGTTTCTTCGGGTTATGACATGATCATATGCAATCCTGTGGATGTCGAAACCGTACTGCAGCTTGAAGTTGCGGCAGGCAATCTTCCCGTTCTTTTCATAAACTCCCAGCCTGAGGAAGATAAGCTTGAAGCGGATAAATACATGTATGTGGGAAGTAATGAGGATGACGCCGCGGCTTTCCAGGCGGAATACGTATGGAATAAGCTGGGAAAGCCATCGAAAATGAATGCAGCTATCTTTATGGGACAACCGGGACACCCCGCATCACTTGCAAGGACCAAGGGTGTCAAGGATTACTTTAAGAAAAACAATGTGGATGTAACCTATGTATTTACAGACACTGCATACTGGGATGCGGATAAAGCACATGATGAGTTCCTGATCTTCCTTAAGACCGGCCAGCCTTTTGATACGGTCATATGCAACAATGACTCCATGGCAGTGGGGGTTGTACGCGCGATGCAGGAAAAGGGCTTTGATACAGCGAAGATCCCTGTAGTGGGAGTCGATGCCACCGATGCAGGCTGCCAGTCCATACGTGAAGGCGGAATGCAGTTTACGGTATATCAGTCCGCTGTAGGACAGGGCGCTGCCGCAATAGAGACTTCCATTGCTCTTGTAAAAAGCGGCTCGGCTTCCGGGATCGAAGGAGTCAGCAAAGACGGACTTTACGTATGGGTTCCCTATGTTCCCGTGGACAGTAAAAACGTTGATTCATTCAAATGAACCCCGGGGTCGGGGTTAGTGGTTCAGGGCTGTTTGCGGATTCCTGTGAACAGCCTTTTCTTTATTCAGGAAGTTGATCCCGAAAGCGAATAAAAAAGTGATATAATCAGCAGGTAGAAAGGAAGATGGATATTATGAAAAAGATTGTTTCACTTTTAATTACTTTTGTATTGGCTGCGGCAGCTCTTGCCGGCTGCGGGGCAAGCAGAAATCCCGGTTCTTCCGGCACGGTTGATCTTGCGAAGGAAGAAAAGGCAACAGAGGAAGCTAAGGAGAAGGAGCCTGAAACCGAAGCGGTTGTGGAAGAGAAGGCAAGCGAGGAGGCATCTGAAGCTGCTACGGCGGTAGAAGAAAAGGCGGAGGCTGAATCCGGCGAGGCTTCGACTGAGGCTTCAACCGGGGCTGAAGAGGATCAGGAAAGCTCTCCCTTCATGCTGTGGGAATATGAGGGATACGTTGACGAGTGTAAGGGATACACATGGCAGAAGGAATTTAAGGATTGTGACTATGACGGGGACGGAAAAAATGACCGGGTGAACCGTAAATATGATAATAACGAGCAGACTGCGGTTTATACAGTGGAATTCGGCAACGGAGATAAACTAATCTGCCCGGAAGTCTGGGACACGGGATTTCCCCATATACAGGGAGGAGACCTGGACGGAGACGGCGCAAGGGAAATACTTGTGACCTTCTCTTATGATACCGGTACGGATCCCTGTTCCTTCGGGGAAATGTTCCTTTTTGACAAGGATGATAGTAAAGGAGAGTATGAAGAAGTCAAACTTCCCCTTGCGGACGGTGAAAAAGGAGCAAAGGGCTTTGATATAGATTTTGACAAGCCTGATAAGGGAAAGATCCGCTTCACCATAAAAGAAGCCGGGATGTCCATGGAAGAAGAGGTGGATGAAGACTATGTTTCCTATTGGTGGACCGACGAAGCCACATCTGAAATGAGATGCGTTTATAAGGCGGAGATCACGGGTGGAGACAAACCGGTTCTCAGATGCTATGTAGCACCGTTACCGAGAAATGGCCTGAGCCTTGGGTTCAACCTGAACTATAAGGACGGTAAATATGAGGTCGGATACGTGGAGAAAGATTCCCCTGATGAAGAGGAAACGGATAGCAGCAATATCCAATCCGATAACACGGAAGAGGAAACAATCCCCGAATACTTTGTTTATGTAGAGGCCGCTGACGGCTATGCAAATCTGAGGACAGGCCCCGGCATTGAATACGATATTATCTGCCAGATACCGAATGGCGAATCTCTGGAAGTGTATCGCGGGGATGCCACCGCAAAGAACGGAAAGAAGTGGCTGAAAGTTGCATATTTTAACGGATCTGATGACGATTCGGATCCCTGGATAACAGGATGGATAGCAGAGTCACAGCTGCAGGAATAACAAAACAGATCTCAGGGAGGATAGGATCAATATGACTATTATCAAAAGAAAACACCTTTTCACAGTACTGCTTCTTCAGTTCGCTCTGCTTCTATTTGCTTTCAGGGCCTACGGGGCTGAGGCGGTCATTTACCGCAGCGTTGAAAAAACAGAGGCGTCGGAAGAGAAGGGAGATTCCAGGATTTCCACTGTTCAGCTCCCTGCCGGGGTTACGGAAGAAATGTGTAGATACGATTTCTGGCGTGACAGGAATAGTGGCTCCGGGATCGGAATAGATGATGTCCTTATTTCGGAAGACGGGATTAAGGAATTAAACCGGCTCATGCTTGAAGGGGACACCGGGAACATGTACGATCTGGCAGGCCTTAAGGAGAGCTACGATGCGGATGACCTTCGCAGCAGACTTAAGAATCCGGAGGTTCCGAATAAGTCGGAACTCTATGCCAACGGAAGTCTTATTCGGGATCATCAGGCATATTATGCGGCGATCGGAAAGGCGATAGATGATACGGGATACAGAGGAGTGAGTGAAAATCAGTATGCGCTGGCGGTTAAAAGGACCACCATGCGTTCGATACCAACCGCTGATTATATCGGATATTCAGCTAAAGACACGGATAACGAGATCGTCTCTTCCGCATTGAACGTGAATGAACCCTTTGTAATAAGGCAGAAGGCGACAGTAAGCGGCAATACCTTCTACTGGGGATACTCGGATCACTGCACGGGCTGGGTGGCTTCAGAGGATCTGGCTGTCTGTGCTTCAAAGGAAGAGTGGCTTGAGGCATGGAAGACAGAGCCGGGAGACACAGATCATCTGGTTGTCACCGAGAACTGCATCACCCTTGAACCCTCATATTACGATACCGATATTTCGGAAGTGAAGCTCACCTTTGCCACCATATTAAAGCTGGTGCCGGATGCGGAGATCCCGCGGTCCGTGGGTGAAAGGGGACCCTGGAATAATTATGTGGTCTATCTTCCCACAAGAGATGATTCGGGAAAGTATGTGAAAAGGGTCGCTCTTATTTCCCAGCATTATGAGGTGAGCATCGGGTTTTTAACAATGACACAGTCGGAGCTTCTCCGGGTTGCCTTCAATAATTTAGGCGACCGCTACGGATGGGGCGGGATGCTGGATTCCATGGACTGCTCCCTTTTTACAAGAAATGTGTATAAATGCTTCGGACTTTTCCTGCCCAGGAATACCAACTGGCAGCTGACGCCGGAAAGACTTATAAGCTTAAAAGATATGAGTGATGAAGATAAGCTTTACGCCATAAGCCGGATGCCCGCGGGAACCTGCCTGTACTTTTCCGGGCATACCATGATCTATACCGGAACTTTTGAAAAAATGGGCTATGTGATATCGGATACGGGAAGCCTCTCCGACAGCGAGGGAGAGCTTGATGTACGGAGCATGTATTCAATTATCCTGAATCCCCTGTCGGTGAGGAGAAAGAACGGATTAACCTGGCTCACAAATCTGCATTCCGCAGTGCTTCCCATTTCAGAGGAGAACTTTAATTTAGTGTCGGAAAACATTGCGAAGAAGGAACATGAAGAGGAGAAAAAGACTCCCTCGGAAAATGAGATAGTAAGAGTTCCTGTTTTCAGCGGACAGAGCTATTCTTCCTCTACTGATACACTTCCCGTGGACACCTTCCTCGGTAGCATAAAGAATCTCTTTATCAGCTTAGGAAATGTAGAAGGATCAGGGGTGGAGAAGCTTTCCGTTACCTGCATTAAGGGCTCAAAGATCACCACAAGGGAAAAGATCGAATCGGCGGAATGCGATAAAACCACCGCAAAGGTGAAGTATAATAAGGCTTCGGGCACGGCTGTCCTTACAATGAAATCCTCCGGCACCGTCACCTTTAATATGGCTGACGGAAAGAAGTATGCAGTGGAGTTTAGCGTTGAAAAGCCGAAACCCCGGAAAAATGAGGTGAAGGAGCTCTTACGTAAAAACAGTGAAGGAACCCTTTCCCTCAGCGTATTTGACCTCTTCGGAACGAATATAGACAGCGGTACCCTGCAGATACTGAAGGACAAGGGCGGAGCCGCGGCAGTAAGCGGAAATACCCTTCTCATAGACAGGGAAAAGAAGTCTTCGTTGAAGGTGAGATACGATTACCTGAATAAGAAATACAGTATTGCGTTTTAAAGTGCGTGGCTTTGAAAAAAGAGACGTGGTCAAAGGAAGGATATGAAGGGAGAGGAGTTCAGCTACTTGGGGACGGACTTCCTGATGGAATGCAAGGAGCATATCAACAGGGTGGCGGGCCCCGGGTCCAGGAATTACATTATAAGAGGGATCATTTCCCATGATGAGGAGATCTTCTTTCCGGAATCCATAGACGGGGATCCGGTGACTTCTTTCCTGCCTTCCAATAGCTATACGGAAAAGACAGTTTATCCGGGAGTGAGGAAGTTACGGCTCCCGGCGCGCCTCGGCAGGTTTATAGAAAGGAATGATGTGTTCCCGGATCTGGAAAAGCTGGAAATAAACCGGGAAAACAGGATCTTCACCACCGACGGAAGAATGCTCTACAGGGACGGCGGAAAGGAGCTCTGCCTTTCCCTTTCTGCGGGGCTTAATGATGAGAGCGTGACCGTTCCGGAAAAGGTGGAGCGTCTCGGCCCTGCGGCCTTTACCGGAAGCAGGTGCAGGGAAATAGTATTTGAAAACCCAAATATTGACGCCTGCGATACAAGCTTTGACGGTTCTGAGTGGCTTTTAAGGCAGGGAAATACTGTATATGTGGGAAATATGCTATATAAGCTTATGGCCGGTGACAGAGGCAGGATCACGGTCCTAATAAAAGAAGGGACTGAGAGGATACATGCTGACGCCTTTGCTGCCTTTAAGAGCGAAATGTATCTGAAGGTCTGCATACCTTGCGGGGTTCGGATTAATGGGCTTGCGGATGCATTGATCGCAGCTCTTAAGAAGGGCAGAGGTTTTATCAGCGTTTCAAAGGAGGGCGGCAAAAGAGAGTTCAGCGTTCCCTTAAGCCTTGATCCTCACGGCATGGAGTTCTTAAGGAGAACCGTTGATCTTGGGGAAGAGCTGTATGAAGAGATTTTTCCCGGGATAAGCAGCGGAAGGGAAAAGCTGGACTATGCGCTCTTTGCCCTTTCGGAAGAAGCTGTGGAAGACGAAGAGTCTTACCGGCAGGTACTTTTGAAGGATGAAGAAAAAGCTGCCGGACGTTCTGTCGAGATACTTGGTGAAGAAAGGCTCTGCAGACTGATCAAAAAGGACTGCATCGGGAAAGAGGCCTTTCTTAAAGAATTGCCTGTGCTGCAGACTAAAGGAATGATAAGCGCAGCTGCCGGTGTATTGATGATGTGACTTCCGGCAGTTTGAACATAATCGGAATGTCGTTAAGCGTCAGGATAGGAACGGAACTATTGATCAGCAGTAGGAAAGGAAGGTTAAAATGAGAGCAGGTATTTTGGGAGCCGGCGGAATTGCGGCAGCGTAGAAAATGTCCTGAAGGGTGAGAACCTGATAAGCTATCAGGGAACTGTTTCGGAAAGTGACAGAGAGGCGATAAGGCTGATAAACGATAAGGCGGCTCAGATAATGGAATGGTATAAATGAAAACATTACATCCCAGGGCGCAGCCATGGAAGAGATCAACGCCAATATCGAGGAACTCAGCGCTATGGCAGAGACCATCAAGCAGATTTCCATGGGGATGACCGAATAAGCTGTGACAGCTTAAGACTTGAACGGTCCATACATGAAACAATATGGGCCGTTTTTACAAGAGGAGAATTAAGAAATATGAGTTTCTGTTCTAAATGCGGAAAACAACTGAATGAAGGGGATAAGTTCTGCACAAACTGCGGGACTCCGGTATCCCGTCCCCGTTTAAGGATTAAATCTTTCAAAATAGGAGGGGTAGACTACCGGACACTTAATAATGTAAAGCTGGTGTCGAAACCGTCACAGCATACTGTTTATCATGTTATCTGCCATTTGGCAGATCTGGTAGCTCTTGTTTATGTCCTGTTCTTTCTCTATCAGTTTTCAAAATTTGAGGAATATCAGGAGATAGAGTATGCTCCCGGTATGTTTTCGGGAGTATCCGTTGCAATCCTGATAGCGGTTATTTGCGGGATCATAGAGTGGAAGATCCGGTACGACATAATCCATTTATTACCCACAGGGTTCGATCGCTGGAAGATCAGGCGGATACTGAAGTGGCAGATCCTCGGATTTGATTCACTGAAGACAGCGTTCCGCCGTCTACTGTTGAAAGATGATTGTGCTTATCCCGAGCTTGGCATGGGTACGGATGATGAAGGGAATTGTTATGCTTTTGTGGTACCGGGAGAGGACGTGAGCCGGTACCCCTATCCCGACTGATGCGGGGACTTTTTTGTTATTCATATTATGGGGCTATTCAGCATATTTAGCATCAGACCGGACATGAAGGTTTAGTAACTTAATGACCGGAAGGGGCTATTAACGGTGACGGGAATTTATAAATACCAACCACGAGTTGGTAAATAGCCACAATACTTTAACCATCAATCCTGCGGAGAAGGACATCATAAAGATCCAGTACCAGTATCTGAACAAGAAATACAAGATGACAATAAAGGTGAAGTGATAGTAAGAACTGTCTGAATTGTTACGGCCCATACCAAAGCGGTATGGGCTTTTACGGTGGCTGGACAGTGAGTTTATGGTGTGATATATTTTCTATCATAGTGTATATTTATCATTATATCGTGAGAAGATTAGAGGATTAGACAAGCTAAACCTGTCAGGGAGATAAGCGTAGAGGGGTTTTATTAAAGGAGACAAAGATGGTTGAGAAGCGCATGGAAACTATGAAGAGGACAGTGAAAAAAGGGGGAGCGGCAGTTGTTATAGCTGCCATGGCCCTGTTCATCATGGCAGTGCCGGCGTGGGCGGATGGAGAACATACAATTGAAAACACAACCGGTGACGTTGTATGGAACGGCGGAACATACACGGATGGCAGAAGTGAGAAGAATATCACGGGCAAAGTCACAGTCTCTGCTGATACAACACTTATCGTGCACAGCGGTGTAACGGTAATTGACGGCATGGAAATAGAGGACAACGTAACCCTCACAATAAAAGGTGAGGAGAACGCATCACTGCGTATATTAAATTCTATAAGCGGTGATGGGGAAATAATCTTTGAAAGCGGAATGGCTATTGTCCGGGGAAGAGCTGGATTAGAAAGTTGCGATGGAGAAGCCGGCGTTACATGTGATCTGTTAGTTAAGGGTGGTATTATTGAGATCACCGGGGGTCCGGGAGGAGACGGTGAAGAAGATGATGATGAGGGCGGAATTGGTGGAGACGGCGTTGATGCAGATGTTTCTGTTGAAGGAGGACGGCTCATAGTAGTCGGTGGAAAAGGCGGAGACGGTGGAGACGACGGAGACGGTGGAGATGGCGGATACGGCATTTGTGGCGAAGTAACTGTTAAAGGCGGAACAGTTAAAGTAGATGGTGGAATCGGCGGAAGCGGCGGAGTCCGCGGAGCAGCAGGACCGGGTATTGATGGTGATGTGTTTCTTAAAGGAGGTGTTCTGACTGTCACCGGCGGAAAAAAACCGAATGGCAAGAATGTTGCGGCATTTGAAGACGGATCAGAACTTACCATTGAGGATGGGTACGCATACTACGATGGCACAAAAACTTACGAATGCGGAGAGTACGATAATCTTTCCGGGTTCGGAGGAAAGACGCTTACACCATTACCGGCGGCCAAGATTGGTACTGCCACCTATTACGCTATGGGGGAAGTACTTGATAAAGTAGCGGATGGCGACACAATTAAGCTGCTGCGTAATCTGACGTCGGAAAGTCCCATAGAAGTAGATGCAGGCACGGCACAAAGCCCCGTTATCCTGGACTTAAACGGATATGGCATTCGCTATACCAGCGAGCCAGCTGAATATGATGACGGCAGTGTCATCAAGGTGCTCGAAGGAAAAGCGCTGAAGATACAGGATACAGCAGCGGACAGTCCTGTATATAAGATTACTCTTTACACAAACGGAAGGGGTAAGTCAGTCCAAAACGTAGACACGGCTGGAACAGACACTGCTTCTGAGATATATGTTACCGGCGGATACATAACCGGCGGTAATGGTTCTGAAGACCAGTTGGGCGGCGGCGTGACGGTTGAAGAAAACGCCATATTCACATTGACCGGCGGAACGATCTGCGGAAATGTCGCTCTTAAAAACGTTTCAAGTTCCGGAGGTGTATACGTCAATGATGACGCTGTATTCACCATGACCGGCGGGACAATTCACGATAATACTGTGCGTACCGACGGTGGAGGTGGCGGCGTGTATCTCGATGAAGACGCAATATTCAAAGTCTCCGGCAGTGCGACAGTCAGGGACAACATGAAGGGCACGAAAGACAATGCAGTTAAAAACAACGTGTGGATATATGATAATAAGATCAACGTCACCGGAATACTGACAGGCGAGTTTGGCGTTTCACCGGTGACCTGGGACGATAAGAAAAACGCTTATGTGCCGGCAACCGGTGTATTCACATCGCAACTTAACGGTAGGGGAAGCGACCTGAATTTCTTCAGCGATAATGATGATTATGCTGTGGGATTAAATGACAAAAAAGAAGCAGTTTTTGCAGGAGATCCTGTGACCATTACATTTGACGCAAACGGCGGCAGCGGCACCATGTCTTCCCGTAAGATTCCAAAAGGCGTCAAAGCAACGCTTAGTACCAATACCTTCTCAGCACCGGCGGATACATTCTATAACGGATGGAATACAAAGGCAGACGGAAGCGGCACGGCTTATACCGATAAGGCGATAGTGACCATGAATGATTCTCAAACACTCTATGCACAGTGGGCTCAATACACTACGGCTCCTGTTGCAGCTGCGGATCTTATATACGACGGTACGGAACAAACCGGCGTAACGGACGGTACAGGATATACGCTGACAGGTAACACAGCAACGAATGCAGGCTATTATACAGCCAGGGCGACATTGAAGAATGGCTATGTCTGGGATGATGGCACTGCTGAAGCAAAGAGCATTGATTGGTGTATCGATTCCAAGGATGTCACTGTCACAGCGGATGATAAGAGTAAGACCGAGGGAGAGGAAGATCCTGAGTTTACAGCCACAGTTACGGGCCTTGTAGAAGGCGAATCTGAAAGCCTTATTTCCTACACTTTCTCCCGCATACTTGGGGAGACCGTAGGGACCTATACCATTACGCCTGCCGGGAAGAGGTCGCAGGGGAATTACTCCGTTACTTATAAGGAAGGGACATTGACTGTTTTAACTAAACAGGCGGAAACAGGCAAGGTTCCCACCACCGGAGCCGGGGAGACTTATGCAGCACCGGAGGACAACTTCGCTCCCATAACAGGTTCCGGGAAGATCAAAGAACAGGTTCTTGATTTCTCCAAAGTAGCCGGATCGGGCATAAATCCCGAAGGGCTTAAGATGACTGCCATCAACGGCAGTAAGTTTACCACAAAGGGGAAACTCAGGGATAAGGATTCAGCAAAGGCCGAGGGCGGTGTAAAGGTGAAGGTCAATAAGAAGACCATGATCCCCACCATCACCTGCAAGAAGGACGGAAGCGTCACCCTTACCATGGAAGATGGTGTGACCTATAAGATAACATTCAAGGTTGAAAAGCCGAAACCGCAGAAGGATGCAAAGAAGATCGGTATAGGCAGCGGAAGAGTCACTAAGACCATTAAGGAACTCTTCGGTACTGACATAGACGCCGGAGAGCTTGAGATACTTAAGCAGAAGCATTCCCAGGCTGCTCTTTCCGGGAACTCAATAACAGTGGACCCGGCGGAAAAGGACAGCATCAAGGTTCAGTATAAGTATCTTGATAAGAAGTATAAGATAGCCATTAAGGTTAAGTGATAATAAGATCTGTCTGAATAATTCAGCCCATACCTGACAGATGTAACTGATGGCCTCCTCATTCATTTTGTGTACCTCCTTATTTGTTAGTTGATATGATAACAATGTCGGTACACACTAATAACTATTGTAGTGATTTCTTCAATTCTTTTTCATGATCTTTTGTGAAAGTACTAAGCTTATATGATCTAACACGTTCGTTTACCATGACCGGTTCAACAAATCCATTCTTAACAAGAACTGACAATCTGTTTATTATTGTCTTATTTGTTACAGCAAATTCCTTACTGACTTCAATCGGAGTGAATTCCCTTTTATAATGCTTCATAAGAAACAGAAGCAGTTCTTTCTCTTTGCCTTTCAGATAAGAAAGACTTCCTGTTATTTCTTCGGTGTTCGAATCTTCCGAGAGCTCGCACACCCTATTTGAATAAAGCTGGACCATCCGAAGAAAATAGTTAATCCATATTTCAGGGTGCGGTGGCTCATTTCTTCCTGAATAGTATAAGGCCGGCAATCCCATCTGAATGGATTCATAGTATTCATTCACATCATAAGCAAAATATTCTTCCAAGGAACCAATGCCATTGAATCCAAATCCATTAACGTCAAGAGCATACCCTGAAAGAAGGCGCGCAGTTCTACCGTTTCCATCTTCAAAAGGATGGATTGTCAAGAGCTGATAATGAACAACCGCCGCAACAATAAGAGGATGGTCGTCTGTTGTATTTACATATTCTACCAGCTCATCCAACAAGCCCGGAATATCCGAATACTCCGGAGGGATATAATCAGGATTACCCGTTTGGGAATCATATACGGCAAAAAGTACCCCTGGAGGCATGGGACCACGAAGGCCTATCTTTTCCTTTGATGCACCCTTTTCTACATACTTCTGCACATCGAGGATCAGTTTTTTTGAAAACTTCTCTTTCTTTTTTGCCTTTTCCTCCAGATAATTTAATGCAAGAAAATAGTTTCTCACTTCCTGCTCGGGTTTTAAGAAATGTTTTCTTTCATCCCGATCAATCACTTCATCAACCTGCTTCTCGGAAAGAGGATTTCCTTCGATCTTGTTTGAGGCATAGGAGCTCTTCTTTTTTGAGTTTTTACGTAGTCTGTTTGCTACAGACCGAGACATCTTTACAGTGGATACTCTAAATCTGTTTTTTTCGATCTCGGTTATATACTTAAGAATCTCGTTGGTAAGTATTGCTTTAATCACACCAAATCACCTCAAGATGATTATATCAGGATTGCTCTGAAATTTCCATTAAAATTACACTATTTTTTCACTATTTTACAGTGTGCTTGGTTAGTTATTTTAAAAGATAA
>JAFSKT010000175.1 GCA_017448845.1 Lachnospiraceae bacterium
AAAACGGCAATTAATTGCGTTCGCGAGTATAATAGCACCTTCATTATCTCCATACAAGATATTGTGGTATGGAGATTTTTTATATTCCTCTTGTATTACATATTATCTTATGTTATAATAGTATTTATGTAATACTCTAAGGAGGATATATGGGACGAAAAGCCGACTACCCACAGTGGGTGACTGAACGCCTCAAAAAAGGCCAATACGTTAATAAGAAAGGGGATTCTTATTATGTTTATTCCGCCCATTCCGAAAGGAGGGAGGGGATCGACCATCCCGTCCGGGTCTGTGACGGCTATCTGGGACGTATTACAGAAAGAGATGGTTTTATCCCTTCGAGGAAGAAACCTTCAGGGACGGTTGAACCGGAATTATTTACGCCTTCCGCCTGGAATTACGGCATCATCATAGCCGTATTCTGCTGCAGTGACAGAATACTTCAGGGCCTGAGGATAACTTACCGCAGGTATGGAACGTTTGTCTACATTTGCTCCGTCCTTTCCTTTCTTTATGGCATGTACAGCAATGAGCTATATATGACTTCCACGCTGTCTTTGCTGCTTTCGGATGTCCCATTTCCGGAGGAGGTCGGCGATTCCTTGTCTGTCGGAATTGACAGGGGATCACGCATGCTTTCCGAGGCGGTCAATAAAACTTATGGGGAGGATTGGCCAAAGATGAGGGCGTACCTTGCTTCCTCTGTTCTCTTAAAAAATAAGCGGGGGTATACGCTGGCTCCATTACCGCCATCCGCGTATGCGCTGGCCCGCAAGTACGATCTTCCGTTTTCGAAAGAGCAGGCCCTCCGCTTCCTCCGGGAACATGCGGAAAATTAAAAGAAAGGAACTTAAAACATGCCAAAACAGAACAAGGTACTCAAAGAGTTATCGCAAGCACTTAAAGACGCGGGACTGCCCCCAAAAGAGGGCGCAAAGCTCACAAAGTCCCAGACAAGGGAGGTTATGTCCGTTTTGGAGTCTGTGCCCGATGGGAGGGTCAGCGCCATGTGTGACTATCCGCTCCCGGAAGTACTCCTCCTTGTTTTCATGGGAGTGCTTGCCGACTGTAACCAATGGACAGAGCTGGAACTGTTCGGGAATACCAACCTCCGCTGGCTCAGGAAGTTTTACCGCTACAACCACGGTGTGCCCTCCCATGATGAATTACGCTACATCTTTTCGAAAATCCCCACGAAACAATTCCAGGATGTTATCATTCGGTTTCTGGAAGCGAACATCGCCCATATAAAACATGCCCTCGGGCTTGATACAGCCCTTTGCGGGCTCACGCACTATGCCATCGACGGGAAGGAGGAAAACGGCACCGGGCGTTCCTACTGCGCTTCCAGGCAGGATAAAGTCCGCAACCAGCAGACGCTGCATGTGTGGAATGTCACGGATGACATCTGCATATACTCCGAGGCAATTGATTCCAAAACAAACGAAATACCCGTGGCGCAAAATTTTCTGGAATCCAGGAAAAGCCTCAGAAATATCCTCATTACTTTCGATGCCCTGCATACGCAGAAGAAGACATGGAAAATCATACTGAAAAAGCATGGCGAGGCAATCGGGGGGCTGAAAGGGAACCAGGGCGGGCTGCTTGAAAATGTCTCCCTGTGTTTTGACGAGAAAACAAAGAAGGAGCTCCGGGAAGGTGGTGATGGGAAAGGGTATTATAAGACAGTAGAAAAAGCACATTCACAGATAGAAACCAGGGAGTACTACCTGTTAAAAGCCTATGAGGATAAGGAGCGGGACAAGGAATGGGGAAAAATTACCTCGTTCATATGTGTGGTGAAAACAATAAATCCAACCGATCCATCTAAATCGCCCAGCCAGGAAATTCGCTACTATATATCCACTCTTTCAGATGTCATTGCCTGCGCCGAAGGAATCCGTGGTCATTGGGCATGTGAGGTGGGGCATTGGTGCCTGGACGTTATATTCCGGGAAGACGACAATACAACAATGGATATCAATGCCTATCAAAATCTAAGCCTATTGATTAAAATGACCCTTCACCTCATCAAACTGCTTAAGACCCTTCCGAAATATAGCAAATACAGCATGAAGTCAATCCGGAAGGTAATTGGATGGGATTATGAACATACCTTGAAAGATCTTTTTTCCATTTTGGATAGGGAGGCACTAAAAGAGAGTCTTGGCGAAGTAAAAATGACTGCCAACGATAAGAAGAAGGCGAGTGAACTCTTAAAACAGGAGGAAGAGGACCTAAGGCATTTCTAAAAGACAGTTGTTAAGCTGAACAGAAAAAGGAGGCCGCGTGAGCGACATCCTATTTTCTGCTACCCTATTTCACCAGATCTGCAATAGCACCAATTGAACTGTTGTCTTATACTACATCTCTCTTGTGACGGAAACATTTTTAGCATATCGATAACCACAGATTGCTCCCAAATCCTTATCTATTGCGGGTTTGATTATTTTTATGCGTTTGTCCTAACATAACAATAGATATTACTTGCATTCCGAGCGTATTGTGGTATAGTATCCCTGTTGGCACAAGATGTTGTGCCTGTTTTTCATAAATACCCAATTATTCGAGGAGGAATCATAATGAACAAATCAGAACTGATCGATGCTATGGCAAAGGAATCCGGACTCAGCAAAAAGGATACCGAAAAGGCATTAAAGGCATTTACGGATACCGTAACTGCTACCCTTAAGAAGAAAGATAAGGTTCAGCTCGTAGGCTTCGGAACCTTCGAGACAAAGAAGCGTGCCGCCCGTACCGGGAGAAACCCTCAGACCGGCAAAGAGATCAAGATCAAGGCTTCCACAGCTCCTTCCTTCAAGGCAGGAAAGGCATTAAAGGACGCTGTAAACAAGAAATAATCGTTTTCTTTTCTTCATACAAAGAGCGGGGCTTGCCCCGCTCTTCTGTTCTCTTCACCTGATATAAATTGGTATGCTTATTTTGTCTGTTCAAACAACCAGTCGCGTACCGCCTCAATCTTATATGCGTAATCAAAGGACGTCATATGCTCCCCGGCTCCGAGACTGGCACTCTGTCCTTCTGTAAGCGTTGACCCTTCCGTAAACATGACAAAGTTCGCATGATTCCCTTCCGCAAGCATAGATGCCACCGAATCATTCTGGATCTTTGCATCCTCCTGCGCGCTCCACTCAGCATAGCTGTACGGAGCCTTATCTGCCTGAAATACCTCTAACAAGGCCGCCTGTCCGGCAGATGCCTTCGGATCTCCCGCAGCAACGATATAGAAGAAGTTTTTGTCTTCCAGTACATCTAACAGCTCCGTATCCCACTGACTTCCCACAAATAAGGACGCAGCGAAAAGATCGGGATACGTGATATTCAGATGGAAAGATGTCATTCCGCCCATAGACTGTCCGGTCGTATAGATACGGTCCGTATCTATGGAATAATTCTCTGTCAGGCTCTGGATCAGCCTCACTGCCACCTCGATCTGCTCAGAGTGGTTAAAGCTGTCATCTACAACCGTCTCAGTAAATATGGGGACCACAACAAAAGACGGATGCTTTTCCTGCTCCTCCTCTGTTGCCCAGATGAGACCTCCCCAGCCCTGCGTAAGCACGGCATCGGTTCCATTCCCAACCACACTGGAATCCGGAATAAACTGGATCAGGGGATAAGACTGGCTTTCATCATAACTATCCGGAATAAAGAGCTGATATTGTAGGGATATTCCGGACTCTGGATCATCAAAGGTCAGCAGCTCAAACTTCGGAGCGATCTCTGTGATCATAGTCTGAAGATCCGTATCACCGGACTTGTCCACTCCTCCGCCTCCACGGTTCCCGCCGGGGCCGCCGTTTCCGCCTCGCATCCCACCATTCCCTTCAGGTCCTCTATTATCGCTCTGCGTATTAACCGCTGCTCCATTGTCTAACTGTGGCTCTTCTGCGTTTTTCAGCATCTGCTGTTCATTTACGCCTTCCGGCAGCTGACATGCTACAGCTCCAAAAAGAATTGCGATTATAAGACCAGCTGTAAGTCCCATTTTTACCATTCGTTTCATCTTAAAACGCTCCTTTCCCATCCGGTCGCTCTGGCGGTTCACCGTTTGGCTTCTCAGGAGGCTGTCCGTTGCCAGGCATCGATTCACTATTCTCCTCAGGTCCCCTCATTTCTCCGTTCTGGGGAGGTTCCTTATCTCCCCTCGGCGGTTGTTGATCTCCGTCCTGTGGAGGCTGCTTACCGCCATCCGGAGGCGCCTGCATCCCTTCCCGTCTTTCGTTTTCATTGCCGGTCTCAATCTCTACCGCACTCCCTTCCGAAGAAGAACCTTCCAGATAAGCGTTCCCGTCTACTGTGAGAGTATATCCGTTCAGATCAATGGAACCAGCCGTGCAGGTAAGCGATGTGATATAGGAATCCCCAGTAAGAACCCATTTAGACTCCCCAGTAAGCTCCACATATACTTCCCCGGAAGCTCCTTCGGGATTGACCGCCCCCGTAAAAGTACTTCCTTCTGTCAGATACAGATTCAGGGAAGAAATCTCATCCACGATGATATCGCCGTCGATCTTCTGAGCTTTCGCTGCCAGATTGACCTTCCCTCCGTTTGACCCTTCATTGCCCCATCCGGCTGCAGCCGCTCGGAGAAATGCGCCTCCTCCGTTATTTGTGATGTCAACGCCTGAAAGTGAAATGTCGGTCGCAGTATTATTGACGAAAAAGATATCTCCGTTCACATTTGCGATATTCCCGCCTGTTGCAGAGAATTTTGACAATCCGGTATCCGCATCCCCCGACATTGACTGATAAATCATAACAGCCTCATAATAATCGGATTTATCACTGTTGTGCTTGTTATTATCAGCATTCAGCACCACATTATTCAGCGTTACCGAGTTCTTCCCTTCAACTACAATCCCCTGAGAAGCCGTAGACGTAAGCGCCGCATTGTTTACAGTAATATCCGCGGTAGAGTAAATAGCCGGAGATCCAACGCCGTCCGTGATATAATT
>JAFSKT010000176.1 GCA_017448845.1 Lachnospiraceae bacterium
GGATTTGAATTCACCGGCTGGTACACGGATAAAGCATGTACAAAATTATACGATTTTGATAAAGCTGTAACTGCAAACCTGGATCTGTATGCCGGATGGGAAGAAACCATGAAAGATCAGTTCGAAGACATACTGAATAAAAAAGATGGTGAGCCTTCGTTCTGGTTTGAAGTAAATGATGAAGCAAATAAGACTGCGACAATCATAAGAAACCCCGATAACAAAAAGTCTAAAAATACGAAATTAGCTGATCCCATAGAAAAGGATCTTGTAATCCCGGGAAAAGTTAAAAATGTATACGGCAAAGAATACACAGTAACCAAAATAGGTGACGAAGCATTCTTTGATCTGTATCAGCGCCATTCAGGCTCTCTTACCATCCCGGAAGGAGTTACTTATATCGGAAAACAGGCCTTTAACGAGTATTCCGAGTTAACGGGACCTTTGGACATACCGGCCAGCGTTGCCGAAATAGGTGAAGATGCATTTAACGGATGTTCCGGTTTTACCTCTTTAAGCTTTGGTGAAGGATCAGAACTTACAAAAATAAATAACAGTACATTTTATGAATGTTCGGGAATGACCGGACCGCTGACCATACCTGAAGGAGTCACAAGTATAGGAGATCTTGCATTTTCTAACTGCGGATTTGATGAAGAACTGACCATGCCCGAGGGAGTAACAGATATCGGAGAAGGTGCATTCTTAAACTGTAACGATCTGACCGGAGAATTAACGTTCGGACAAGGTTTGAAAACGATCGGCAGAAATGCTTTTGGCGGTACATACCTTATCGGAGCACTTAAACTGCCGGCTTCCTTGGAAGAACTGGGTGCGGGCGCATTTGCCGATTGTGCCGGATTCACCAGTCTTGATCTCGGAACCGGAGATTATGGATTTATTTACGATGGAACGTTCAGAGGATGTTATGGGTTTAAAGGAAACCTTGTTATACCTTCAGGAGTATGTTATATCGATAAGTACGCTTTTTCAGGATGCAGCGGATTTACCGGAAATCTTATCATCCCGGATAATGTTTTAGCACTGCGGGGACACGCTTTTTCCGGCTGCACCGGTTTTGGTCCCTGGCTTGTTGTTGGATCAGGCATAACAACCAAAGAGGACTTTGGTGACAGAGATGATATTTCTCCTTCTTATATTACCGTATTTGAAGGCTGCACCGGGATCCAGGCAGTACAGAACAAGATGGCGTTAGCCAGCATTCCCTTAAAATCCATGCTGCCTGATAAAGACAGCTATACCTGGGAAGGTGAAGGATACAACCCTATAGACGGCCTGCTTGCTCCCGGAGGTAAGGCTTTCAGGAATGACTATACCGGATCACATGAAGCACCGTCCAGTTCACCGGTGGATAACACCGATGCCGAGCAGAATGTGCCCACCGAAATAACGGTAGTGGAAAAGGTTTCAGGGGAAACAAAGCTTGTGATCACCTATCCTAAAAAGCTCCCCTTCTTCGGAAACGCTAAACTTAAACCCGAGGATCTGGGTGATAAATTCGCTGTTTCGGTAAACGGTAAGGAATATAAAATTGCGAAGATGAAGGTAAATAAAAAGAAAAAGCTCATCCAGATAACAAAACTGACCGACGCTGATAAGGCCATCAATAAGATCATCAAGACAGAGACCAAGGGGGATAAAGGACTTCCCTTCGAAACCACTCTGTATTATGTTGGAAGCGGCACTGAAGCAAAAATAAAGGTTAAGACCAAAAACGACGTAACTACCGTAAAGTCCGTTAAGCTTATGCTGTTCAGGAAGTGGTATAAAGCCAAAAAGGATGAGTTCGGCCTTTCTGCCGATGGCAAGTATATAGAATTCAAGGGTAATAACCTTGCAGGGAAAAAGGCTATTTAACGGATTTATCCATCGGAGCGGAGTTTGACAAGAGGGCGTAAAACATTTAGAATTACTGCATTATTGTTTATTTTCTGTATTAAGCAGAAGTAAGGAGGAGATCAATATGAAGAAGATAATATCAGTTATGCTTGCCGGAATGATGGCTTTCGGGCTCATGGCTTGCGGTTCCGCAGGAGGCGCAGGAGGAGATACCATTAAGATCGGAGTTTTCGAGCCTTCAACAGGTGACTCCGCATCAGGCGGAAAGAAGGAGATTCTTGGAATGCAGTATGCAAACTCCGAGACTCCCACTGTAGAAGCCGGCGGCAAGACTTATAAGGTAGAGCTGGTTTATGCGGATAACGGTTCATCTGCAGATAAGGCTCCTTCAGCAGCATCAGAGCTGGTAGGAAAGAATGTGGCACTGGTACTTGGTTCTTACGGATCAGGCGTTTCAATGGCAGGCGGTCCCAAGTTTGACGAGGCAGGCCTTGCAGCCATCGGCGTAACCTGCACAAACCCCAACGTAACAGCAGGAAACGATTACTACTTCAGGATATGCTTCCTTGATAATTTCCAGGCTGACGTACTTGCAAACTTCGCTATGGAGAAGTTCGGCGCTAAGAAGGCATATTGCTTAGGTGAGAACGGAAACGAGTATGACCAGGGCCTTGTAGCTTTCTTTACACAGGTATTTGAGGCAGCAGGCGGAGAGGTAATCTCTGACTCATTCCCTACAAATAACTCAGACTTCACTTCATACCTTAATAAGGCGAAGAGTGAGAACGCAGACGTGATCTTCACACCTGTATCCATCGCATATGCAAAGCAGATCATGGAGCAGGCTGCATCACTTAATATCGACATTCCTTTCCTCGGATCCGATACACTTGATGACAACATGGTGCTTGAGGCTACAAAGGACACCAACCTTCGTCTCTATGTATCAACCTTCTATCAGGAAGGCGGTTCCGATACCTTTGATAAGGGAATCAAGGATTACATCAACAACAATTCAGACGCTCTTACAGCAAACGGCGGAAATGACACGATCTCAGCTGTTACAGCAATGGGTTATGACGCTTACTATGTAGCACTTGAGGCCATCAAGGCAGCAGGCAGCGGCGACAAGGGTGCCATAAAGGGCGCTATCCCCGGCGTAACCTGGAACGGAGTATCAGGTTCCATCGCATTCGACAGCCAGGGAGATGCCGTACGTGATACCGCATACATCAAGACTGCAGATACGGCTACAGGAACATGGGCCTTTGAAAAGGTTCAGACCGGATCCGCGAAATAAGTAAGAAGGAGCTTTACGTTTAACCATGGAATATGTGATTTCCGTACTGCTTTCCGGTATTTCCGTAGGCGGGCAGTATGCTCTGATAGCAATAGGATATACTCTTGTTTACGGTATTCTGAGACTTATTAATTTCGCCCACGGCGATGTATTCATGGTGGCGGGACTCCTGGGGATCTATTTAACGGCAGTACTGCCTATCCCGGTGTCCCTGCCCCTGGTAATAGTATTTACGGTCCTGTTAGGCTTCACGATCGAACGTGCGGCCTACAGGCCTTTAAGAGAGGCACCCCGTATGTCCGTTATGATATCGGCCATCGGGGTAAGCTACCTCTTACAGAATACGGCCACCTATGTAACCGGCGGCCAGCCTATGACCTATCCCACCATTCCCTTTTTATCGGATACTGTGAATGTGGCTGGGACCCAGACCAAATGGGTGGTCATCATCACACCGATCCTTGTCCTTATCCTGGTGACGATCCTTTCAATGCTTATTAACGGCACAAAGATTGGAATGGCAATGCGTGCCGTTTCCAAGGATTTTGAGACCAGCCGCCTGATGGGGATAAAGATAAATCTTGTAATATCAGTAACCTTCATCATTGGTTCCGCACTGGCAGCAGTGGGTTCCAATCTATTCTTTACCAACTATCCCGCCATCACACCCATGGCAGGCGCCATGCCCGGACTTAAAGCCTTCGTGGCAGCGGTTTTCGGCGGTATCGGTTCCATTCCCGGAGCTGTGTTGGGAGCATTCCTCATCGGTATATGCGAGACTATAATAAAGGGCCTTCCTTCAAGCTGGGATGTGTCCGTCTTTTCGGATGCTTTTACCTTTGCCCTTCTTATCGTGATACTGGTATTCAAACCCCAGGGACTCTTTGGTGAAGCAGCTGCAGATAAGGTGTAAATTATGACAGAAAAAAAGAATTACCGTCCGACGATACTTCTCATCGCCGGATTACTGATCTTTGTAATAATACTTGAAAATATACGCTCAGTATTTCCCTGGCTCCCCCAGATATTTGATCCCATGAGCCCTCTGTTCACGGTATTAAAGAAAGCCGCAGTATATTCGCTGGTGGCTGTGTCCATGAACCTGTTAAACGGCTTTACAGGTTTATTCTCTCTGGGACAGGCGGGATTCATGCTCCTCGGAGCCTATACCTACGCCATCCTTACGGTTCCCTCGGAATTAAAGGATCAGGTGTACTACCTCTTCGGGGGATGCGCTTTCCAGTTTTCCATTGTGGACTTTTTCAAAGGGATATTCGGAGCAGGGGGCGCCGGTGGCGCATTCAGCATGGTGCTTGGCTGTATAATAGCCTTGATACTTGCGGGCACTGTTGCAGGCTTCTTTGCTTTTCTCATAGGATTCCCTGTTTTAAGGCTTAAGAGCGATTATCTTGTCATTGCTACTTTGGGATTTGCTGAGATCTTAAGGGCGTTCTTCCAGTGGCAGAGGCTTGGGCCCATAACCAACGGCGCAAATATGATAAAGGGATTCCCCACTTTTTCAAGCTTCAATATCACGGACGGATCCGGAAGGACCATACTTCAGTTATCAACCTTCATTCCGTTCCTTGTAACTACCATTTGCATAGCGATAATAGTGCTCCTTATCAATTCTTCATACGGCAGGGCCTTCAAATCCATAAGGGATGATGAGATCGCCTCTGAAGCCATGGGGATAAGGCTCTTTTCCCATAAGATGCTGTCCTTTGTGATCTCCAGCTTTTTCGCCGGAGTGGGAGGCGGACTATTTGCCATGTATGTGGCAAACGCCCAGGCCAAGGCCTTTACTTCCACCATGACTTACGAACTGCTTCTTATCGTGGTAATAGGCGGCATAGGTTCCGTATCCGGTTCCGTTATCGCCACCTTCCTCTATGTGGCATGTTCCGAGTGGTGGCTCCGTTTCCTTGACAGTGAGCAGTATATCGGAGGCTTTAAGGTGCCCCTTCTCCGCAACGGATTCAGAATGGTGGTATTCTCCGTAGTTATCATGATAATCGTGCTTTTCTTCTCCAAGGGTATCATGGGAAACCGGGAGATAAATATTGCAGCCCTTCTTGACAGAAAGAAAACAGGAAAGGATAAGGCAAAGAAATGACAGAACAGGCACCGGTTAACGCTTTACATATCGAAAATGTCACCATGCAGTTCGGAGGCGTGGTTTCCGTGAACAATCTGACACTGGATGTTCCGGAACACAGCATCATAGCTCTTATCGGCCCCAACGGTGCCGGAAAGACCACCGCATTTAACTGCATTACAGGTGTTTATCAGCCCACCAACGGTCTTATAGAATTCATGGGTAAGCCCATGGTAAGGAACTATCCGAAGGGAAAGGACTTAAAGAACTATCTGGGTGAGGAAAAGGACAAATACAGGTCTCTGCCTGTACTTTCACCTACTCCCGACGAGATCACCAAACTTGGTATAGCAAGGACCTTCCAGAATATAAGGCTCTGGAAGAGTATGACAGTCTTTGAGAATGTTCTCACCGCAAAGCATATGAGGGCAGATCAGAATGTGTTCTCAGCTACCTTCAGAGGGAACTTAAGCGAAGAAAAGCGTATGCGTGAGGAGACCATGGAGCTCCTTAATGAGCAGGGCTTACAGGAATATAAGGACGAGCTGGCAACCAGCCTGCCCTACGGACTGCAGAGAAGGCTTGAGATCGCAAGGGCTCTGGCAACAGATCCGAAGCTTCTGCTTTTAGACGAGCCCGCAGCCGGAATGAACCCTCAGGAAACCCTGCAGCTTGCGGAATTTGTCCGCACCATAAGGGATAAGTATAAGCTCACCGTCTTTCTTATCGAGCATCATATGGACCTGGTAATGAACATCTCGGATTATATCTATGTCATCGACTTCGGAAGCGAGATAGCCCAGGGACTTCCCAAGGATATACAGACAAACCAGAAGGTAATAGAGGCCTATCTTGGTGTTGCCGACGAGCAGTGATAATAAGGAGCATGATTTAATAATATGAGTGAAGATCTTTTAAGAATAAGTGACCTGAAGGTAAGCTACGGCGGAATAGAGGCTGTAAGAGGCATAAGCTTCAATGTAAGGCAGGGTGAGATAGTAACCCTTATCGGAGCAAACGGTGCCGGAAAAAGCTCTACCTTAAGGGCGATCTCAGGCCTGGTTAAGCCCGCCGGCGGTAAAGTGGAGTTAGAGGGTGAGGATATCACCGCAAAGGACTCCTCGGTGATAGTATCCAAGGGTTTGATGATGGTTCCCGAAGGCAGAAAGATATTCCCAAATCTTTCGGTGCTTGAAAACCTGAAGATCGGGGCTTATTTAAGAAATGACGACCTGACAGAGGACTTAGAGGCCGTATATGGCTATTTCCCCCGCTTAAAGGAGCGTTCCTGGCAGGCAGGAGGTACCCTGTCCGGAGGAGAGCAGCAGATGCTGGCCGTGGGAAGGGCCCTGATGGGAAGACCTAAGGTACTTATGATGGATGAGCCTTCTCTCGGTCTTGCTCCCATTGTGGTACAGGATATCTTTGAGATAATCCGCCGTATCCACGAGAACGGCACCACCGTACTTCTTATAGAGCAGAACGCCAACATGGCTCTCCACGTAGCTGACAGAGCCTATGTAATAGAAAACGGAAAGATCTCCCTTGAGGGAACAGGTAAGGAATTGCTGTCCAATGAAAAGGTACAGGCAGCCTATCTTGGCGCCAAGGGGTAAAACGGTATTGATAATGCCGCAGATTAAACATAGGAGTTATGATATTTATGAAGAGATCAATTAAAAATTTTGTTGCTGTTATACTTACCGGTCTTCTGGCTCTGCAGCCCTTAAGCTTTGCAGGGCCTCTTATTGTTATGGCGGATGAAATACTTTATGATGAGGGCACATATAACTATGAACCTGACGGCTGTACTGAATACAGCTGGAAGATATATAAAGATAAAGATGAATACAGGCTTGTGGTAAGCGGTGCAGGCGATTTCGATATGAATAGCTTAAAGACAAAGGAAGAAGGCGGTGATTATTATCTTTATGATACTGTTGGTAACAGAAATTCCACGATAGCATTAAGTCAGATATCCGTTTTCGAGATAAATGGAATGACTTCATTTTATGACGAGTCATTCACGGATACTAAATACGGCGTAAATAAAAAGCTTAAAAAGATCAAAATAGATGATGATCTTGACTATATATATCATAATTACAAGTTAGAAGCTCTTCAGGAAATAGATATAGACGGTGAAAACTCAAGTTTAAGTATGGATGGAAATGCGGTGATCCTGAATGATGATGGGTTAAGCCTTTTATTGTATATTCCAAACGGAGAAAATGAGTATACTGTACCGGAAAATATTACTTCAATTGCTTCAAATGCGTTTTATTTTGTCGATTCACTTACTTCTGTTTCCCTTCCTTCTTCATTGGAGACCATTGAACAAAGTGCCTTCCAGGGCTGCAATAATATAAAGAAGATGCATATCCCTGCATCTGTGACTTTACTCGGGATGTATCCTGACTTAACGATAGATGATGTTTCAGCCTTTACCGATATGGAATCGCTGGAGGAGATAACGGTGGATCCCAATAATCCGGTATATTCTGCTAAAGACGGTGTATTATTCAGTAAGGATGGAACTACATTATGTTTTTATCCACCAAATAAAAAAACAGATAAGGATATATACATAATACCTTCTTCGGTAAAGAAGATTTCCATGTATGCTTTTATCGGAGAAAATACGAAATATATCTTTGTTCCCAATACTGTTGAACATATCTATTATTATCCTAAGACTTTATATTCATTAGCATTTTATGGAGCTAAGGGACAGGTGCTGTATGAAGGAACTGAGAATGAGTGGAAAAAGCTTTTTGACGACAACAGTAAGGTCTATAATAATACGAACTTTCCTTTTCCAAAGATCACCTTTATAACCCCTGGTCCGGATGTTACAGATAAGAGCTTAAAGGAGGGTATGTGTAAAAACTATTCCTGGAAGATCACAGGAAGTGCAGGAAATTATACCCTTACAGTAACAGGTAAAGCTGAAACAGATGAATATGTAGAAGTATTTTATCCGGTTTTTGAGCCATTCCAGTCTGAAAAAGAAAAAGTATATTATCTCTTTGACGTTATCACAGGAAAATTTTCCATTGTCTCCCTTGATAAGATCAGTCATGTTGAGTTTAATGATATCAACACTGTGATCCTTGAATGTTTTGCCGGTGAAGACGGAATAAATAATAATACTCTTGAGAGCATAAGCATTCCAAAAACCCTTGATGAATTAAACAATTTATGCTGCTTAAATAAGCTTAAAACAATTACTGTTGAAAGAGGGAATCAGAATCATTATTTAAAAGACGGTGTCCTGTTTAGCAACGATATGGATAATGGAAAATCTATCCAGCTTTATCCTGCCACCCTTACAGATACAAGCTTCACTGTGCCGGATGGTATACGCCATATATCGAATTTTGCCTTTGCGGGGAATACTTCCCTTACATCGATAAAGCTTAATGAAGTGTCAATTATAGATGATAAGGCATTTTACGGATGCACCGGATTAACAGAAATAGATCTGCCTTCTACCTTTGAGCCCTATGACGGAGATTCTGCTTTTAGCAGGGTGGATTCTTTCCGGGGTATGCCTTCACTTCAGAAGATAAGTGTTTCAGATAAGAACAAATACTATTCCTCTGTTGACGGAGTGCTTTACTCAAAGGACGGCAAGACACTCTGCTTCTATCCTGCCGCAAGGAAGGCTGACAACAATTGCTACCGCATACCTTCAAATGTTGAGACTCTTGGATTTTATGCATTTTACGGTGCGCAGCTTGACTCCGTCTTTATTCCGAAGAGTGTAAAAGAAATAGAACATGAGACATATGATGATGGTTCATGCTGGTATGAGCTGTTTTACGGGTCGACCATTAAGAATATCTACTACGAAGGGACAAAAGAGGAATGGGATAAGCTCTGGAATTCCGAAAAATGTGACCCCGATTGCAAACTGCCCGAAATAGAATACAATTCTAACGGTCCTGCTCCCAATGTAATCTCTGTATCCGACAACCTTCCCATGGACTACAGTACGGAGGAAAGAGGAGATTATAAGTTTTCCTATAACCATTCCATTCCCTTCTTCGGTAAGGCCAAGCCCCAGCTTGCCTTTTTCGGTGAGGAAGGGATAAAGGTGCTCTGCAATAATGAAGAGTACCTGGCGTCAAAGGTGAAGATCAATAAAAACAAGAAACTAATAACCGTTACAGGCCTTAAAAAAGCAGACGGTTCCGACGCGGAGAAGGATCTGGTAAAGAAAGTAAAAAAAGCCACAAAGGGAAAGAACGGCTTAAGCTTTAACATCAATACCTATTACATAAAGGACGATACCAAGCTGGAGCCGAAGAAGGGCAAAGACGGCAGCTTAAAGAGCATAAAGATCGAGATTAAGAAAAAGCTTTACAAGGCTA
>JAFSKT010000177.1 GCA_017448845.1 Lachnospiraceae bacterium
GTAGTTGGCATTGTAGGAAAATCCAAAAGTTTAGATTTTCCCACAATGCTTATCTTTTGGTCTTTGGTTCGGAATAGTGTAGTGCTGGCGGTCTATCTCTTGTTTTCGGTTGCTTGCTTCCTTACCGTACATGAGCATTCGCGCCGGGGTTGTCGTTGCCGTAACCTTCCAGCAAGTTAATGGCTCTCCAGATACCGAGACCTGCGCCAAGGGCTACAACCAATGTCTGCAATACTGTGATCGCGCTGTTGAAAAATGCCATATTAGAGTCCTCCTTCTTGTTGCCGGCAGCTTTTCCCGCCGGCTTGATATGGTTTGAAAGCAAAAATGCCCTTTATCTGCATGTGCACCTGCAGAAAAAGACATAAAAATAGCCCGCGTTCGGTTTAATGAACACAGGATATGTAGTATTCAGCTCAGCTTCAGGATTCAAGGTTCACGGGTTCGTATTTCTCCTAAGCTGCCCAAAATTCAGTTTTAGAGTCGTTTTTCGTAATTATTTTTTGTATTTAGGCTTTAAATATTGATTTCTCAATGGGTTCATGCTATCATTGGCATGAATGAGACCAGTTGAAGGAGGTGGGGATCATGTTATGCCAGTTTTCATTCAGCAACTTCCGATCCTATCGCGATGAAACCACATTCGATTTCCAGGCTGCGGCTCTTTCTGAGTTCAAGGACAGCCTTATAAAGACTGAAAAAGGAAATGATATCCTGCCGGTTGGTGTGATCTACGGTCCGAATGGCGGAGGCAAATCCAACCTTCTTGCCGCCTTGGGGTGCGTGATCTCTCTTGTTACTGAGCCCGTCTATGAGCTTGGCAAGAATCACGCCCGTTTCATCATGCAGCAGAAGGTATCCTGTGTCCCCTATCTGTTCGATGAGGATTCCCGGGAAGAGCCTTCCCGCTTCCAGCTTTTTTTCCGCATCGGTGAATATGAATACCGCTACTATATTGTGCTTCGGGGCGGCGTAATAGAGGAAGAAACACTCTATCGCCGCAAGCTCGGGGCCAGCCGGGCAGCAAAGGTCTTTGAAAGAAATCATGAAGGAATCTCCCTTGGAACCATTCTCGGGAGTAAGAACATCAACACCGAAGTAAATGCCAAGATGCCGCTGCTCTCCTTCCTTGCGATCAATTATTCCATCCCCGTGATTGCAGAAGTCATTCGCTGGTTTGAAGAGTGCATCATCAGAAACTATGCGAATCCATTGGCCGAGCAGCAGATCCTTCTCTCCGATAACGACATTTCAAAGAAGCAGTTCCTTACCATTATGAACGACATGGGAATCGGCATCACCGGATACCGTTTTGACCAGCAGAGCAATGAATTCTACCTGCAGAGAACCCTGCATGATACGCTCTATGAGCTCCCGTTTTCCAGTGAGTCCGACGGAACCCGCAAGCTCTTTGCCGCTCTTCCGGTCATCCTGATGGCCCTGAAGGAAGGACGTCTAGTAATCGTTGATGAGCTGGATGCCAAGCTGCATCCGAAGCTTCTCCGCTATGTCATCCGGCTTTTTACAAACCCGGAGATCAACAAAAACGGAGCTCAGCTGCTCTTTACTTCGCACGACATGTCCACAATGAAGAACAGCATCTTCCGCAGGGACGAAATCTGGTTCGCCGCTTTGAATTCAGAAAACAGCAGTGAGGTCTATTCTCTCTCTGAGCTCCGCAAGGAGAATAACGATCCTATCAACAATACCGCAGCTTATGATAAGCAGTATCTGGAAGGTCGGTATGGAGCTGACCCCTACCTCAGGAATATGCTGAGCTGGGAGGTGTGACGATGAGCCGTAAGCCTCCTAAAAAATCGGACATGGGCAAGTCCTGGATGAAGCCCCGTCGTGATTCCCGGCAGATGATCTCTCCGGAATATCATCTGATCGTTTCCGAAGGGACGAAAACCGAACCGAAGTATTTCGAGAGAATCAAAGAGACGATTGATGCCAAGTACCGGGATCGCATCCATCTGGATGTCTCGGGTAAAGGCGACAACACGGTAAACCTCTTTAACCGGGCGGTGAAAGACGTAGCCCGGAGCAACAACGTTTATAAGCATGTCTGGCTGGTCTTTGACAAGGACGATTTCCCGCCTGAGCACTTTGACCGTACTGCAGAGCTATGTGCCGCAGAAAGCACAGACGAAACCAGGTATCATCCTATATGGTCCAACCAGTGCATCGAGTTATGGTTTCTGCTCCATTTCATGTTCCTGCAGGCGGACCTCCATCGGGATGAATACTGGCCGAAACTTACCGAAAGCCTGAAGTCAAAAAACCTTGGAACCTATTATAAAAACCGGACGGATATGTTTGATGTCCTCCGGCCTTACATGGATGATGCGATCCGGAACGCAAAGATGTTGGAAGAGATTAATACGGGAAAGACACCCAGCAGATCCACTCCAGGAACGATGATCCATCATCTGATCGAAACTCTGAAGCCATATCTGTAATCAAATCAATTCATCTCATCGCCTTACTTTCTCGCTCTTGATTCCAAAGGATAAGAGCGAGAAAGTAAGGATCAATAGATCAGCCAAACAGTCCGGACAGCAGGGGAACCAGCGTCGTGCCGATCAGGGCAACGCCGCCTCCTGCCATCAGCTGCCTGATCCCTGCGGGTTCTGCAGACACGGTTCACAGTTCATCCCCGGACTCCAGCATGGCTTCCGCTACGATCATGTCTTCGGGTCTGGTAACCTTGATATTGCAATACTTGTCCTCCACCAGATAGGCATCAACGTTTTCAAACATCTTTATCACCATGGTGTCATCGGTTATGTGGACTCCGGCGTCCTTTAGTCTGTCTCTGGAGGCCATAAGCTTTTCGTATGCGGATCTGGCGAGTCCGTACTCGAAGACCTGGGGAGTCTCCATGAGCCACACCTTATCCCTGTCCGGGGTGGAAGCGATGAAACGGTTGCCGTCCTCCAGCTTAATGGTATCTCCCGCAGGGTGAGCCGCCACCGCAGCCCTGTATTTCTCCACATAATGCTGGCATCTGTCAAGGATATACTGGGAAATGAGGGGTCTGGCGCCGTCATGGATATAGACATAATCGCAGCCGTCTGATGCCATAAGTCCGTTATAGACGGAATCAAAGCGCTCCCTGCCTCCGGCAACGATCTTATTGACCTTATTCAGGCCGTACTTTATGACGATATCTTTTCTGCAATGATCCTCTTCTCCTTCGTTGCAGACCAGGATCACGTTGTCGATAAAAGACTCCTCAAAAGCTTTGAGCGAGTAATAGAGCATGGGCTTTCCCATAAGCTCCAGATACTGTTTCGGAGTGCGGCTTTTCATTCTTGAGCCTCTGCCTCCGGCAAGTACTATGGCATCAATCTTCATATGATATCCCTCCGGCCTTTTGAGAGCCACGTCATTCCCAAGATCATGGGGCCATTTCCCCGGCAAGTTTCAGATCGGGTACTGCATTCAGTGAGAGACCGCTTATCTCTCCTTTTAATAACCTGTAATATGCTGCAGAGGCGATCATGGCGCCGTTATCCGTGCAGAGTATGGGAGAAGGTTTATAAAGCTTTACGTTAAGTTCACCTAAAGCCTTTTCCATCTCGGATCTCAGCATCGAATTGGAAGCAACTCCCCCTGCTATAGCAAAGGCCCTGTCTCCGTATTCCTTCACGGCCTTTACGGAATTCTCAACTAAAACATCAACAACAGCTTTTTCAAAAGAAGCGGCAACATCGGGAACAACAATGCTTTCCCCCTTCATCTCGCAGGAATTAAGGTAGTTTAATACTGCGCTTTTTAATCCGCTGAAAGAAAAATCATATCTGTCGCTGCCGTGTCCCCTGGGGAATTCCACCGCCTCCGGATCACCTTCCTTTGCGGCCTTATCTATTTTCGGTCCGCCGGGATAGCCGAGGCCCATGACCCTGGCGATCTTATCAAAGGCTTCGCCTGCTGCGTCATCCATGGTACGCCCAAGGATCTCGTATACTCCGTAATCCTTTACCCGTAATAAGTGGGTGTGGCCTCCCGATACCACGAGACACATAAAGGGAGGCTCAAGATCAGGGTTTTCTATATAGTTGGCACAGACATGCCCTTCAATATGATTAACGCCAATAAGAGGGAGATCCTGGGCATAGGCGTAAGCCTTAGCAAAGGACACTCCGATAAGCAGGGGACCAACCAGACCCGGGCCGCATGTCACTCCGACAGCATCCGGTTTTTTCCCCTCCAGACCGGCTTCCTTAAGAGCCTGGTCCACAACCTGGTTTATCCTCTCGATATGCTTTCTGGACGCGATCTCCGGCACCACACCGCCATAGAGGGTGTGGATATCTATCTGGGAGGATATGACATTTGACAGAACCTCTCTTCCGTTCCTTACAACGGACGCCGCTGTTTCGTCACAGGAGCTCTCTATTCCTAAGATCAGATATTCTTTCATTTCACTCCCGGGATCTCTATCTCAACTGTAGGTCTCTCAATTGTGGGGACCTCGATATTTACTTTCGGTGTCTCTGTTTTTGCAGGAGCCTCGGTCTTTGGCGGTGCTTCCGTTTCACCTCTGTTTCCGCCGCCGGCTTCGGGAGCAAGACTTTCCTCCTCTTCCTCATCCGCTCCGCCGTTATCCACCGGAGCTTCATCTAAGGCAGCGCTCTGCCAGCCAAGTATCTTCCAGCGTCCGCTCCCATCCCTTCTTAAGAGGAAATGCTCCGAGTCGCTGTAGGAAACCGCTCCCTTCTGCATGGTATAGGTGCAGTAAAGAGAAGCTATCTCCCCAATATCCAGTGTTTTATACACCACCTCGGAGGAAGGGGTCACGGTAAAACTCACTATCTTCCGGTTATCCTTAATAAAGCTTGCAACGGTATTCTTAAGGCTCGCCAGGTATTCCGCGTCACTCTGCTTCCCCTTAAGCTCATCATCAAAAAGAAGCCTGGACTGTTTCGCAATGGCCTCGATCTCCTCATCGCTGTTTGAGGGATCGTACATACACTGGCTCAGCTCCGCATAGTACCTGACCACCGCCTTGGGAGTCTGGGGATAATTGATATTTAAGTCCCTCTGGATCGTAGCCTCGGTAGTGGAAAGCCTTTCCAGGTCATCAGGCCGCTCTGCGTTTGCCACCAGATAAAAGACCACCAGAAATACCAGGAGGGCAAATACCATTATCAATACTATTTTTACCCTTCCCGATTTATTCATGTCTGCTTTCTTCTTCATCCTCGTAGTTTAATTCTGTGATCAGCCCGTCTTTCCCGGGAGAGCTCTCCGGAAAGATCTTTCTCGCATAACCCATGAATTCCTTCGGGTTTACGAGGGACGGCGAATAATGGGTGAGCCAAAGCTTTTTCACCTCAGCGTCCTTAGCCAATCGCGCCGCTTCGGAAAAGGTCATATGCTTATGTTCCTTTGCCTTTTCTATCTTGTCATCCTCTCCGTACATGCCTTCGCAGATGAACAGATCGGACTTTTCCGCAAATTTAATGATATTATCGCAGGGTCTGGTGTCCGTGGTATAGGTCACCTTAAGGCCCTTTCTCTCTGCTCCCATAACCTGATCCGGGGTAAAACTCCTGCCGTCTTCGGTCTTAACCTTCTCCCCGTTCTGAAGCACCTTCCAGAAATTAACCGGTATATCAAGCTCCTTCGCCCTTTCGGGATTGAACTTCCCCTTCCTGTCAATTTCAAAGGAATAGCCGTAACAGCTTATATTATGCCTGACTCTGAAGGCCTTTATCCTTACGCCCTCATATTCAAAGGTACTGTCCCCTTCAAACTCCTTAAGCCTTATCTCAAAAGGCAGTTCCGGAGCTATGATAAGCAGGGCAGAGACCACCTTTGCAAGCCCCCTGGGTCCCGCAATGAGCAGAGGCTCCGTCCGTTCCGCATTTCCCATGGTAAGAAGAAAGCCCGGCAGCCCGCTTATATGATCCGCGTGGAAGTGGGTAAAGAGTATGAGTCCCACACTTTTCGGGCTCCAGCCTGTGCGCCTTAAAGCCACCTGGGTTCCTTCCCCGCAGTCAGTCAATATGCTGTTTCCGTTATATCGAAGCATAAGGGAAGTAAGAGCACGTTTCGGTAACGGCATCATACCCCCGCAGCCTAAAAGGCATACATCAAGCATTCTTTCTTTTCCACATTATGAGGGCGTCATCCTTCGGATTCTCGTAAAATCCGGGTCTTACACCCTCTGACTTAAATCCCAGCTTATTATAGAGTTCTATGGCCGGGATATTTGTTTTTCTTACTTCTAAGGTAAAATCCTTAACCCCGTGTCCCTCGCCGTAAGACATAAGGTTTTTAAGCAGCTTTTCCGCTATACCCCTCCGGCGCATATCGGGAACCACACAGACATTGGTCACATCCGCTTCACCGCACATATCCCTGTATCCGCAAAGTCCCAGGAGGCGGTTGTCTGCAGGGTCTTCAGCCACCAGATAATACGCATATTCCACTGCGGTGGTCTCGATAAAATCCTTTTCTGTCCAGCCGTTCTTTCCAAAGACAGCTCTTTCAAGTTCCGAAAGCTCCGGAGCGTCTTTCTTCTCCATCCGCCTTACAATGATGCTTTCCACGGCATCCTTTTTCTCCGGCTCTGCCGCCATGGCGGCTTTCTTCCTGCTTATGTAGGTTCCCTCTGCCAGCTCCTCAAGCTTTCCTTCCTTTTCGGCGCTCTTTAATTCCTGCTCCGCCTGGGAAGGCTTCAGATAATCCGGCCTGTGGGAAGCAGCATCTGTATATTTTCCCCGGGTGAAGTATTTCTCTCCAAGGGCTGCCACCGCTCCTGCTCTCTGCATTGAAAGATGGGGAGGCGCGTAGAGATGCTCGGTCTTTAAGAGAGCGTCAAGTTCCTCCTTAAAGGCATATATGCCGTCCCCTGCAAAGATCACCTTTCTATTCATGGAATCCAGCTTTTCCGCCAGTTCCTTCAGGGGGATTATGCACTGGGGAAGAACCTCTTTTAGTTCCTCACCCTCATACTCATATATCCCTGTATATACATTCTTCCTTCTGGCGTCCATCATGGGGACCACCAGAGCATCCGGAGAAAAGACATTGTAAGCAAGAGCTTCCAATGTGGGAACTGAAATCACCGGAATATTCAGGGCATCTCCCAGTCCTTTTACCGTAGCCGAGCCTATCCTCAGGCCCGTGAATGATCCCGGTCCGCCGGAAACCGCCAGCGCATCTATACTCCCAAGCTCAGTCCCGCTTTTTTTAAGCAGTTCATCCACCAGGGGCATCAGCGTTTCCGAATGGGTGAGCTTAAGGCTTATGGTAAATTCGGCTGTCATCCTTCCCCCGTCCAGTACAGCGCATGACACCGGGAGCGCGGATGAATCAATGGACAGTATCTTCATTTTTCTGCTTTATCTCAATCTCCCTGTAGTCATAGCCCTTTGCCGGGTCTTTTCCTATGGTGATCCTAATGGCGTCCTCCGGAAGTATGTCATCGATCATGCTTCCCCATTCGATAAGGCTCACCCCGTCACCGTAAAAACAGTCCTCATATCCGATCTCGTCCATTTCGGATATGTCTCCTATCCTGTAAACATCAAAATGGTGGAGGGGAAGTTTCCCTCCATGATAGCTCTTAAGTATATTGAATGTGGGCGAAGAGATATCATCACTGATACCCAGTCCCTTTGCAAAGCCCTTTGTAAATACGGTCTTTCCCGCACCCAGCTCCCCGTCAAGGGAGATAACCATTCCGGATACGGCTTTTTCAGCTATTTCCTCTGCGATCCTGAAGGTATCTTCCGGACTGTAGGAAAGATATAAGCTCATGGGCTCTGCCTCTTTCTGCCAAATTTTTGCATTAAAAATAAAACGCATATAGCCATATGCCATTCCATTATATTCGATTATCTGTTTTTTGTAAAATAAAGAAAAAAGCCCGGAAACAGGCAGAAACCTGACAGCCTATCGCTGAAAAAAAGGGCGGTACTTAAAGCACCGCCCCCAGATTATCTTATTTATTCTGCATCTTTGATGGAGAAGCTGATCCTTCCCATCTTGTCCTTGCCCATGCACTTAACCCTTACGTGATCTCCGAGGGTCAGCACATCTTCAACATGAGCTATGCGGTGACGTGCAATGCGGCTGATGTGTACCATACCCTCTTTACCGGGCGCAAACTCGATGAAAGCACCGAAATCCTTGATGGAAATAACATCTCCCTCGTAGATCTCGCCTTCCTTGAATTCACTTACTATGGTATTCACATAGTTCAATGCCTTCTGCATGCCTTCTTCATCCTCGCCGCAGATGGAAACGGAGCCGTCATCCTCGATATCCATCTGTATGCCGCAGCGCTTGATGATCTCGTTGATGGTCTTTCCTCTCTGACCCACAACATCACCGATCTTCTCGGGATCGATCTTTGTAAGGATGATCTTAGGAGCATATTTGCCCACATGATCCCTGGGCTCTGCGATCGCGGGAGTCATAACCTCATTCATTATGTATTCCCTTGCCTCATGGCACTGGCGGATAGCCTGCTCCACGATGGAACGGGTAAGGCCGTGGATCTTGATATCCATCTGGATCGCTGTGATACCGTCGTAGGTACCTGCTACCTTGAAGTCCATATCTCCGAAGAAGTCCTCAAGTCCCTGGATATCTGTCAATACGATGTAATCATCGTCATCATCGGGATTGGTAACAAGACCGCAGCTGATTCCTGCAACCTGCTTCTTTAAGGGCACGCCTGCTGCCATAAGAGCCATACAAGATGCGCAGATACTTGCCTGTGAAGTGGATCCGTTGGACTCAAAGGTCTCGGATACCGCACGGATTGAATAAGGGAAGGTCTCCGGGTCGGGAAGTACAGGCAGCATAGCCCTCTCTGCAAGAGCTCCGTGTCCGATCTCCCTACGTCCGGGACCGCGGCTTACCTTGGTCTCTCCTACTGAATATGAAGGGAAGTTATACTGATGTATATATCTCTTCTCTGTGATATTGCTGTCTAAGCCGTCAATCTTCTGCTTCTCTGAAAGAGGTGCAAGGGTTACGATATCACAGATCTGTGTCTGTCCTCTGGTGAACATGGCAGAGCCGTGTACCCTGGGGATAATGTCTATCTCTGCTGCAAGGGGACGGATCTCCTTGATATCCCTGCCGTCCGGTCTCTTATGATCCTTAAGGATCATCTTTCTTACAGTCTTCTTCTGATACTGGTATACAGCCTCTCCAACAAGAGGAGCCCACTCTTCATTATCCTGAAGAGCCTCTGCTATACGATCCTGCAGCTCTGAAACAGCTGCTTCACGGGCCTGCTTGTCATCGTTGAAGGTTGCCTTCTCCATCTCTTCCGGAGGAGCTATCTCCTTGATCTTCTCAAACAGTGCCTCAGGAATTGCCTGTGAAATATATTCTGACTTGGGCTTTCCAACCTCAGCCTGGATCTGCTTAAAGAACTCGATTATCCTTAAGTTCTCATCATGGCAGAGGTAGATTGCTTCAAGCATTTTCTCGTCGCTTATCTCATTGGCACCTGCCTCTATCATTATGACCTTCTGTCCTACAGATGCCACTGTAAGCCTCAGATCTCCGCTGTCCCAGTCCTTCTGTGAAGGATTGACAATGAACTTTCCATCTACAAGTCCCATCTGTGTCATTGCACAGGGGCCGTCAAAGGGAATGTCTGAAATAGTGGTTGCAAGGGCACATCCCAGCATAGCTGTGATCTCGGGACGACACTCCTTATCCACTGACATTACCATTGCGTCAAGTGTTACATCATTTCTGTAATCCTTGGGGAACAGAGGTCTCATGGGCCTGTCTATTACACGGCTGGTGAGAACTGCATTCTCTGATGCCTTTCCCTCTCTCTTATTGAAGCCTCCGGGCATACGTCCTACCGCATAGAACTTCTCTTCATACTCCACAGAGAGTGGGAAAAAATCTATTCCCTCCCTGGGCGCCTTTGAAGCGGTTGCGGTACAGAGTACGGTAGTATCTCCGTAATGCATGAAAGCGCAGCCATTAGCCTGGGCTCCGACCCTGCCGATATCTACGCTTAAGGTTTTTCCTCCGATTTCAATTGAATACGTTTTGTAAGCCATTTCTTTCTCCTTTTTCTTCTTAGCTTTCCTGCACGCAGGTAAGAGTTTTCCTTGTCATGTCATCCTGTCCTTTATGCGGTCAGGCACCTGCGATTTGTATGATAAACCCCCGCCAGCTTTCGGCGGGGATTTATATTCATTACTTACGTAATCCGAGCTTCTCTACGATTGCCCTGTAGCGCTCAATATCCTTCTTCTTTAAATAACTTAAAAGGCCCCTTCTCTTACCAACCATCTTTAAGAGTCCTCTTCTTGAATGGTGGTCATGGGTGTTGATCTTAAGATGCTCGGTGAGCTCCCTGATCCTCTCAGTAAGAATGGCAACCTGTACTTCCGGTGAACCGGTGTCGCCTTCCTGCTTTCCATACTTGGAAATAAGTTCTGCTTTCTTTTCCTTGGTTATCATGTTTTCTCCTTCCGGCGTCTTTGCGCCTGTCTTTTATTTTCCGCCCGTTGCTGCGCCCGGGTTCGGAGTACCCGTGGCCCGGCAAGGGTCGCACACTTTGAAGAATATACCATTTCCCTGTAGTAAATGTCAAGGGTTGCTTTTTTATCCGATAAACCCATGAATTTTCAAATTTTGGTTGACAGGAGCTAAATTGTGTTGGCATAAATATGGATATTATTCAATCGATTGAAGCGCTCCGCACTCTTTCACCTGAGACCGGAGGTTCTTCCAGGCGATCCGATCCTTAGAGAAGTCCATCCCAAGAGGGGTTAAACTCGCAAACGCTTCGCTTTTTGCTCGTTATATAATCGCTGCTTACGCAGCTCTCCGGGTACGGGGCTTATAACCCCGCACCCGAAATCAAGACATTCCCACCACCTAAAGGTGGTGGGTTATCTTGATTATTTTATATATTGGACGA
>JAFSKT010000178.1 GCA_017448845.1 Lachnospiraceae bacterium
ATGCGTTCCTTAGTTAAAGTTACTTCCCCGGAGAGTGGGGGCTGATGAAGCTGGTGGAATTCCAATGTGATCTGTACCCAGGATCACTGCAAAGTATTTTTTTAAGAAAAAGGTTTATCGGTCAATAAAAGCGCATTTGCGGTTAAGAAATATGGTTTAGGGGATAAGTGCGCCTTTATTGGCTGATTAGCCATGAATTATCATAGCGAAGGGAGCAAGCAATATGGAGAAGATAGAACTGATCGAAGCGATTGGTGGGACTATACCATTATATGTCCGTTATAATGTAGGATGTAAGATTTTTGGTATGAGTCAGAGAGAGTTTGAAATCCTGGCTGATAAAGCCGGTGCCATTCATAAGGTCGGTAAGATGAACCTTGTGAATACAGTTATTTTCAACGATTTTCTTCAGCCTTACAAATTACCTCCGGAATCGAAGTCAAGAATGTAATCCTGCGATTCTGTTCAACAAAAAGTCCTTGACTTTATGTTCCACAAAAACTATAATGAGGAAGAGACAAGAGAAAGGGGGTACTCCGAATGGCAAAGATGGGGAGACCCAAGACAGATGATCCAAGAGAAAAGTCTCTCGGTGTTCGGGTTACCGATGACGAATACAAAGCCATCAAGGAGTATGCCACGAAGCACGACATGACCATAACGGAAACGCTACTCAAGGGCGTTAAGGAACTTATGAAGGAAAAGCTTGAGAAGTAGTGTGTGCAAAGTCTCTTTCCTCTGATCCGTGTGGAAAGGAGGGAATATGGCAAAAGCAAGAAAAGACAACAAAGGCAGAGTCTTACTGCGTGGTGAGAGTCAGCGATCTCAGGATATGAGGTACGTTTACACTTACACAGATCCATTTGGTAATCGCAAGTATCTTTATGCGACAGATCTTATGGAATTAAGACAGAAGGAGGACAAGCTTAAGCGTGACCAGCTCGATGGATTGGATGTCTATGTAGCAGGAAAAGCGACCATCAACTTTGTTTTTGACAGGTATATTTCTACAAAATATGACCTTCGTAAAACTACGAGAGCCAACTATGAATATACATATGATCATTTTGTCAGAGGCGAATTTGGAAAGAAACTGATCTGTGATGTGAAGTATTCAGACATCAGATATTTCTATTACCATCTGCTTAACGACTTGCATTTAAAGCCTGCGACGGTTGATAACGTGCATACGGTACTTCACCCGACTTTTCAGCTCGCAGTCCGTGATAACATCATAAGGAATAATCCCACAGATGGAGTCATGGCAGAGATCAAGAAGAAAACCGGGAAAAATAAGTCTGTAAGACATGCACTTACCAAGGAGCAGCAGAGAGCCTACCTTGGCTTTCTGAAAGAGCATCCGGTATATGTACACTGGCATCCGCTCTTTACAGTTCTTTTTGGAACGGGCTGTCGTATCGGAGAAGTAGCAGGACTCCGCTGGCAGGACATCGACCTTGAGGAGAAGTCCATAAATATCAATCACGGGCTTGTATATTTTACCGAGATGGTTGATGGTAAGAGAAAATCAAGACTTGGGATATCTTATCCAAAGACAGAGGCCGGGATCCGTATGATTCCTATGCTCCCTGAAGTTGGAGAAGCATTCAGGACAGTGTATAACGATCATAAGAAGACCGGATTTAACAAGACAGTCATAGATGGCATGGATGGCTTTATATTCAAGAATCGGTTTGGCAATGTGATCAACCAGCAGTCGATCAATGACGCCATTAAGAGAATCGTAAGTGATTACAACGGCGAGGAGATCATTCTGGCGAAGAAAGAGCATCGCAAACCTTTATTGCTCCCGATGTTTTCGTGCCACTATACGAGACATACGTTTTGTACACGCTTCTGCGAGACAGAAACAAATGTCAAGGTGATACAGGAAGTCATGGGTCATAAGGATATAACGACGACCCTTGATATATACGCCGAGGTCACTGAGGCAAAAAAGAGAGAAGCATTAGACAAGCTTTCAAAGAACATGGATATATTTTAGGAAAGAGTCCTTGTTTTAAGCTTGTGAGAATTGCAACAAATAGATGCGGATTGCAACGCTTTTGCAACGAATAGGTGTGAGGTAATGCGGAATAGTGCTTGATAGTGCGAAATCCGTAAAAACCGGGAAAATCAATAATACGGCATCCTGCCGGATAATGCGTGATTACCCCGATGACCTCCCGACACTAAAGTCGTTGTGAGGGAGAAACCCAGTAAAATCAAGGGTTTGAGCGTATCGATAGCTGTCTGGTACGACATTTGTACGACATTTTTTCAATACCTGCCTGTATAGTCATGGACTATGGTGCAGACAGCAAAGTGCAGAATCCAATTTCATAAGTAAGACTTAAGGACACTTTCTAAGAAAGAAATTTCAGAAGGAAGTGTCCTTTTTCTTTGTCTCCGTTGTGGTGGAAAAAAACAGCTTATAGTTAATGGATCTGCAGAGCCGGGCAGTGACCCGGCCTGCGAAAGGAAAGGAGGCGTGGACATGCCAGGTTCAGCGAAAGTGCAAATGGCGTTAAAACACATAGGCTTTCTTAACAGGGTTAGCAAAGTTAAGGAGGAACAGAAAGTTTGTTGTATGAAGAATTATAAAAATCACAGGGGTATGGTGCAGGTCAGGGTTCAGGCCAATGATTCATACCAGATAAAGAGAGCGCTGGGGGCCGTTGAAAAAGAAAGGGGCTTCGTGCTCATGAGCAGTTCAGGTATCAGGAAAAACACGGGGGATGGTCCGAGACTAAGGGAATTCGCCTCGTTCCGTGACTTAAAAGCGGAGAAAAAGGAGCAGAAAGAACTTAAAAGAAACAAACATTGAAAGAAGGAGAAAGCTTATGTGTAAAGTTATTTCGGTATCAAACCAGAAAGGCGGGGTGGCAAAGACTACAACCGCAGGAAACTTAGGGATTGGGCTTGCAAAAGAAGGGAAAAAAGTGATCCTTATTGACGCAGATGCACAGGGGTCACTTACTGCAAGCCTCGGTTACCGGGAACCGGATACATTGGATTATACACTGTCTACGGTTCTTGGCAAGATCATAAATGAAGAAGAATGGGATCCGGAAGAAGGGATCCTGCACCACAACGAAGGAGTAGATCTGATGCCCGGGAACATAGAGCTTTCCGGGCTTGAGGTCTCCATGGTAAATGTAATGAGCCGGGAACTGGTCTTAAGGGAGTATCTGGACAGGGTAAAAGAGAATTATGACTATGCCATCATTGACTGCACTCCCTCTCTCGGAATGATGACTATCAACGCCCTTGCGGCTTCAGACAGCGTTCTGATACCCGTACAGGCAGCGTATCTCCCCATAAAGGGGCTGGAGCAGCTAATAAAGACCATTCGCCGGGTAAAACGCCAGATCAACCCTAAGCTTGAAATAGAGGGGATCCTCATGACCATGGTAGACGGCAGGACCAATTACGCAAAGGAGATCATGCAGCTTCTGCAGGAAGGCTACGGGGAACAGATAAGATTTTTTGTGAATAACATACCCTTCTCCATCCGTGCTGCAGAGATATCTGCCATCGGGATAAGCATTTTTGAGCACGATCCAAAGGGAAAGGTCGCTGAAGCTTATCGGTCCTTAACAAAGGAGGTGATGGCAGGATGAGTAGGAGCATTGCCGGAAAGATAAAGATAAATTCCTTTGCGGACATTGTTGGAGGCGATGACACAGCCATCACGGAGGTACCCCTCGCGGATCTCCACGAGTTTAAGGATCATCCCTTCAGAGTCCTGGATGATGAAAAGATGGAGGAAACCGTTGAAAGCATTAAGCAATACGGCGTACTGATGCCGGGGATAGTTCGTCCCCGGATAGAAGGCGGCTATGAGATCATTGCGGGACACAGGAGAAAAAGAGCCTGTGAGATCGCAGGTCTCGAAACTATGCCGGTGATCATCAAGAATTATACGGATGATGAGGCTACCGTCGCCATGGTGGATACGAATATCCAGAGAGAGGACATACTCCCCAGTGAAAAGGCAAAAGCCTACAGCATGAAATACAGGGCTATGAAGCATCAGGGCAGCAAGGAAGGCGGTCTTGTTCTTGACCAGCTGGGAGATGCTGCAGGCGAAAGCGGTAAAACCGTTCAGAGGTATATCTGGCTTTCCAGGCTTTCAGATGCCCTCCTTGATCATGTAGACAATAAGCGGCTTTCCATATGCTGCGGAGTGGATATTTCATTTCTGCAGGAAAAGGAACAGAAGTGGGTTGAAGAGTTTATCCGGGAAAAACACATAAACCTTACAACAGCCCAGTCAGGGAAGTTAAAAGAGTATTCCCAGAAAAAGGAACTTACAAAGGGAATGATGGAAGTGATCCTCTCGGATGAAAAACCAAAGCCCAGGAAATTTGTTATGAAGGGCGATAAGCTGTCAGGATATTTTCCTGAAGGCACTACAGATGAGGAAATAGAAAGAACAATAATCAGCCTTTTAGATAGCTGGATGAAAACAAAGGATAGCGGGGAATGAAAATGGAAGAACTGTTAAAATTGGATTATTTCTACGGTGATGAGCCGGACAATTTCTGCTTTTACAGGATACCGAAAGTGCTTTTCACGAAAGCATACTTTCAGGACCTCTCCACAGATGCCAAAGTACTGTACGGTCTGATGCTGGATACCATGTCTTCCTCCCGCATGAACAGGTGGGTGGACGATGAAAACCGGGTTTACATCCAGTTCTCGATTCAAAGGGCGATGGCGTATCTTGGATGTGGGAAAGATAAGGCAATAAAGCTTTTTGCGGAACTTGACTGTAAAAAGGGTATAGGCCTTATAGAACGTATCGACAGGGGACAGGGAAAGGCAGACATAATTTACGTTAAAAGCTTTGAGATCTCAAAGGATGCGGAAGATAATGCCAGGATAAAAAGGATCAAGGACAGACAAAGGGCAAAGTCAACTTCTGGACAAAATGTCCAGAAGTTGGAAAATGTCCAGAACCCGGAAACGGGTGATCCTGTACCGGCAGTCGCTAAAACAGACCGGTCTGAAAATCAGACCACTGCTGTTTCCGGATCGGTGGTAGGGAATGCAGACCAGTCGGATAAATCGACACCTTTTACGACCGGTAAAGTGGCAGGAAAACCAGACCGGTATGATTTTCCGGCTTCAGGAAGTCTGGAAAGCCGACCTCTGGAAGTCGGATTTTCCGACCCTAATAATACTGATCATATTAAAACCGATTTTAGTGATCATCTTTCCGTCATGTCAGAACCATACGGGAGAAATGAGAGGACGGAAAGACCGACCGGGTATACCGCTCCCATTAGATTAACGGTGAAAGCCCACGCAACCGATGGGGATTACAGACAGGAGATAAAGGAAGGATATATAAGGCTTCTTCGTGACCAGGTGAGGTACGATGAATTGCTGAGTGATGATTATTATCGCTATGACAGGGATATGATTGATGGCATTATAAATATGATAGCCGATATTGTAGCCTTCCCCTCTCCCACCGGCACTGAATGGATTAACAGCAGGGAAATCCCCTATGAAACCGTAAAGAGCCGTCTTACAAAGCTTAATCATGAGACTCTGACATATGCGATCGACAGTCTCCGTGATAATTACAGTGAGATAAGAAATAAAAGAGCATACCTGCTTACAGCACTATATAACGCCCAGGATGAAATGCAGTTCGGGTATATGTCGAGAGTGAACCATGATTTCTATGGAAAGAGGCAGATGGGAGTATGATAAGTTTTGCAGAAAAACATCCGGAGCTCCTTAAGGAATGGGATCCGTCAAATACCATAAGGCCTCAGATGATCTCCTACGGATCAAATAAGAAAGTTCTTTGGAAGGGATCCTGCGGCCACAGCTGGGAAGCTACCATAAAGAACAGGGGCAACAATCATGGCTGCCCTTACTGCTCCGGGAATAAGGTTCTTGCAGGATTCAATGATCTCGCTTCAGTACACCCGGAGCTTGTCAAAGACTGGTCAGAACTCAATATGAAAAGCCCCGGGGAATATACAAAGAGATCAATCCAGTATGCCATTTGGAAATGCAGTAAATGCGGTCATGTATGGAGAGCCCGGATAGCGGACAGGGCGGAAGGCCATGGCTGCCCGGTGTGTGCCGGAGAGATAATAAAAGAAGGTTATAACGATCTTAACACCCTGTATCCTGAGATTGCAGCCGAATGGTCGGAAAGAAATAAGAAGAAGCCCTCTCAGGTCTTCCCAAAGTCAAGAGAGTATGTCTGGTGGAAGTGCCGTTCCTGCGGAAATGAGTGGAAAGCGGTAATAGACAGCAGGGTAAAAGGAATCATCTGCCACTTCTGCACGAGAGATAAAAACAGGAGGATCCGGGCAGAGGCGATAAAAAGGGCTCTTGCCCTTAAAAGGAATTCCATAGGGTATTATGCAGAGAAAAGCGGGTGCTGCGTAAGATATAAGGATGACGGTATTATCGGCATTCCCCTTCAGATCTACTTCCCTGAAAAACGGGTGGCTGTAGAGTATTCATCGAAGAATCACCGCAGGGGAGACGGACGGAGGATTGAGTTCGCTAAAAACTGGCTCTGCATAAACACCGGGATAAAGATGATAAGGATCCTGGATCCGGGAGAGCCGGAGTTTGATAACTGCATCTGTATTACGAAAACAGATGATTCAAGAGAGGTGATGGAAGCAGTAGTATATGCGGTATTTGAATTTATCGGAATAGACGCAGATATAGATTTTGACAGGGATCTTAATGAGATCATGTCATATGAAATCTCATATGAACCGGCGGCCTTTAAGCCGGAATTAAAGAATCAGCATGGTCTTTTCCCAACGAAAAAGGTTAATAATCAATAGTCCAGGGGGACGGTATTTGGAGCAGATGACTTCGGATCCGTCCCCCTTTTTCATTTTAAATTTCAAATCAAAGGAGGATGCAATGAAAAAGTACCTAAAGAGAAGGATCGCCGGAGTACTGATCCTGGCGATGCTGACAGCAATGTCCGGGTCAACTGTGATGGCAGAGCCAATCATGAGGATTAATCTTGGGACATTTTATGTAGTGGCGGAAAACAGGGATCCCGGCGGAGGAGCAGATCCGGGAAAAGATCATCCGAAAAATGATGATCCTGGGAATGAAGTATCCGATAACGAAAGCACTTCGGCAAACGGACCGGGATCCGAAGAATACGATGGTAAGGTTTCCAGAGATATGATAGCCCAGGCTCCTGCGACAGGAGATGTGATCACGGAAAAGAGGACGGTGGTAGCGACAAAAACCAAATGGCGAATAACCCCGTCCTTTAACGTTATAAGGGCATCTTCATCTGACAGGAGAGCTATTAAAGCTTCGAAGAAGAAGGATAAGGCAAGATCATCACCGGGAAATAAATGGTACTGCGGATATATAGCAGTAAAGAAACCGGGAACTGTGACCATAACCCTCGAAGGAGCGGATGGCGAGAAGGAGGAATACCTGATATATGCCGAAGATCCGAAGGTGAAAAAGAATGCCCTGGTGATAAATGATGTGAAGACCATATCAATGGATACCTATCTTTCAGGGATCACTTATCTCAAGCCAACATCGGTTGAATCAAAGAAGCCGGATATCGCTGCAGTCAGTGAAAACGGCAGCATAAGCGTGAAGGCAAACGGCAAGTCCCGGATCACCCTGTGTTTTGGTAAGCGGAAGGTGAAGGGGAATGTCAAAGCGAAGCTCCCGGCTTTCTCGAAAAAGAAAGTGACCATAAAGGATAAGCCGGTGAAGCTCACCATGAAAAATGTATCGAATAACTCAGCGGTTCAGTACCGGTCATCTGATATTTCCGTAGTAAAGATGAATAAAGACGGCTATGCGGCTCCCGTAGCGAACGGAACCGCAACCGTATACGGCAAGTCCGGAAATGTGACCGCTGAATGTGAAGTAACAGTAAAAGGGCTGAAATAAGAAAGAAGGCTTTAATGGCTTCTCCCTCTGGGAGAAGCTGTCGGCGAAGCCGACTGATGAGGGTATTACATGAAACAAGGAATCAAGTAGATTATTGCTGATAAAGAAACGGAGGATTAATTGTGAAAAGCATTTTTAAGAAGATTTTTTCAGTAGCATTGTCTTTGGTGATTATGGTAGAGATGGCAATGCCGGTAGTTGCAGATGACAACATCCCGGTAATAGACATGGGAACCTTCCATAACGTCTATTCTGCAGGAGACGGAACATTTACCCTTTCCGACTGGGATAACTACATAACCAATTTCAATGGGGATGAGTACCTTGTTCTTGAAAAGTATAACGGAACGGAAACCGAGATCACCATTAAGGGAAAGGTAAAGAAAAACGGTAAGGAGTATCAGGTGCTCCTGGAAGATTGCTACGACACCGAAGATCACGGCTATCATTCCCTGTTCGAGGATAACGGATATATAGAAAAGGTGACCTTTGTATCCGTTGACGGAACGGCGGTTGGAGTATACGGATCCATGGGAGCAAACAGCCTTTTCAAAGGCTGCACAGCATTGAAGGAAGTGAATTTCAATGACAGCCTTGTCCGCTCCGGGACCGATAAGCTTCATTCCATAAACGGTATGTTCGAGGGCTGTACCGTGCTGCAGAAAGCAGATCTCTCTGGGCTTGATCTGAGTGAATGCGAGGAAGCAAAGGAAGTCTTCAAGGGCTGTACCGGAGTAACAGAAATGTGTCTTGATGGCGACGATTTCAGAAAGACCTATACCGTATCAGGCATGTTCGAAGGCTGTACTGCCCTTGAAGCGGCAGACCTCACAACTGCCACCTGGGGTGATATTGCAAAATACGTAAGCAGGATGTTTGCAGGTGATACGAAGTTATCGGAGATAACAGTTCCCTCTGATTTTGCACCGGATGTCATATGTCAGGAGATGTTCCAAGTGGATAAACCCACAAAACTCACAATAAAAGGGAATCCATCGGATGATTTCCAGAGCACCCTCTTTCCTCTAATGAAGGACAACAACAGGTACATAGGGGAGATAAGTCTTGAAGCCCATGTAGATCTGGATGGGGCGGATCTGGAAGACGAAATGTTCAGCTTCACTCTTTATGACGGCGGTATAGCAGATGATACAGAAATAGCTACTGCAAAGAATGACGCGGACGGCAAGATATCCTTTGGAACAGTGAAGGTTTACGACATCACGGAAAAGCTGGAATTCGTGGCAACAATGTCAGAGGCCGATAACGTGACCTGCGAAACCGAATCCCTCTGTAAGGATATTACCCTTGAACTCAATGAGGACGGCACTTTAAGTGTGAAGGACTAAGGAGGATGCGATGATAAAAAAGATCATAATCGGCTTATCCGCAATGATCATGTCGGGGGCACTGATGCTGTCCCCGGCATTTGCCGGAGATACGGATGCCTGGATAAAGGACTGGGACTATTCGATAGACGACCTGGATTATGACGGAAAATACATATATCTCAAAGAATACAAGGGAACGGAAACGGATATTTCCATAGGCGGAAAAGCAACAGTAGATGGTGTTGATTACCCGGTATGCATTGAAATGGAGAGTACCGGATCCCATTACAAGACCGGTCTCAACAGGAATAAAAACCTCCGGCAGATCACGTTTTATTCCGTAGGCGGAATCCCTGTGAGACCGGAACTGAGCTGGAGAGTGAAGGATCTCTTTTATGGAATGGAGAAACTGGAAGGGGTGAACTTCGGGGACGACTTCAAGACAGATGGTGTTTCAGAAGCTATAAGTATGTTTGAAGGCTGCAAGAAGCTTAAATATGCAGATGTGGAGAATCTGGATCTCGGGAAATGCTCGAATCTTAAGCAGATGTTCTCCGGCTGTGAGTCCCTGAACAGGATCACGATAAACCTGAATTATGCCCTGAATATGACAGAAATGTTTAAGGACTGCAAGGGCCTGACAGAAGTTACGATCACCGGAAGCGGATCAAATACCGGGAAGCTGGTATACGCAGATGATCTGTTTTCCGGCTGCAGCAGTCTGGAGGATGTGACCATTACCGGCATGGATTTCTCCGGGGTAAAGGATTTCAGCTATATGTTTTATAACTGCAGTTCCCTTAAGAACATAGATATGAGCATGTTCAATATGAGCGGAGCCCAGAAACTGAATGGTATGTTTGTGTACTGTTCCGGTTTGAAAGAGATAGATCTTTCAACAATAGAATGGGGCAGCGCAACACCCAGCGCAACAGAGATGTTCTTCCGGGCAGATAACCTTGAAAAAGTAAAGGTATCTGACAAATTCAAGCCCAGCTCTGCGGCAAGGATATTTCAAATAGCAGACTATAGCGGAAAGCAGCTTACCATAACCGGAACCCCGTCACAGGAGTTCAAGGATGCGGTCTACCCGACTCTTAAGGATTCCAACCGTTTCGTGGGATACGTGAAGCTCCGGTCAAAGATAGAACTAGTGTAACGTCTTTTAAATAAATGGACTAAATATTCTTCCTGTAGTATAATATTCCTATCAACAGATAGGAGACATTCCATATGGGAAGAAAAGCAATTACACTGAACCTTACACCTGAGGATC
>JAFSKT010000179.1 GCA_017448845.1 Lachnospiraceae bacterium
GACCGCCTTTATCCATCAGATCATATACATATCCTGCTTCGTAATCCATCTCTGAAATCCTCCCTCTTACACCAGTCCGTTTGATGCAAACCATTTCTGCACTTCAGCCTTGGAATCTGCTGCTCTGCTTCCTGTGATCGCAAGAACACTCTTTACGGTTGCTCCCTTAGCTGTCTTTTTGATATCACTTTCACTGGAACCCATGCCGCTTCCATCGTTGGTACAGAGAGGGAGGATCGTCTTGCCGGAAAAATCATACTTTTCAAGGAAGCAGTTGATGAGATGATGCGTGCCAGAACGCTTTGCGCAAAGGCGAATGCCTGTATGCCGGATGATCCCACCTATGTGACTTATCTGGAAGAAACTGTGCGAAACACTGTGAAACGGCTTGTAATCAATGAACTTCTGGTTTTCGGTGCTCTGGAACTGGAAACATTTTCAGGGTAAGGAGCGCCTGACAGTTTCAAAAATCTATCGTCATATCATAATTGCATGTATCCCCAACTTCTGTTGAAGGAAAGGAGCGTACAGGGGCTGGGTTCCGGACGGAATCCAGCCCCTGTTTCAAGATTTTGTTACCATTCACGGGTTAGCCGAATGCGGTTCTTTAATATCTAAACAACCAAAGAGATGATAACGCTATAGAAAATAGTGATTAATTTAAATTTAATCACTATTTTCTATTGACAAACCCTCCAGAATAGTGTATAATGTAATCACTATCAAGGAGGTGATCTTATGGCTAGTATCGTATATCAGGTTGACAAAAAAACAGGCGCTAAATATGCATTTGAAAGCGTCTCATACTGGGATAAGGACAAGAAACAGCCACGGTCAAAAAGGAAATATCTGGGAAAGGTAGACCCTGAAACCGGAGACATTATCCCTTCCAGGGGAAGGTCTTCCCATAGTGAGGAGAACAACTCCTTAGATGCGGAAGAAATGCAGGCATTGCATAACGAGATCCGGGAAAAAGACAAAACGATAGAGGAATTGAGGAGGGAAATTGAAGATTTAACTGCGAAGAATAAAGAACTGCTGTCCATAGTAAAGCAGATCCGTGTCATGGTGGAGCCTTTCTGAGATGCATGAAAATGTGTGGGATCGGCAGGAACTGCTGTTTAGGATCAAGCTTCTGAAAGACCGTGTGGAGGCCTTCGAAAACGGCGACCAGTATGTGCGCATGAAAAAAATGCACCAGATTGCCAGGGAAGGTGATTTTGAAACGATCAAACAGCTCAAAAGGGAGCTTTCTCGGGAACGTAATGAGAAAACACATGTGCGTGAGCTGTGGTACAACATCTGCCTTGGCATCCAACGGGAATGCGAAAAAAAGCTGCAGAAGAAAGATAAGGAATGTGAAAAGAAGCTTGCGGAAAAGGACAAGCTGATACTCAGCTTACAAAAAGAGCTGCAGAATGAACAGCAAAAATGCGAGGAGTATCACGATAAATATCTGAAGCAGGTAAGAGAAGCATACGAAGCCAAGACAGAACTTGAGGAAGAGAAGGGAAAGAATCGGGAATTAGTTTCCCGTATCAATAAAGATTACAGCAATTCCTCAAAGTCTTCTTCTATGTCCCCGAACCATGTCACGATCCATAACAGCAGGGAGAAAACCGGACGCAGGCCGGGCGGGCAGCCTGGCCATATCCATTATGGACGCAAACGTCAGAAACCAACAGAAACACACGAGATCCCGGTTCCGGAAAAATATCTGAATGATCCTGATTATCACCCTACGGGACGTATCATCAGAAAGCAGCTGATCAAGGTGTGTGTAAACACAGAGGTGATCGAGTACTGGACATATGAATTCCGCAACAGTGTTACCGGCCAGCGGGAACATGCAGATTTTCCGCCGGGCTATGTGGATGATGTCAACTATGACGGGACTGTTAAAGCATTTGCGTACCTGTTAAACAATGATCTGTATACATCCATAGACAAAACCAGGGTTTTCCTGAGAGATATCTCAAAAAGGAAAATAGATATATCAACTGGATTTATCTGTAATCTATCGAAACAGTTTTCAGAATGCACCCAGGAAGAACGGGACCGGATATTTAAGGAACTGATGACAGAGGAAGTGCTTCATGCAGACTTCACATTTGGGCGGACCGGAGGAAAACAGTCTGCGGTCATCATTACAACCGGCAATGGTAAGGTACTTTATCAGGGGCGGACCAAAAAAGGGGATGAAGGAGTAAAAGGATCACCGGTTGAGTACTACAGCGGAACACTTGTCAGTGACCATGAAGCGGCACTTATCAAACACGGAGAACGTCATCAGGAATGCCTGGGGCACGTGAAACGATATGCAAAAGCGGAGGCAGAAAATGAACCTGAGAATACCTGGGGCACAAAGCTGGATGCGTGGATAAGTGACAGTGTGGGTTATTGGCACGAGGTAAACAGTGGGCTAAAGGAATATGACAAGGCGGTAGCAGATAAATATATAGAACAGTTCATGGACATTCTCCAGACAGCTAAAGAAGAGTACGAAAATGAACCTCCATCGAAATACTATAGGGATGGATACAACACGTATAAGCGGATGGAGGAGAAGCCTGATGACTATATCTTGTTTCTGCGGGATCCAAGAGTCCCACCCACCAATAACGTTGCCGAGAGGGCCGCACGCAAGTATAAACGAAAGGCGCATCAGGTAATGTCCTTCCGAAGCCAGGAGGGTTCGAACCGATTCTGCGATGGATTAACGATAACAGAAACGATCAAAGCGCAGGGAGGGAACCTTTTCGAAGAGGTGGCAGGCAGGTTTAGCCAAAAGCAAGAACCTTAGTAAGATAAGGAAAAACAATCGGGATAACATCTGGAGGGAAATCGAAAAAGAAGGAAAAAGGAAATCACATATGTGGTGCGGAGTCTTAGCACTTCGCAAGAAAGAATATATACCTCGCTGTGGGTTCTTACAGGCGGGGGCTATTAGGGTGCAATTTTCAAGGATGTCAATTTTGTATAGGAATTAAACATCGGCGTCCTGACCCCGTGAATGGTAAC
>JAFSKT010000180.1 GCA_017448845.1 Lachnospiraceae bacterium
CCACTGTCCTGTCCCAGCCGCTTGAAAGGAAGGGGTGGGAGGCAAAGGTCTGATATCCGAGAGATGAGAAATACCAGCCTAAGGAATCCGTCCTTTTCTTGATAAAAGCCTGGAAAGGGATACTGTTTTCCGGCAGAAAGGCCATGGAATAACCGGTGAGGAATTCAAATTCACTGTTCGGAGTAGCTCCCCCAAGGATCGATACATGGGCATGGCCGGTTACTGTATTCTCCTTTCCCTTCAGGGAATGGACAAAGGGCATATAGTCCTTATTTGTCTTAAAGGGTGCGTCCACCGCAAGGTCGGAAAAGGCCTCGTTCATGATAACGATCACATCCGGCATATCCCCGGTTTCCGGAAGGGTTCCGGAAACTTCGACACTTTCAAGCTTTGACTTTTCCGCTTCCTTTGAGTAACCCTCCGGTACCTTAACGGGCACTTCAGAAAGCTTTACCATGAGACCGGGTATTATCCCGTTTCCGGTATAGTATTCTGTCACAGCAAAGCGGCTGTTGTGGATCTTTAAGAGCTTTGCCGGCCCCTCTAAAGGCAGTATAAAGAAAAGAAGAAGTATGAAAGCCAGGGATACAGCGCCGGTTAAAAAGCGCTTTTTTCCCGGAATACTGATCTTTTCCTTCGGAAATAAAAAAAGTATCAGGACGAACATGATAAGGAATGCCGCTGTTCCAATAAGGGCATTCCTGTCCATCCTGTACTCATAGTTTCCCGCCACGTTCGCAGCCGTCTGCAGGGCGATAACGTCCCAGGGTACGATATAACTTCCCCTGAATATACGGATAAAGCTGTTTGCCACCGCCAGCACCTGCACCGGTATCATTTCCGCTATAAGGGCTGCCTTCATGTTCCCGGATATACTTAAGAATAAAAAGGCCAGTGCCTCAAAAACCAGTATATTCAGTATAAAAAGCTGCGCTTCCATGTGCCGGAACGAATCTCTGCCGATGCTGAACTGGGAAAAAACGAAAAAAGCAGCCGGAAACAGGGTAAAGAGCAGCCATTTCAGTTTATCAATCCCCTTCACGGAAGCTGTTCTCCCGCGGGTATCGCTATCTTCTTATCGTGATCGCAGTAATTGCAGGCCTCAGCGTAATCGATGGTAAGGAATTCCCGCATTTCCTTCCGGAATTCCTTATCCGTCCGCTCCTTCCTGATATCAAAGCTGTCATGGGCTCCGTCCATATAGCCCATATCCACTAAGGACGCGGCTCTCGCGCAGGTATATATCTTTCCGTTCAACAAGGTCCTGCAGTATCTGGAAGAATAGCAGCTGTCGTACTCCTTTATTAGCTTATCCCTGTCCTTATTCCTGCACTCAGTACCTCCGGCAAGCCTCCAGGTCTTGTCCTCGCAGACCTCGCAGAATATGCCCTTCTTCCTGCATACCTCTGCGAATTCCTTTACCTTCTGGGTACTTACGCCATAGTCGCTTATTATTATCTTCGGATTCTTTGCCGAGGCGATCTTATCAAGTATCTCATCATTGGGGATCACCGTTGCGTTTGTTGCAAAATCAAGGCACATCACCTTCGGATGATCCTTGAATGCGTCTATCACCTTTCCGATCTCCGGATATACGAAGGGTTCGCCCCCGAGAAGGGCAAGCTTTACGCAGATATCCGTGTGGGAAAGGACTGTGTTTATATCGGATATGATCTCATCCGCAGGCACATGATAGGGCTCCTTGTAGCAGGGAATGAGATTATTGCAGTGCTTGCACTTTAAGGAACAGTGGGTGGTAAGCACGCATACCAGATCCGGGTATGTAAGCGCATTGGGTTTTATGAGATTCCACAGCAGTTTGAAACATCCCCCGATGGTCTTTTTGCCGGGGATCACCTGCAGATATTCTCTGTAGCAGGGCTTAAATACCCTGTCAAAATATGAAGCCATAATTATCAGGAATACTCCTTTCTGTTTCTTTCATATCTCTGAATATTATCCATTTATTACAGTTTCTGTCAAACAGCTACTTAATGACCAGCTTTGTCTTGAATTTCTTCTTTGAGCTGTTTTTACCTTCATCATACTCAGCGATTATATTGGTCTTTCCGGCTTTGAGTACGGTGATATCACCCTTTTCATTTACGGTTGCAACCTTTTCATTGCTTGACTTCCACGCGGTGGGGGAATAGCTGGTCTTACTTAGGAAGTTATAGGCATTAAGGCCGGTACTGTTGGCAGCTGCCTCCTCTTTCTTTGTCATCTCCGGAAGCTGTACAAATATGTGAAGACCTTCTCCCAGCTTCTGCCAGGAGCCGCCCTTTACCTTCTGCTCACAGGTAATATTTACTTCTCCCCTGTTTTTCACCTTAAGTATGCCCTTTTTATTTATCTTTGCTATCTTCTTATCATCACTTATATAACGGTGCTTTGCGCTTTCATCATATTCCGGCAGTGAAGAAAAAGCCTTTGTGACATCCGCTTTCGTAAAAGCGATGACGGTTGTATTGACCTGGGGGTCAAATACCGGATATTTAGCATACTCCGGTCCGATCTTTCCAATGTCCTCTCCGGTAGTCCTGTGAAGAGCCGAAGCGGGATCGGAATAACTCTCTTCCCCGTAAAGCGGCAGCGTTTCCATATCCGCACAGCTTAAGATATAACCTTCCCTTGCCATGCTCAGGAAATAGGCCTTATTGTAGGCCGCTCCTGCTGCCACATAGTTTACATAGGAATCACTGATCATTCTGTCAGCATTCTTAAAACCGCTGTCCGGATCCGAAAAGCTGAAGAAGTAATTATCCGCCGTCTTATGGTGCAGCCCTTTTTCCGCTGTATCAACCGTTTGTGCTCCCGCAATATAAATCCCGTCTTTTACCCCGAATCCGGTCCACGTGGAAATATCTATAGGGAATTCATAGCCTTCAGGAGTGGCTGCGTTCAGGTTCTCCGGCTTGAAATCATCCACCGTGAATCTTTCGGCTATGAAATCAGACTGTTTAATATCTTCTCCGCTCATTTCATAACCCTTACCGATAATGTATATTCTGTTAGGCTGCCCCTCCCGCTCTTCATGGGCGATCACCACGCCTTGCGTATATATATTATTAAGGACTCCGATAACAGTTACATTTCCGGTCTTTGGGTCCAAACGGTAAACCCTGGAAATATAATCTTTTTCTTCATCTTTATCAACACTGATCACTATGAGGTCTTTTCCGTCATAGTAAAGTTCTCCTTTTGCACTCAGATCCAGCCTGGTATCAAGCACTTCTTTTCCGCCATTTTCATCGTAAAAGACGAGCTTCTTAGCATCTTTCATGTCTGTATATACCAGTTTGCCGTCATAAACCGCCATATGCCCGGAAGCCTCCGGAGCAGAGTCCATTTTTGTCCACTGCCCGTCCTTAAAACGCCAGGCTACGGTTTCCATCTTGCCCACACCGTCATCATAATCATTAACCCCATTGAAGAAGAAAGAACCTTTCAGGGCGTATGCATCATAAAAAATGGTTTTTTTAATTGAATTCAGGACATCTTCCGGAATCGGTATCCTTTTGTATAAAGATCCGGATTCTTTCAGGACGCTGTCAGGATCATTTACTGTCAGGATCCTTGAGAAGGTCTGCCTGCCCTCCTTTTTACCACTGTCCTTAACAGTCACATTTACTTCCGTCATTCTTTCCAGCTTATCGGGAATAGAAAGAAGTATCTCCTCGCCCTTATCGTCAATCTTCTTTATGTTTAACGAACCGTCCGCTGTGGAGAAAACTTCCTTCCCCTGTTCCAGGGTAACTTCGGTTTTTTCTTTATTTACAAAGAAGAAACCTCTGATATGGAGTCCGTCCTTATCGGCAGTTATATCATTAACTACAGGAGTATAACTGTCCTCATTAAGGGAATTACTGACATTTGCCATCCCGCCTGTAACGCAAAGGTCACTGAATTTAGCGTCTGTCCTTACTCCCGCCAGAACCCTGGCCGCTAATTTTTCCGCACTGTCATAAGGATAGGCCTTCGCAAGGATAGCCGCCTCCCCGGTAACGGCAGGTGTAGCCATAGAAGTTCCACTCATATATGCATAAGGATATCCTGCAGTATCGGTGATCCAAAGCTCTCCTATAGCCACCTCCTGAAGGACAGGCTTTTCCTCCGCGGGATTACGAAGCACAAAGCGTATCTCCGGATCCTTAAGGTTAAAAGCATTCCCATTCATACTTTTATCAAGAAAATAACTGTCCGGCTCCATAGCTTGTCTTATTGAAGGAGTTGCAGCCGGCCTTTCCCAGTTTCCATTTACCGTCTTCATATATACCATCAAATTCCATGTGCCTTCATCCTTCACCCGTCTCTTAAATACAAGCTGGTATTTTCCTCCCTCCGGAAGCTCTTTTGTCTTCATGGTGAAAGCCACCACCCGGTCTGTATCCTCTTCCGAAACTGTCTCTGTCGTGATTTCATCATCATTACTGCTGATATCAGTACCGCTTATCTTAAGCTCGTTGTCCTCTATACTGATCTTAGTGCCGTTCGCACTGTTTGGTGTATATGTAAAGTTTGTGCTCACTGAAGAAAAATCATCATAAAATCTATAACCATTAACCGAAACTGCTCCTGAAATATTGCTATCCGGGTACGCTTTCTTTTGTGTGTTCGGGATAGTTGACATGATCATTGATCCCGGAGAAAAGATATGAGTAGACCGCTTCCCATAATTTGAATAACTGCTTATCTCACCATCTATATCATTGGAATTCACAATAATCCTTGACGGGATATTAAAGGGTGTAGCTAAACCGGGTACTATATCATTATCTTCCGTATCATTGCCGGAAGCATAACAGACAACGACACCATTTTCTCCGAGTTCCCGTGCAGCATACGCATCCACATAATCTTCTAAGGGTCCTCCGTATGAAACATTCATTGCCCTGACATTTACGCCTGCCAATTTTGCGGTATTAATGAAGTGATATCCTTTAGCCATTGCAGAAGTAAGGGTTGCACCACTATCAGAGACTGCGATCTTTACAGCCATGATCTCTGCTCCGTTTACAGCACCGCTGACTCCTTTGCCGTTCCAGGCAGCCGCTATGATACCGGAACAGTGAGTGCCATGTCCCACACTATCCATGGGATCGCTCTTGTCCGTAAGATTTTCATAACCTTCCTCTCCCTGCTCCTGAAACCGCTTATAGTCATCATATCCCGCGTTAAAACCGTATTCGCCCCCGCCAAGGTCTTTAAGTTCCTTATATTTAAGACCATCCTTCCACATAACCGGAGCAAGATCCTCATTATCGTAGTCCACGCCGGAGTCCAGCACTGCAACGACAATGCCATCCGCGTTTTTATTCGATGATACATTCCAGTACGGTACGTCTATGCCCCCGTCTCCGTTACCAAAAGCATACTGATCCTTTGTTACGTCAGGAGTATCTTCTTTATCGGGATCGCTTTTTCCCATTATGGGAGGATCTGTTTCAGCAGTTTGTCTTATATAGTTGGGCTCCGCAAAAACCACACCCGGCTTATTGGAATAAAGCTTTATCAGTTCTTCCGTTGTGAGATCATCGGAATGTATGAGCTTCAGTACGGTCTGCTCATTCCCATCCACCTGAAGCTTCGTATCTCCAGACTCCTCCGAATACGCCTCAGCTGCTTTGCTGACATCCATAAGGAATCCGGATTCTATTTCCGGAGGGGCGCTGAAAAGCCCGGCTGACTTCGCCGCGATTTCATATTCATCGGCTCTTTCAGGCTGAATGCATATAATGACATCACCGGGAACATATTCCCCCTGTATCTCAGGCACTGTGTCTGACTCTGTATTTCCCTCTGCAAACACGGGATAGGAAACAACACCTGAAACGGACAGGATAGCTGCAAGTCCCGATACGATAAAAGTCTTTATCTGCTTCTTTAAGACGCTCTTCTTTGCCATAAAATCCCTCCTGTAAAATAAGGAGAGTCCTCCGACTCTCCTCATCATTATCTCCGGTTCTGTCCTGCCGAAAAACCTATAAAATTATACCATGTTGTTTAATCGTAGTCAAAAGAAGTCCGGCATAAAACTTCAACATTCAGGGTACCGGGATCATTGCCCCCAGCATTTCATCAGTGCCCTCCGGGAGCCAGGTGCTCTGGCCGCTGCCGGGAGTGAAGGTCATCTCTCCGAATTTTATTGATCCGTCATCTAAATGATACAGATCTACTCTGACAAAGGGAAAACCCTGGCATAGGATGGTGGCGATCTCTGTCATTTTATCATAATTTACGGGTTTCTCCGGAAGGACTTCATAAGGGGGATAGGCGTCTGTCCTGTATGGTAGCGGTTTCCAGTCCATATCGAAAAACGCGAGCCTTGTGTCTTCCCCTCTTCCTCCAATAAATTCACAGTTCACCGGCACTCCGTTAAAACAGTGATATTTATAATCATAAAGGACATGGCCGTTATTATCCATGAATTCCTCGGCGATGATCTTTCTCTTCATCCCGTAATACTGCATCTGAAATCCGAAACGAAAAGCGAAGTCGTAGCCCATCCATTCCCGGAGCTGCTTTTCAGCTGCTTTTTTATCAAAGGTCTTTTTATCCCTGACTATGATATTCGTATTGGAAGAATGATTGGTCTTCAATACAAAGCTGTCGGGAAACTTTTCAAAATCGATATCGGAAAATCTGTCATAGGCTCCGATAAGAGGAATAAGGTATTCTTCCCCGATCCTCTCCTTTATCCAGTCCCGGACCAGATATTTGTCCGACAGACGTTTCATCTCATCAGTAACGCCATTCAGTTTGATCCAGTTCAGCTTGTCGCACCAGGTGACAGGAGTTTCAAGATTCAGTTTCCTGCCGGTACATCTTTCAAACCATTTTTTAAGAGCAAAAGCCCTCAGGGGCTTTGGGGTGAAAAGCTCCAGATAGTATTGTTTCTTTCTCTTATAAGCTTTTTCCAGTGTCATTATAAAACCTCAGATCCGAAGGGTCTTTCTTACGGTATCATATCATCATCATGAGACTGTTGCAAAATGTTGGGTATATCCGCTCCGGGTGGTATAATGGAACAGTGTTTTGATATAAGACTTCGGAGGGAGTATTTTGGCTAAAAAAGGATTTAAGAAACTTTTGATAAAAAAGCTTTCATACTACAGGGAGGTTTTTACCCTGCCATTCTGGCGTCCCATGGCGCTGAAAAGGTGGTTCAGGAAATGTAACGGAAGGGAACTGCACCTCGATCCGCCTGTTACCTTCTGCGATAAAATAAACTGGATAAAGCTCTACGGCGTCACCGACGAAATGACCAGGCTTTCCGATAAGTATCTGGTACGTGACTGGATTAAGGAAAAGATCGGCGATGAATATCTGATACCGCTGATAGGAGTATACGATTCCTTTAATGAGATAGATTTTTCCGGCTTTCCGGAACGCTTTGTATTAAAGACAAACCACGCCTGCAATAACACCATAGTCGTAAAGGACAAATCCCAATTCGATAAAAAAGATGCTGCGGAGAAGTTCAAGGAGTGGCTTAGTTACGATTTTGCTTTCCGCTTTGGCTATCAGATGCAGTACAGTCCCATCAAAAGAAAGATAATAGCCGAAGAATTCATAGAGAACAGCGGTGACGATCTCTTTGATTATAAATTCTACTGCTTTGACGGAAAGCCTCTTTTTTGCAAGCTTATTGGCGGAAGGGGGAAAGACACAAGGCTTGGAATGTTTGATATGGAATGGAAACCCCTTCCCTATCACGAAACTGTCCATCCTCTCTTTGACGAAACGCCGGAGAAACCCGAAAGATATGATAAGCTCGTGGAGATCGCCACTACACTATGCCAGGGATTTCCTTTTGTCAGGGTGGACTTATATCATTTAGATGACGGATCAATAAAATTCGGAGAGATGACCTTCACTCCCGGCAGCGGCCAGAGCACCTGGCTCCCGGAGGGTACGGATGAAATGCTGGGAGCAATGATCCCTATTCCCTGAATGTTGAAGTTTTATGCCTAAGAGCGGGAAAAAGTCCTGAAAAGGGCATAGAATCAAGCTCCGCGAAGTCAAGAAAAGCAATAGTTTATGCCTAACGGGAGAAAAAAGACTCAAAAAGGGCATAGAATCAAGCTCTGCGAAGACTAGAAAAGCGAGAATTTATGCCTAACAGCGGTAAAAAAGCTTGAAAAGGGCATAAAACTCAGACAGAGCGAGAAAATAAAAGCGGGAATTTATGCCTAACAGCGATAAAAAGGCTTGAAAAGGGCATAAAACTCAGACAGACCCAGACAAGAAAAACGAAAGCATATGCCTAACAGCAGCAAAAGGCCCAAAAAAGGGCATAAACATCGGATTCGGGAAAAGAAGAAATGCGAGCCGGGTCCGAAAAAGGAACCGCGGACCGGATCCGCAAAATGATCTCACACTTCTAAATAATGCTCACTCTTAGGCGGGAAGTCGTTGCAGTCAAGCCGGGGAAGGAGCATCCTGTCATCCACGTCTAAATCAGCGATCCGGGGCTCTACAGTGAAGGACGCCCTGCATCCGATCTTCCTTAAGTACTCGGCTGAAGCCTCGTTGTAGCTGCCATAGGGATAGTTCATCACAGGATTCTTAGGGTCGATTACATCCGACATAGCGGAAAAAGCCGCATCCATATCCTCTTTCAGCTTTTCGGGGGAAAGGGAATTGAGGCGGTAGTGGCCGTAGCCGTGGAGCCCGATGAACATCCCGCTGCGCTTCATAAACCTCACCTGATCAGGAGTCATATATAATTCCGCACCGAAAATCCTCTCATCCACGCCCACGTACCTGTCAAAAAGCTCGGCGGTTATCCTGTGCCTGATATCTTCAGGAAGCACAGTCTGCAGCATCTGCTTTACAAAGACAGTCTCCTTTTTGTCAAAGCGCTTGTCAAAGGCGTACTTTTCAAGAAGCTCCTCCCTTGAGGGCAGCTCACACTCATGGTTTGAGATAAGGTCATCAATGCGCCTGAGAACTTCGTTATAGATATCCGACACTGGGGCTTTTTCGATAATGAAATGGATCTTGTTCATATCCGGCATTTTGCACTCGGCGTAAACCTGTCCCGGAATGAAAAAAGTCCCCTGCATGTGGTTTTCCTGCAGCACGGGAAATACCACAGTATAGTGGTCGATAAAAGCGTCGTCAAAGGTAAGGAGCAGCGCCTTGTCCGGAAGAGGAGTCCCCCGGTCATAATAGTCCAACACATCCTCCATGGTGACCGCATTGAAATTCTCCTTAAAGAAAGCGATCTGCTCTTTAAAGAGCCTGACATCCAGTCCCTTGATATTCGGATATCTGCTGTATTTTAAGTCCCTTACATAGTGGTAAACTACCACATAAAGCTTCTGCATACTTTACCCTTTCACCAAAAGTTCATTTCCGGAGCCGTCCTGTCCCGGCTCCCCAAAAAGCTTTTCCTTTAATTTCTTTATCTTTATCGCAGATATGAATACAACTATAAGGATATAGATCGTAGTCAGATCCACAAGGATCGAGGCGATGGTGGTGTCGATATTTTGAATATCCTTCAGGTCTTCCTTATAAGTTATAAGGGCTGCAATGGAGATAACCGTATATATTATGGTGACGATATGAAAGCGCTTTTTGTACTTTAGTCCCCTGGCAGCCTTCATGGCGTTAAGACCTATATACAGATGTATATACATGACGATAACAGATACCGCTCCGATGAAGACAAGAATAACGATTATCGTCAGGGCCTTTTCAACGGGATCATCACTCTCAACATCAAAGAACTCCTTTGTGTTCGTAAAGATCTCAATAAGGACCTTTACTATGCTCCACACCCCCATAATAATAACGCCTATGCCGCCTACATGGAGATCGTCTTCATATTTTCTGAGAAGAGCCTTCTCGCTTTTCACAGGACGCTCACCCCATTTCCTTAAGCTTCGCCCTTAAGATCTTACCGTTCTCGGCCCTTGGGATCTCCTGCACTATCTTTACCCTTTCAGGAAGTTTCTTCGAATCCAGATACTTTTTCAGGAAATCATTGAATTCTATCTCATTAAACCTGTCAGGCTTACCGTTTAATGCGATATAGAGCACCGGAACCTGTCCCTGAAGGGGATCCTCCTCCCTCATGCAGGCGCAGTCCCTGATAATGGGGTTCTTCTTAGCCGCATCTTCTATCTCCTCCGGATCGATCTTAAGGCCGCCCCGGTTAATGATATAGTCGGCTCTTCCCAGACAGAAAACATAGCCCTTATCATCCATGTATCCCAAGTCGCTGGTAAATATATATCCGTCTCTTGAAATACTCTTAGTAAGCTCTTCAGCGTTAAAATAGCCCCTCATGTTCTGGGCGCCGTAAGTGGCTATGAATCCCGGCTCTTCCTTTGTGGGCTTTATCTCATTCCTGTCCTTATCTACAAAGATATAACGGGCATTTTTCGAGGGTTTTCCGATACAGTATTCACCCGGATCTATGTGGCCGAAGTCGTAGGTGCAGGTCCTTCCGGATTCCGTGGAACCGTAGAAATTATAGAGCCTGCTGTCAGGAAAAACAGACTTCAGGTTATCCTTGGGCTCTTCCTTAAGGGGAGCGCTTCCAAGCTGCACATAATCTATAACATCCTTATATTCCGCAAGCTTCTGTCCGGAAAGCTTGAAAATAACCTCAAAAATAGAAGGCGACATATCGATGGACGTCACCTTATATTCATCCATCAGCTTGTAGAAAAGGAGAAGGTTTGAAAAACCGTTTACCATCACCACGGTGCTGCCGTTAAAGAGATTGGCATATACGGTCCTTAAGCCGTGGCTGTGGGACAGGGGCATGGGAATAAGCTCCGTATTATCGGCTTTCATTTCCACGCCGTAAATAATGTTCTCCGCAATGGCTCTGTTATTATCATGGGTAATGATGATACCCTTGGATTTACCGGTGGTGCCGGTGGTAAAAAGGATCTCCGCCACCGAGTCCTTATCCGGCAGGTCAAACGCCTTATCCGCCGGAGCGTAGGAGCCGAGTATCTCCGCGGTATCAAAGAAATCCATACCCTCAAGGGCTTTAGGTCCTATAAAGAAAACCGGTGAAAGGAGATCCTCCGCCATCATTGAGATATCCGCGGGAGATGCGCTCTTTTCCACAGGAACGGGTATTATCCCCGAGAGCTGGCAGCTTAAGATGCTCACTATATATTCCCTGTCCTGAGTGCAGCTTATAAGGGCATATTCCCTGCCCTCAAACCTGCTCTTAAACAGGGCCGCCAGAGCGTTTATCTGCTCCCAGAGCTCCTTATATGTGAGGCTGCCCTTTCCGTCCGCAAGGCAGACCCTGTCCGCCCTTTCGGAAGATGCATGCTCTTTTACCGCTTCAAGTATAGTTTCCATTATCTGACCTCTTCAATCATTATGTGGGAGCCTCGCCATTCAAATGCCGCTCCGTAGCGTTCATATCCGCTCTTAAAGTCTCCAGTAAATATAACCGCTGTCTTCGTATTCTTTCCTGTCAAGTATTCCCTTGACATCGGATAAGACCTTCTTTCCTCCGCTCTTAAAGAGAGCCGAAATATCCTTTTCCGTAAGCGCCTCGAAAGCCTTATGGCTTACGGCCAGTA
>JAFSKT010000181.1 GCA_017448845.1 Lachnospiraceae bacterium
GGCCTGTACAGGGCTATACCGGCTATGATATCCTCAAGGCTTTCCGGGGCAAGGTCCTTCATGAAACGCTGCATTCCCCCGGACTCCAGCTGGAATATCCCGTCAGTCTCGCCGGTTCCGATATATTTTAGAATTGCGGGATCGTTATAATCTATGTCATTTATATTTAAGTTCCCGCCGGTCCTCTCATTAATAAACTCCACCGCATTCTCGATAACAGTAAGGGTGCGGAGTCCCAGAAAGTCCATTTTCAAAAGCCCCAGTTCCTCTAATGTGGTCATGGTGAACTGGGTTGTGATCTCACCGTTTGCTCCTCTGGAAAGGGGCACGAACCTGTCTGCATCCTCAGGGGTGATCAGTATGCCGGCGGCATGTATGGAAGTGTGCCTTGGCAGTCCTTCAAGGCGCATGCTCATATCTATGACCTGCTTTACCTGAGGGTCGCTCTCATAGAGTTTCCGCAGGTCGTTATTTTCATCCAAAGCCTTTTGAAGGGTGATATTTAGCTCATTGGGGATCATCTTTGAAAGGCTGTCTCCGAAATCATAGGGCAGGTCCATGACTCTCGTCACGTCCCTTATTACGCCCTTTGCAGCCAGGGTTCCGAAGGTGACTATCTGTACGCACTTACTCCTGCCGTACTTCTGCACCACATAATCTATGACATCCTGCCTCTTTTCAAAGGCAAAGTCTACGTCTATATCAGGCATGGAAACCCTCTCCGGATTTAAGAAACGCTCAAAGAGAAGGTCATATTTCACCGGATCTATGTCCGTGATCTTTAAGGAATAGGAAACTATGCTCCCCGCGGCTGAGCCTCTCCCGGGCCCCACGGGAATACCATGTTCCTTTGAATAATTGATGTAATCCCATACTATCAGGAAATAATCTACAAAACCCATGGTCTCAATGACTGAGAGCTCATAGAGCATCCTGTCATAAAGGGTTCCGTCATCCTCGGGATAACGCTCCTTAAAACCGTTGTCGCAGAGGTATTTCAGATATTCATAGGAATTCTCAAACTGCTCCGGTATCTCAAAATGTGGGAGCTTAAGATCGTGGAACTTTATCTCCACATGACATCTGTCCGCTATACGCTGTGTATTGTCCACAGCCTCCGGAATATACGAAAAAAGTGCCCTCATCTCATCTTCGGATTTCACGTAATACTGGCCGCCCTCATATCTCATGCGGTCGGTATCACTGAGCTTCTTTCCGGTCTGAAGGCACAGTAATATATCGTGAGGTTCCACGTCCTCACTGAATGTGTAATGGCAGTCATTTGTACAGACTAAGGGGATGCCCAGTTTTTTCGACATGGAGATGAGAGTCTGGTCCACCAGCTGCTGGTCCCTGATGCCATGGTCCTGGAGCTCCAGAAAGAAATTATCCTTTCCGAAGATATTCTGATAACGGAGAGCTGCCTTCTCCGCTTCCTCCGTAAGCCCTCTTACTATATTCCTGGGGATCTCGCCTGCTAAACAGGCTGAAAGACAGATAAGCCCCTCATGGTACTTTTCAAGGATCTCCATATCGACCCTGGGCTTGTAATAATAGCCCTCGGTAAAGCCCGTGGAGACTATCTTCATAAGGTTCTGATACCCGGTATCATTTTCACAGAGGAGTACCAGATGATAGTATCGGTCATCATTTCCCCCGGATTCCTTATCGAATCTGGAACCCGGGGAAACATAAATCTCACATCCGATAATGGGATTGATCCCTGCCTCCCTGCACGCCTTGTAGAAATCGATGACGCCGTACATTACGCCATGATCCGTAATAGCTGCAGCAGTCATGCCCAGCTCTTTTACCCTTGCAACGTATTCCTTTATCTTATTGGAACCGTCAAGCAGGGAGTATTCAGTATGAGTGTGTAAATGAACAAATCCCATATCGGTTTATCTAACAGTACCTTAGAGGTACTTTTTTAATTCATCAACCTTGTCCAGAGCTTCCCAGGGAAGGTTTACATCATTCCTGCCGAAATGCCCGTAAGCCGCTGTCTGCTTATAGATGGGACGACGGAGGTCAAGCATCTTGATGATGCCGGCGGGACGCAGATCAAAGTTATCCCTGATGATCTGTGTAAGCTTTTCGTTGCTTACCTTTCCTGTTCCGAAGGTATCTGCCTGGATGGAAGTGGGCTCAGCCACACCAATGGCGTATGAAAGCTGTATCTCCACCTGGTCTGCAAGGCCTGCAGCTACGATATTCTTTGCCACATATCTTGCAGCGTAAGCAGCGGAACGGTCAACCTTGGTGCAATCCTTTCCGGAGAAAGCGCCGCCGCCGTGACGTGCATATCCACCATAGGTGTCAACGATTATCTTCCTGCCTGTAAGTCCGGCGTCTCCGTGAGGTCCGCCGATAACGAAACGTCCGGTGGGATTGATGTAGATCTTTGTCTTGTCATCTATCATTCCCGCAGGTACTACCGGGTCAAATACATATTTCTTGATATCCTTATGGATCTGCTCCTGAGTCACATCATCATCATGCTGTGTTGAGATAACAACAGCCTCTAACCTTGAAGGCTTTCCGTTCTCGTCATATTCAACGGATACCTGTGACTTTCCGTCGGGTCTCAAATACTTCAATGTGCCGTCCTTCCTTACCTTTGTAAGCTGATATGTAAGCTTATGGGCAAGGGCTATGGGATAGGGCATATATTCCGGTGTCTCGTTTGAGGCATAGCCGAACATCATTCCCTGGTCAC
>JAFSKT010000014.1 GCA_017448845.1 Lachnospiraceae bacterium
ATAACGGGATACCACATCTCATGACCCCTGTGGTCACCGATCCGGTGAAGGCTGCGGGAGCCCTTAACTGGGGCGTTTCCGAAATGATGAAGCGTTATCAGCTCTTTGCAAGAGTCCATGTCCGCAATATGGACGGTTACAATGAGAAGGTGCCGGAATTAAATAAGGCCGGGGAAACCCTTGCGGACGGTGAGCCATATGTAAAGCTTCCCCAGATAGTTATCATAGTCGATGAGCTGGCTGACCTTATGATGGTGCAGAAGAAGGACGTGGAAGGCTCCATCTGCCGTCTGGCGCAGCTTGCCCGTGCTGCGGGCATACATCTGATAATCGCGACCCAGAGACCTTCGGTAGATGTTATCACCGGTCTTATAAAGGCTAATATGCCGAGCCGTATTGCTTTTGCGGTGTCTTCAAATGTGGACTCCAGGACCATTCTGGATTCCGCCGGGGCTGAAAAGCTTTTAGGAAACGGGGATATGCTTTTCTATCCCCAGAAGTATCCGAAACCGGAGAGGCTGCAGGGAGCTTACGTATCCGATGAAGAAGTGCAGGCAGTTACTGATTTCATAAGGGCTGAGTCCGTATCCTTTATGGAAGGCGCAAAGGATATTTCGGATGAGATCTCTGCTGCGGTAAGCACAGATAATAAGGACAGCGGCGATACAGCTGCCGACAAGGATGACACAGATGACGGCCGGGATTCTTATTTTGCCGATGCCGGAAGGTTTGTTACTGAAAAGAAGAAGGCGACGATAGGTGTGCTGCAGAGGATGTTCCGCATAGGTTTCAACAGGGCGGCACGGATCATGGACCAGCTTGCGGAAGCAGGCGTGGTAAGCGGTGAGGACGGTACAAAACCGAGACAGGTTTTGATGTCAAAAGAGGAGTTTGAGGATTATCTGCTCATAGGAACAGATACAGGCGGCGTGGATGATGATCAGGAGTGACCGCCGGAGGGAAACCATGAAAGGAGGCTTTAGTGAAGACTGATATTGAGATCGCAAGAGAGGCAAAGCTTTTACCCATTGGACAGGTGGCATCTAAACTGGGTATTAAGGAAGATGACCTTGAGCCCTACGGAAGGTACAAGGCAAAGCTTTCAGAGGACTTTTTAAGAAGCATCGAAGGCAATAAAAAGGGGAAGCTCATTCTTGTTACAGCCATTAACCCCACCCCTGCGGGAGAGGGAAAGACCACTGTTACCGTGGGTCTTGGCGAAGCCTTCGGAAAGCTTGAAAAAAGGTCTGTCATCGCATTAAGGGAGCCTTCTCTCGGACCCTGCTTCGGCATTAAGGGCGGCGCTGCAGGAGGCGGAATGGCCCAGGTAATGCCCATGGACGAACTGAACCTCCATTTTACCGGGGATTTCCACGCAATAACCACAGCAAATAACCTGTGCTGCGCCCTTCTTGATAACCATATTCAGCAGGGAAATGAGCTCAGGATCGACCTCCGTCGTATCGCCATCAAGAGATGTCTTGACTTAAATGACAGGGTATTAAGAAACATAGTTGTAGGCATGGGCCCCAAGGCAGACGGCTTCGTGCGTGAGGACCATTTTACCATCACTGTTGCAAGTGAAGTAATGGCTATATTCTGTCTTTCAAAAGACTTAAAGGACTTAAAGCGCAGGCTTTCAAAGATGATAGTTGCCTATGATCTGGACGGAAATATCGTGACCGCAGCAGACATAAAGGCTGTGGGAAGTATGGCAGCCCTTTTGAAGGACGCCATGAAACCCAATCTCATTCAGACACTGGAGCACACACCCGCCATTGTCCACGGCGGACCCTTTGCAAATATTGCCCACGGCTGTAATTCCATCCGGGCAACGGAGACGGCCCTTAAGCTTTCCGACTACTGCATCACGGAAGCGGGCTTCGGCGCCGATCTGGGCGCGGAGAAATTCTTTGATATCAAATGCCGCATAGCCGGTCTTAAACCCGACGCTGTTGTTCTCGTTGCAACCATAAGGGCCTTAAAGTATAATGGTGGGGTTCCGAAGGATAAGCTTTCGGAAGAGAACCTTGAAGCGCTGAAAGAGGGCATTGTGAACCTTGAAAAGCATATCGAGAACCTTAAGAAATATCAGGTTCCCGTGGTGGTTGCCCTTAATTCCTTCGTCAGCGATACCGAAGCGGAGATAAGCTTTGTTGAGAACTTTGTAAGGAACATGGGCTGCGAATACTCCTACACCGAAGTCTGGGCTAAGGGAGGAGAAGGCGGCATAGATTTAGCGGAAAAGGTTATAAAGGCTGCGGATTCGGGAGTTGCTGACTTCAAGCCTGTTTACGATACGGATCTTTCCATTGAGGAAAAGATCAATACCGTGGCAAAGGAGATCTACGGCGCCGGGGATATCTCTTATTCCAAGGCAGCGTTAAAGAATATCGAGGAACTGACAAAGCTTGGATACGGAGATCTGCCCGTATGTATGGCAAAGACTCAGTATTCACTTTCCGACGATCCGGCACTCCTCGGACGTCCCGACGGCTTTACCCTTACGGTTAGGGATGTGTATGTTTCGGCAGGTGCGGGCTTCGTAGTTGCCCTGACCGGCGAGATAGTTACCATGCCCGGTCTTTCAAAGCGGCCTGCTGCCTATGATATAGACGTGGATGATGACGGAAATATCACCGGACTGTTTTAACCCGTATAACAGGTTGCGGTACCCCGGCTTACAGGCGGGAACTGACAGATAATATTTAGAATGGAGCTGTTTCCTTAAAATGGATAAGATAATTGACGGCAAGGTTATTTCGGCACTTGTAAAAGATGAGATAAAAAAGAACATAGCGGACAGGGGTATACGCCCCTGTCTTGCAGTGATACTTGTGGGGGAGGATCCCGCTTCCAAAGTATATGTGGGGAATAAGGAAAAGGCCTGCGAATACTGCGGTATCGAGTCTAAATCCTTTAGGCTCCCGGAGGATACTTCGGAAGAAGAGCTGTTAAAGCTCATTGATTCCTTAAATGAGGATAAGGATGTGGACGGGATCTTAGTGCAGCTTCCCCTTCCTTCACATATCGACAGCGATAAGGTCATTTCCCGCATCAGTTCGGATAAGGATGTGGACGGTTTTTCAAATGAGTCTGCCGGCGCTCTTCTTACCGGAGGAGAGGGATTTGTTCCATGTACCCCAGCCGGGATAATCGAGCTTCTCCACCGCTATAACGTGGAGATAAAGGGAAAGAACTGCGTTGTAATGGGCAGAAGCAATATAGTGGGTAAGCCCGTGGCCCTGCTCCTCTTAAAGGAAAACGGCACCGTTACGGTTACACACACCAAGACAGAAAATATCAGAGATATCACTAAAAATGCGGATATCCTTGTTTGTGCAGTGGGACAGCCCCGCCTTGTAGATGAGAGTTACGTTAAAGAGGGGGCTGTGATCATTGACGTTGGCATCCACCGCATGGATCCGGAAAAGAATAACGGGAAAAAGCTCTGCGGCGATGTGGATTATGACAGCGTCTATGATAAGGTTTCCCTTATAACTCCCGTTCCCGGGGGCGTGGGACCCATGACCATTGCCATGCTTATGAAGAATACTTTGACAGCATTTGATAAGAGGTAGCTATTCAGTACAGATACGACAAGAGAAGATTTTAATGGTTTGCAGTAAATGCGGTAAGGAGATACCGTCTGAAATGATGTTCTGCCCGGAATGCGGCAGCGCCATACAGATGGTACCCGATTTTGATGTTAATATAGATGAAGGTATCGCCGTTTCTTCCGATGAAGTTAAGGAGGCTTTGGACAAGCTCCTTGATTCCGACGGTAACAGGAGGATAAGCGAGGATACCGTAAAGCTTCCGGCAGTCAGGGAAAAGGTTAAGGTTTTAAGGAATGCGGCCATCGTAACCTCTGTAGCCCTTCTTTTGGTGATCGTACTGCTGATAGGCTTTTCTTTTGCACGCACTGATAAGGACAGTATGGAAAACTTTATCAGTGAAGCCCGTATCTCCTATGAGGCAGGGGACTATCCCACTGCCGTATCCCAGTATGAAAGCGCCCTTTTAATAGCCAGGGAAGAAGACAGCATGATAGAGATCAATGATCAGATCGCCCTTGCTGATTCCCTGCATAATATCGGACGAAGCGACGACGCCGTATCTGTATTAAAGGGCATCACCATTTTGGATCCCGAGAATTACAGTGCTTACGAGCTTCTTATCAATATCCTTAAAAGCCAGGGTAAATATGAAGATATCAATAAGCTTGTAGCCGGCACCACCGATGAGTACATATATTCCAAGTTTGAAGGCTATCTCACCATGCCGCCGGATTTCCAGACTGCAGCCGGCAGCTATAATGAGGAATTCGATCTGGTTCTTTCCACCGAATATGACGCAGATATCTATTATACTTTAGACGGCTCCAAGCCCGATTCCTCTTCGAATCTCTATATGGAGCCCCTGCATATTGGTGAAGGCGATACGGTGGTGACCGCAGTCTGCATTAACGGCTATGATATGGCGAGCCCGGAAGTCAGCATGAAATATACTGTGGAATTCGACAGGCCCTTAGATCCGGAAGTGACCCCGGATTCCGGCAGCTTTTCACAGCCAAAATATATAAGCCTCACGGTTTCAGATCCTAATACCGCTAAAGTCTATTACACCACAGACGGCACAGACCCAAACGAGGCTTCTGAAATCTATGAGCATCAGCTCCCCATGATGCTTGGAAAAAATACATTTAAGTTCCTGCCGGTTTCCGATAAGGGCGTATCCGGAAATGTGGTGGAAAGAGAGTATAACCTTGCGGTTCAGGGCCTCTGTACCTCTGAGGATGCCACCAACTACGTTGCTGCTTCCCTTGTAGCAACCGGTGCCCTTCTAGATATCTACGGAAATATTCCCGGCGTCAAAGGCCACTACAAATATCTATGCACAAAAGCTGCCCGCGAAGGAAGCCGTACTTATTACATCGTGGACGAATACTTTGAAGATCCTAACGGCATACTGAAACAGTCGGAGAACGCCTACGCCGTTGATGTGATAAGCTGCATGCTCTACCGGGTTGCCATAAAACCCGACGGGCGCTACGGCTTCACGCTATTTTATTGATCATTTGTTCAAAAAAAATTTACTTGTATATACCTCACAAATATCATAAAATAATCCAATGTGAGTAATTCGGAAACCCATAGGCAATAAGTTAAAACAGGGAGATTAAAATGTTCAAAATCAGGAAATCAGAGATGCTCTGTGAGAATATCTGCCAGCAGATAATAGAAGCACCTCGAATCGCAAAAACATGTGAACCGGGTCAGTTTGTTATTGTAAGAGCTGATGAAACTGCGGAGAGAGTACCGCTTACCATCAGTGATTATGACAGGGAAGAGGGAACAGTGACCATCACCACTCAGGTGATCGGAGCTTCTTCTTATAAGCTTTCTCTTTTCAAGACAGGTGACTACATTGCTGATATCACCGGACCGCTGGGACAGCCTTCGGAATTCTGCAACGAGCCCATCGAAGAAGTCAGAAAGAGGAAGTATCTTTTTGTTGGCGGAGGATTGGGAACAGCTCCCGTTTATCCCCAGGTAAAATGGTGCAAAGAGCACGGAGTTGATTTTGACGTTATCATCGGTACCAAGACAAAGGACCTTCTGATAATGGAAGATGAGTATGTTGCTGTTGCAGGCGAGCATTATCACCTTACCACCGATGACGGATCATACAAGCATAAGGGTATGGTAACAAGCGTTATGGATGAGCTTATCGCAGCAGGTAACCACTATGATGTCTGCGTTGCCATCGGACCCATGATCATGATGAAGTTTGCTGCAAAGACAGCTCTTGCTGCAGGGATACATACCATAGTTTCCATGAACCCCATAATGGTTGACGGAACAGGAATGTGCGGAGCCTGCAGGCTTGTGGTTGACGGCGAAGTTAAGTTTGCATGCGTTGACGGACCTGAATTTGACGCATCCAAGGTTGATTTCGACGGGGCTATGAAGAGAATGTCCCTCTATAAGACCGAGGAAGGCAGGGCATTCCTTGCAATGAAGGAAGGCAAGACACACCACGGCGGATGCGGTAATTGTGAAGGGTAATTCTTTATCCGACAAAACCGGATCAGCTAAGGCAAAGCCGGTGACCATAGAAACTGATTACAATCCATTCAGAAGGAGTAAAATAAATGGCTACAGATATGTTAAAGAAAGTCCCTGTTCGTGAGCAGGATCCGAAAGTAAGGGCGACCAATTTTGACGAGGTTTGTTTAGGATATAATAAAGAAGAGGCTATGAGCGAGGCAGAGAGATGCCTTAACTGCAAGAATGCCCGCTGCATAGAGGGATGTCCCGTTTCCATCAACATCCCCGCATTCATTGAGGCTGTTAAGTCAGATGATGTGGAAAAGGCTGCCGGCATTATTGCCGAGTCAAGTGCACTTCCTGCAGTTTGCGGAAGAGTTTGTCCCCAGGAGAGCCAGTGCGAAGGAAGGTGCGTACGTGGCATAAAGGGAGAGGCTGTATCTATAGGAAAGTTAGAGAGATATGTTGCCGATACAGCAAGAGAAATGGGAATCAAGCCTGAAGTAAAGGCTGAGAAGAAGGGTAAGAAGGTTGCGGTTATCGGTTCCGGCCCTTCAGGACTTACCTGCGCCGGCGATCTGGCAAAGATGGGTTATGACGTAACCATATTCGAAGCACTGCATAAGGCAGGCGGCGTGCTGGTTTACGGTATCCCCGAATTCCGTCTTCCCAAGGATAAGGTTGTGGGACCTGAGGTTGAGAACGTTGAAGCCTTAGGCGTAAAGATAGAGACCGACGTGGTTATCGGAAAATCCACCACTATAGATTCACTGCTTGAGGATGAAGGCTTTGATGCTGTATATATCGCATCCGGCGCCGGACTTCCCAGGTTCATGAATATCCCCGGTGAGCAGGCTCTCGGCGTTTATTCAGCAAATGAGTTCCTTACAAGGAACAACCTGATGAAGGCTTACAGGGATGATTATGATACACCTATCGCAAAGGGTAAGAAGGTAGTTGTAGTAGGCGGCGGAAACGTTGCAATGGACGCTGCCCGTACAGCTCTCCGTCTCGGTGCTGAGGTTCATGTGGTATACAGAAGGTCAGAAGCCGAGCTTCCCGCCAGAGTTGAAGAAGTACATCACGCCAAGGAAGAGGGCATCATATTTGATCTCCTCCAGAATCCGGTAGAGATACTTGAGGATGAGAACGGCTGGGTAAGAGGAATAAGGATCATTAAGATGGAACTTGGTGAGCCCGATGAATCCGGCAGGAGAAGCCCTGTAGAGATCCCCGGTTCAGAATATGAGATCGAGTGCGATACAGTCATCATGTCCCTTGGAACCAGCCCCAACCCGCTTATTTCCAGCACCACAAAGGGACTGGAGACCAACAGGCGTAAGTGCATAGTTGCTGATGAGGCTAACGGTGCCACCAGTAAGGAAAAGGTTTATGCAGGCGGCGATGCCGTTACCGGAGCAGCTACGGTTATCCTTGCAATGGGAGCCGGCAGGGCTGCAGCAAAGGGTATTGACGAGTATCTTACAAAGAACGCTTAAACAGTACTGTAAAGTTTTGATGACAGGGGTATAACCTATGATATGTCCTAAGTGCGGTACGGAATACCGGGAAGGCTTTAATGAATGCGCATACTGCCACATAGCTCTGGTGGAAAAGCTGGAGGAGGGTGTGGATGCGGAGGAGCTTTTTAAAGCATCCGAATCAGGCGAAGAAGAACAGGAATTAAAGGAAATAAGCCCCGAGGAATTTATCCGTCTCGCAAGGAGCAAGGGCCTGACGGAGTCCGATATCATGGGGGCCATTGACGATACCTCCCCCTATGATCCGGAGGAGGAAAGACGGGAAAGCATGAAGCCCTACCGCAGGGCTTCCGACCGCGCGGAGGATCTGAGGTCCTCCGCCTATACCCTGCTTATAATAGGAACACTGGGGCTTGTTGTGGTATTTCTTCTTTATATCGGTGCCATTCCCATTCAGTTCAGCGGCACCGGAAGATATATAACTACAGGCACCATGTTTGTCATGTTTTTACTCTTCTTCATAATAGGCATCAATTCCTTCAGGAAGATCGGCCCCCTTACAGAAGAAGCTGAAAGGGAGGAAAAGAAGATAGAGGAGATAAGGAATTTCTTCCATGAATCCTACACTGCGGAAAGCCTTGACAGCGAGGCTATGAAGGGAATGGATGCCTCAGTAGACGCTTATTTCATAAGGTCATCCTTTATGAAAGCCAAATTAAATGAGCGTTTCATGGATCTGGAGCCCTCATTTTTAGAGTTTATCGTAGATGACCTCTACAGTGAAATGTTTGAAGGGGCAGAGAAGGAAGAAGAAGCTCCGGAAATTGAAGAAGAAGCTCCGGCAGAAGAGGCGCCGGAAGAAAATGATGAGATCCCGGAGGAGGATAATTGACAAGAGTTGATATTCTCTGTGCCGGAAAGATAAGGGAAAAGTTTTTTCGTGATGCGATAGCCGAATATGAAAAACGGCTGTCGCATTACATTAAGCTGAGTATCCTTGAGGTTCAGGACGGTCCCGATAAGTTACAGGAAGGGATCAGGATGATACAGCGGATCAAAGGGGAGCCCTATATCATCACTCTTGAGATAGAGGGGGAGGAATTATCCAGTACAGGGTTGTCTGAGATGATCGCAGGCCTTGAAAATAAAGGCGAAAGCCATATCATGTTTGTTATAGGAGGTCCGGATGGGCTTGATTCAAGCCTCCTTGACAGGGCAGATCACAGGCTTAGTTTTTCAAAAATGACCTTTCCCCATCCCCTTATGAGGGTCATACTGCTGGAACAGATCTACAGGGCTTACAGGATAAAGAATAATGAGCCCTACCATAAATGAGAATTATTGTTCCGTACTATTTGATATATGACTATTGAGATTAAAGATGTAGCTGCCGACGATATCAGGAATGTTTTCGGCGGTTTCGATATTTTTGCAAAACGAATTGAAAAGGAGTTTTCGACGGACATTTCCCAGAGGAACGGTGACATACAGGTCTCCGGGGAAGAAGTGGGAGTCAGGCACACCTGTAATGTGCTGAATGAGCTCTTCAGGCTGTCGAAAAAAGGATATACCATAGAAGAACAGAATGTGGATTATTTAATGTCCCTTGAAAAAGAAAATAACGCGGAGCTCATGAGCTCCATAGCGGACAGCGGCGTGATCTGTCATACGGTGCAGGGAAGACCTGTGAAACCCAAGACTTCAGGCCAGATGTCCTATATAGATGCCATAAGGGAAAAGATGATAGTGTTCGGCATAGGACCTGCCGGTACAGGAAAGACATATCTCGCAATGGCTATGGCTATCACTGCTTTTAAGAGCGGTGAGGTGAGCCGTATAATCCTTACAAGGCCTGCAATAGAAGCCGGAGAAAAGCTGGGATTTCTGCCCGGAGATCTCCAGAGCAAGGTGGATCCCTATTTAAGGCCTCTTTATGACGCCCTCTATCAGATCATGGGGGCGGAATCCTTCCAGAAAAATATGGAAAAGGGACTTATTGAAGTGGCGCCCCTGGCATACATGCGAGGACGTACCCTTGATAATGCCTATATTATCTTAGATGAAGCCCAGAATACCACACCTTCCCAGATGAAGATGTTCCTTACCCGTATCGGTTTCGGTTCAAAGGTTGTGATCACCGGGGACAAGACCCAGAAGGATCTTTTGAGCGGTACCGTGTCAGGGCTTGATTCCGCCGAACGTGTGTTAAAGGGAATAGAAGATATCGCCTTTATTTATCTAACATCAAAGGATGTGGTGCGCCACCCCTTAGTACAGAAGATAGTAAAGGCTTACGAGGATTTCGAGGAAAAATCCGGAAACGATAAGAAAAAACCTGTGAGGAGGAGCCGTTTTGGCAGACAAAAAGAAAAACGCTCTTAGTCCGGATGCGGCAAAAATACTGCTTCTCCTCCTGATCCCTGTTATCGGAATAGGGGGGACAGCCTCAGTTTCAATAATAAAAGGCTTTTCTCTCCGGGAGATCCTGTTAAATACAGCGATCTCTGCGGCTCTTTGCATAGTTGCGGAAATACCCTTAAAATATGCGACATTTGAGGAAGAGGGCTCGGGATGGATAGTTTTAGGCTATTTATCCGGGCTTGCGATGTCCCTGCTTTCGGCTTTGGGACTGGAGTTTCTATTTCCCCTTGCAGCACCGGCGGTTATGATCGCCTTTTTGTCGGAGCCCTTTAACGGAGCGGCTGCCCTTATTCTATTTACCGGGATATCCTTTTTAGTGCTCTATGAGAGTTCGGTTTATTTTTTCTATGTGCTGATCTCGGGTTTTGTACTTCTGGTGCTTTTTGCGGGACAGAAAAATATCTTAAAAGTAACTGCTGCCCTTACCTTCTTTTCGGTGAGCATAGTCACATTCTTTTCCTGCTTTTTTCTCATGGGGCTGGATCTTTCCCCGGAACTGGTGGTCTTTCCTCTGGTGGGAATGTTCTTAAATCTCCTTATCGTATCCATAATAAGACCTAAGCTTATCGAAAATGTGATACTAAGAAAGGAAATATTCTACCGCAGGGTAATAGATACGGAGTATGAGCTTTTACAGACCTTAAAGAGCGAGAACCGCAGGGAATATGACATAGCCATACATACAGCCCATTTCTGCGATATGCTGACGGAAAAGATGAATGCAGACAGGAGAAAGTGTCTTGGAATCTGCTATTATAACAGTATCGGAGTACTGAGGGGAAGCAGGGACAATATTTCGGTAAAGAGCCTTTCCATGGTAAGGGAAAGGGATTTCCCGCCGGATATCATTGAAGGATTAAAGGAATACTACGCCATGAATAATCTCCGTCTTTCCAAGGAGAGCGCTCTGGTGCTTATAATCCGCAGGGTTATTTCGGATATTTATCTGTTTATAGACTCAAACGGCGGAAAAAGACCGGTATATAACAATATAATTACAACTGTTATGAGAGAAATGACCGGAAATCCAAGGATCCTGAAGTCAGAGTTATCCTTAAACGACCTGAATCTTATCTCGGAAAAATTAAGGGGCGAGGCACTGTACTATGACTTTTTACTTTGAAGATCTGACGGAAAAAAAGCAGGATATCCCCTGTGAAGATATATTCCATGAGGTGGCAGCCGCCGTTTTATCCCAGGAGGGTTGTCCCTTTGAAGCAGAGATAAGCCTTACCCTTGTGGGAAATGAAGAGATACAGGGTATGAACAGGGAACACCGGGGGATAGATAAGGTCACGGATGTGCTGTCCTTCCCCATGACGGATTTTCAGGTTCCCGGGGATTTTTCGTTCTTAAATAAAGGCGACCCGGAGTATTTTGATCCGGATTCCGGAGAGCTGATGCTGGGGGACATAGTTATATGTATGGAGCGTGCTGAGGAGCAGGCGGAGGAGTACGGACATTCCAAAAAACGTGAATTTGCTTTCCTAATCGCACACAGTATGTTA
>JAFSKT010000182.1 GCA_017448845.1 Lachnospiraceae bacterium
GAGAATCTGGATGTCAGGACCATTACCCTTGGCATCAGTCTTTTGGACTGCATTTCCTCCGATATCGGTGAACTTAATGAAAACATCAGGAATAAGATACTGAAGGTGGCGAAGAACCTGGTATCCGTAGGAAGGGAGATCGAGAAGGAATACGGTATCCCCATTGTAAATAAGCGGATATCGGTAACCCCGGCAGCACTTCTCGGGGCCGCGTGCAAGAGTACAGACGATTTTGTGAGCATCGCGAAAACCCTTGACAGTGCAGCAAGAGAAGTGGGTGTCAATATAATCGGCGGTTTCACGGCTCTTTCGGCAAAAGGAATGACAAGGGCAGACGAGCTCCTTATCCGTTCCATTCCGGAAGCACTGTCCGTTACAGACAGGGTCTGCTCCAGTGTGGTGGTGGGCTCCACAAAGACCGGAATAGACATGGATGCGGTGCGGCTCATGGGCAGCATAATAAAGGAAACTGCCGAAAAGACCGCGGACAGGGATTCCGTTGGCTGCTCCAAGCTGGTGGTGCTCTGCAATGCCCCTGACGACAATCCCTTTATGGCAGGAGCTTTCCACGGTGTCACTGAGGCGGATGCCATTATCAACGTGGGAGTCAGCGGACCCGGCGTTGTTAAGACGGCCCTTGAAAAGGTAAGGGGAAAGGATTTTGAGATACTTTGTAAGACCATTAAGGACACTGCATTTAAGGTAACGAGAGTAGGTCAGCTTGTTGCGGGAGAGGCGTCAAAACGCTTAAATATCCCCTTCGGCATTGTGGATCTTTCACTTGCGCCCACCCCTGCAGTTGGCGATTCCGTAGCCGATATACTGCAGGAAATAGGCGTGGAATACGCCGGTGCTCCCGGGACCACGGCTGCTCTTGCACTGCTTAACGACCAGGTTAAGAAAGGCGGCGTCATGGCTGCCAATTACGTGGGAGGACTGTCAGGAGCCTTTATCCCTGTATCTGAGGATCAGGGTATGGTAACTGCCGTAGAGAAGGGTGCTTTAACTCTCGAAAAGTTAGAAGCCATGACCTGTGTATGTTCAGTGGGCCTCGACATGATAGCGATACCCGGAGATACGCCGGATACCACAATCTCAGGCATTATCGCGGACGAGATGGCTCTCGGAATGGTGAACCAGAAGACCACCGCGGTTAGAATAATACCTGTTATTGGAAAGGGCGTGGGAGATACCGTGGAATACGGCGGACTTTTCGGACACGCTCCCATAATGAGCGTAAATCCTTTCGGCTGCGCGGATTTCGTGAACCGTACTGGAAGGATTCCGGCTCCAATACATTCCTTTAAGAACTGATGTGGCTGTGGTGATCTTTAAGGGTTTGCAGCTGCTGAAAGCTTAGATGATAACTATCTCTCTTGAGATTTCCGGAGAAAGAGGATATTCCCTTCTTTTATCTTCGTCACGGAGAAGCTCATAATGGCGGTCTATCCTTAAGGAGTCCTGAAGAAGAGTATCATCCGGATGTTCATTTATGTAAGTGTTAATATCTGAGGAATTGCTTATGATACTGAGTCCTGAGCGGGAACTGATCTCACTCAGGGCTTTTTTTGACGCCTTTCTGAAACCCAGCAGGCGTATGTAATTCAGGCTGTCAGCCGGTTCATAGGCTTTCGTATCAAGGATAAGCCTTAAGAGACTGCGGGAAACAGAGGTGAAGGTAATGTTCCTGGTTTTTAGCAGTTCACAGAATTCACTGAAACTTCCATTAAAGTTCCGGTTATTTAGTATCCTGCGGGAAAGATCCTCGGGGACACCGCATTTTTGCATTTTCTCTTCCAAATTCACGGAATTCAGCATAAAAAGCAGGGGAGAAGTAAGAGCGTCCCGGGATACGGTTCCGTATTTCATATATCCCATATAATCCTCCGGAACCCTGTTATTATATAGCCTGTTTCTGATGGATTCGGCGGAAAATAAGGACTTTTCAGCATCCTCCGGGGATATATCCACAGAATTCACTGAAATATCCACATTTTCATGGTATGGGGACCCTATTCGCCCAGTAGTGTGGCAGATTATGGGAGATTTAATGCGTTTTAGGCCTTTAATATACTCAATTCCAAGAATATTGTTAGGATTTTGCAAGATTTCATGCAAAATCGCAGGATTAAGTCCTTCATCCTGCAGCTCCCTGTTATCGGATAAAGCCTTTTCCCTGGCCGCAGGAAAACTCATTCCCTCTTTCAGGGCGGATCTCAGTTTCTCTTTATATTCATCACTTTCGAATGCCAGTATTTCAGCTATTTTACTTAAGGTATTTAAGTCGCCGCTCTCGCTGCCGAAGGACAGTATATCTACGCCCAGATCCTGACAAAGCCTTACGCCGCCCTGTGCAAAACCCTCGGCTGAGGACAGGGAAACGGTGGGAGAAAGCTCAAAGACTGCGTCAGCGCCTCCCTTTAAGGCCATTTCCGTCCTGAGGCCCATATCAAAAACCGCAGGCTCACCCCGCTGCACGAAGTTCCCGCTCATAAGAGCTATTACATACTCAGCCCCGGTTTCCTCTTTTGTTTTCCTTATCAGGTATTCATGTCCCCTGTGGAAGGGATTGAATTCCGATATTATCCCTGCGATCTTCATACCTGTAAGTATAGCATAAAGTGACGGACAAAAAATCAAAAGTCTGAAACACAATATTTTGTAATTCGGGGTTACATGTGGTAGAATATATTGCGTGTAGCCTTTTTTTGTGGTATTTTTTTTGAGGCTAAATATCTGACCTGGAAAAAGGTCACTTGAGATCAGGAGAATCAATGCTATGGGAATGACAATGACACAGAAGATCCTTGCGGACCATGCGGGACTTGAAAAGGTTGAGGCAGGGCAGCTTATTGAGGCAAAGCTGGACCTGGTGCTGGGAAATGACATTACCACCCCGGTGGCCATAAACGTTATGGAGGGGATAAATAAGAAGACGGTCTTTGACAAGGATAAAATTGCACTCGTTATGGATCATTTTATCCCCAATAAGGATATAAAGTCTGCGGAAAACTGTAAGATATGCAGGGAGTTTGCGGCAAGTCACGAGATAAGCAACTACTTTGATGTGGGAAAGATGGGAATAGAGCACGCCCTTTTACCTGAAAGCGGCCTTACGGTTGCAGGTGACTGCATAATCGGAGCGGATTCCCATACCTGTACTTACGGAGCGCTGGGTGCTTTTTCAACCGGAGTGGGCTCCACTGATATGGCTGCGGGAATGGCCACAGGAAAGGCATGGTTCAAGGTTCCCTCCGCCATAAAGTTTGTGCTTACGGGAAAGCCCGGAAAATGGATATCCGGTAAGGATGTGATCCTCCATATCATCGGGAAGATCGGAGTGGACGGAGCTCTTTACCGTTCCATGGAATTCACCGGAGACGGGATACAGTACCTGAATATGGATGACCGCTTTACCATAGCAAATATGGCCATAGAGGCGGGAGGAAAGAACGGCATTTTCCCTGTGGATGATCTGGCCATAGAATACATGAAGGCCCACGGCAGCAGACCTTATAAGGTATACGAAGCTGATGAGGATGCTGTCTATGACGAAGAGTATGTGATAGATCTTTCAGAGCTTAAGCCCACGGTGTCATTTCCTCATCTCCCTGAAAATACAAAGACCGTGGATGAGATAGGGGAAAAGATCCAGGTACAGCAGGCTGTCATCGGCTCCTGCACCAACGGGCGGATAAGCGACCTGAGGATCGCGGCTGAGATAATAAGGGGAAAGAAGATAGCGGATAATGTGCGCTGCATCGTGATCCCCGCCACACAGAAGATATACCTTAAGGCTTTAGAAGAGGGGCTTATCAAGGACTTTATCGAGGCCGGAGCCATTGTTTCAACTCCCACCTGCGGGCCCTGTCTCGGAGGATACATGGGAATCCTTGCGGCGGGAGAGAGATGTGTTTCCACCACAAACCGGAATTTCGTCGGACGTATGGGACATATTGAATCCGAGATCTATCTTGCAAGCCCTGCAGTAGCGGCAGCTTCGGCGGTAGCCGGATATATAACGGCACCCTGAGATAAAGTGATAAAGGAGAGAATGAAATGAAAGCCAAAGGAAGCGTTTTCAAATACGGAGATAATGTTGATACGGATGTAATAATCCCGGCAAGATATTTAGCCATTCAGGATAAAAAGGAACTGGCTTCCCATACCATGGAAGATATCGATAAGGACTTTGTTTCAAAGGTAAAAGCCGGCGATATCATGGTTGCGGGAAAGAATTTCGGCTGCGGTTCCTCCAGGGAACATGCACCCATGGTGATAAAAGAATCGGGAGTAAGCTGTGTTATCGCTGAGACCTTTGCCAGGATCTTTTTCAGGAACGCGATAAATATAGGGCTTCCCATCCTGGAATGCCCTTCTGCAGCAGAAGCGATAAAGGCGGGAGATGAGGTGGAGGTCGACTTTGATACCGGGAATATAACGGATATCACTACAGGAGAGACTTTTAAGGCCCAGCCTTTCCCGGAATTCATGCAGAAGATAATAAATATGAACGGGCTTGTAGGCTATATAAACAGCTGATTTCTACACGGCTCTCAAACAGTTTTTGGAGGTATGAGTTTTGAGTATTATCGGTGCCATTTTAATGGGAATACTTCAGGGGTTGACGGAATTCCTTCCGGTGTCTTCATCCGGACATTTAGCCATATTCCAGAATCTTTTCCACTTGGGAGAGGGAGTGGAGGATCTCTTCTTTTTTGACATATTGCTGCATGTGGGAACACTCATCGCCATATTCGCAGCTTTTTACAAGGATATCCTGAAGCTTGTCAAAGAGGGTTTCATGATCATCTTTGATTTCTTTGCAAATATCGTAGGAAAGATACAGGGAAAGAAATGGAGAAGGGTTATACGCACGGGATACAGGAAATTCGTGATGCTGGTGATCGTTTCCACCATTCCCACAGCCATAATAGGCATACTCTTAAAGGATCTGGTGAGTGACTGCAGCAAGACCCTTATAATGCCCGGAATCTTCCTTATCATCAACGCCTGCATACTCTTTATCGCAGACAGGGCTGAAGAAGGAGAAAAGACTCCGAAGGATGCGGGATACGGAAGTGCCTTTATTGTGGGTGTTTCCCAGGGTATAGCTACACTGCCCGGTATCTCAAGGTCCGGAACCACCATAACCATGGGGCTGATCTGCGGCTTTGAGAAGAGGTTTGCGGTCAAATATTCCTTTATCATGTCCATTCCCGCGGTGCTTGGCGCAGCGGTTCTGGAAGTAAAGGATGTGGTGGAGACAAAGGCAAAGTTCGAGCCGGTGTATCTCCTTGGCATGGCAGTGGCGGCGATCGTCGGATACGGTGCCATAAAGATCATGCTGAACGTGGTTAAAAACAAGCGTTATATATTCTTTTCCGTATACTGCTTTATCATAGGCCTGGTGGCAGTAGCCGGATCTTTTATCATTAAGTAGGAGTAGTACTTAAGCGGGATGTCTACAGCTAAAAAGGGAGTAAAAAAGAATAACAGCACCAGGCGCAAAACTCCTTCCGGTAAGAGAACCCGGGAAAAGGAGGCTGAGGTTCCGGAGGGACTCTATCTGGAGATAGGGATCCTCTTTCTGTTGGCGCTCTGTATAATACTGATACTTGGGAATTTCGGACTGACCCTTCGCTTTGGGGATGTCTTTAATTCCCTGTTTTTTGGTCTCTTCGGAGGGCTGGAATATGTATTCCCCTTCCTTCTCTTTGCGGGCGTATGTTTTTACCTTGTGAATAAGGATAATATTTCGGCACTGATAAAGCTCGGCAGCTCGGTGGTGCTTTTTTTTGACGCAGGAATGTTCCTGCAGCTCTTTGTTACGGATGATTATAACCTGGGAGGCTATTCCGGGACCTATGATTATTCAGCGTCAAACCGCTCCGGAGGAGGTATTATTTCCGGAGGTTTTTTTGAACTCCTGCAGAAGAATATCGGAAAACCCGCCACAGTTATCATAATGGTGATCATACTTCTCATCTGCCTTATGGTGATAAGCGGCAATTCTCTTTTCAAAATGCTGTCATATCCCGGAAGGGAGATCGCTGACAGGGCTAAAGAGAGCCATTTGGAGAGGGAGAAGGACCGGGAGGTAATAAGGGAAGAAAAGAGGCTTCTCAGGGAAGAAGAGAAGGAAAGACGCTTAAAGAAGAGAGCGGAGGAAAGGGAAGAAAAGCGGAAGAGGTTCAGGGAAGAAGCTGAAAATAAAAAACACAGGGATTTCTTTAATCTTACGGTGGGCGACGACAGTAAAAAAGCTCCGGAAGACAATTCCTTTATGCAGAATCAGGTCTTCAACGAGGCGGACAGGCCTGAGCCTAAGGCTGAGGAAAAGCCGAAGATCGAGTCCCAGGGATATTCCCCCTTTGCCATGTCTCCCGAGCATATGGTAAAGCCCAAGGATTTCGATAAAAAGACGGAGCCTAAGCCTATTCCTGAAGTGAGACTGCAGGAAGAAAAGAAGGAAGTCCACTTTGCTGAGCCGGTGAACCCGGTTCCCGAGCCTGTATTGGAGCCTGAACCGGAGATCAGGTTATATAATGACTTTTCCTTCCACAGGGATAATTCTGCGCCGAAGGAGGATCCCGAGGCATTAAGAGAACTGAAAAAGCAGCAGGAAGAAGAGTTTTACGACGGACTCATGCAGCTTCATGAGGTGGAAGACAGCGACATGCATGAGATCACCTTTAATGATGAGGACTATCCGGAAAAATCCTTCTTCAATGATAATATCAGTGTCCACAGGGAGGACAAGAATGCGGATCATTCAGAAGAGACCTTTGATATGGAGATCCCGGAGGATCCCGATAAGGAAGAGAAGGAAGAGCCTTCACACTATGACGAGGATCCTGAATTTGAGGATGAACCGGTGTCCGTTGAAGAGCTGTATCCCGAAGAAGAACCTGAACCGGAGGAAGAGCCCTTTACTGAGCCTGAGCCGGAGGAAGAACCCTTCACTGAGTCGGATCCTGAGGAAGAGCTTTTCCCGGATGATGAGCCGGAAGATGAGGAAGAACCTGAGCCGGAAGATTGGCCGGATCTTAATGCTGCTTCTGCTGAAAAACCTGAAGAAAAGAAGGAAGAGCCGAAAAAGCCCTACGAGCTGCCGCCGGTTTCCCTGCTCAAGGTCGGAAAACAGGGTGGAAGAGAATCAGAGGACTCTTTAGAAAATACAGCCAACAAGCTGCAGGACATACTCTCAAGCTTTGGCGTTAAGGTTAAGATGCTGAACCATATCCAGGGACCTACGGTCACCAGGTTTGAAATGCAGCCTGAGCAGGGTGTGAAGGTCAGCACAATCTTAAATCTTTCAAATGACATACAGATGAATCTGGCTGCCAGAGACATCCGTATAGAAGCGCCGATCCCCGGAAAAGCCGCAGTTGGTATAGAGATACCCAATAAGACAAATACGCCGGTTTATTTAAGAGAGCTTATTGAGAGCGAATCCTTTAAGTCGGCGAAGTCAAAGATCTCCTTTGCAGTTGGTAAGGATATCGGCGGGGAGTGCGTGGTCTTTGATATCGGCAAGATGCCCCATCTCCTTATCGCCGGAGCTACGGGCAGCGGTAAATCGGTGTGCATAAATACCATCATAATGAGCATACTCTATAAGGCTACCCCTGACGAAGTTAAGCTTATCATGATAGACCCCAAGGTGGTGGAGCTCTCGGTATATAACGGGATACCACATCTCATGACCCCTGTGGTCACCGATCCGGTGAAGGCTGCGGGAGCCCTTAACTGGGGCGTTTCGGAGATGATGAAGCGATATCAGCTCTTTGCAAGAGTCCATGTCCGGAATATGGACGGATACAATGAGAAGGTTCCGGAGTTAAATAAGGCCGGGGAAACCCTTGCAGACGGAGAGCCCTATGTAAAGCTTCCCCAGATAGTTATCATAGTCGATGAGCTGGCTGACCTTATGATGGTGCAGAAGAAGGACGTGGAAGGCTCCATCTGCCGTCTGGCACAGCTTGCCCGTGCTGCGGGCATACATCTGATAATCGCGACTCAGAGACCTTCGGTGGATGTTATCACCGGTCTTATAAAGGCAAATATGCCGAGCCGTATTGCCTTTGCGGTGTCTTCAAATGTTGACTCCAGGACCATTCTGGATTCCGCCGGGGCTGAAAAGCTTTTAGGAAACGGGGATATGCTTTTCTACCCCCAGAAGTATCCGAAACCGGAGAGATTGCAGGGAGCTTTCGTATCCGATGAAGAAGTGCAGGCGGTTACCGATTTCATAAGGGCTGAGTCAGTATCCCTTATGGAAGGCGCAAAGGATATTTCGGATGAAATTTCCGCTGCGGTAAGCACAGATAATAAGGACAGCGGCGACACAGTTGCCGACAGAGATGAAACAGATGACGGCCGGGATTCTTATTTTGCCGATGCCGGAAGGTTTGTTACTGAAAAGAAGAAGGCGACGATAGGTGTGCTGCAGAGGATGTTCCGCATA
>JAFSKT010000183.1 GCA_017448845.1 Lachnospiraceae bacterium
GTCTGTTCCAGAACAGAATCAACACACTCGCGGAAATACTCTTTCACATTATAAAACGTAATGATGACACTGACCTTTGCGTTCATTTTTTTATCCCCCTCTTATCACTTAAGTTTGACCGTCTTACTGCCGGTGAAGTTCTTTCCGGCGCCTTCAATTGTGACTGTTCCCGCTGCAGGATCCGGATCCACCGCGCGGTACTGCTTTTTCGGCAGTTTCTTCGACTTGCCGTTTAGCTGTACCGTAACCTTTTTAAGCTTCAGCTTCCCGTCCGGAGTGAAGCTTCCATCCACGCTTTCCAGGCACTTCGCGATATCCGCCGGGTTGATGGTAAAGGTCAGCGGGTTTTTCTTGAACTGCTTATTCATAGCTGTCACGCCGGTCTTTATGTCCTTAAGGGGCTGGCCGGTGATGCCGCAGGCCTTTGCCTTAGGCGTGATGAACTTGATCTTCGGGTAGAACTGAGCTGTTCCGGCGTTCTTGGCATTCTTCACCTTCCAGGAAACCTTGAAGAGCTCTGCCGGATCCTCGTTCTTATTGGTCATTGCTGCTGTTGCCACCGCATAAAAACTTGTGAGGTCCACTTTCGCTCCCAGCATCTCTTCGGGATCGATCTTTCCTCCGGTGTACTCGATGTTGTTCTTAAATGTCACCTTAGCTGAAACCGGATAAGCCTTGCCGTCGATTATTATATCATTTCCGGGAACCGTGACGGTTTCTGTATCCTTCGCCGGATCGCTGCCGGAAGATCCGCCATTATCATCTCCGGGATCTTTCTCCTCGGGATCTGTTTCTTCGGGGTCAAGCTGGAAATTAAGCGCTCTTACGCCCTTGTAATTCGGCGCGAGACCGTAAACCATGACCTTAATGTTGCCTGAAGCGGCATCCGTCATATAGACTACGGTATAATCCGTGCCGGCTGTCAGCAGCTGGCTGTTATCTCCCCGCTTATTGTTGTCATAGATGAAGACCTTGGGTTCGGCAGCATTTCCGCCGCTTCCGGAAGCAGCCTCAGACAGAGCGGCATCCAGATCATTTATGTCTCTTGCATTTCCGTCCTGCTTACCGCTTGAAAGCTCTATCCTTTCATCCTGGTCGATGGAAATGGCACCGATGCTGCTTTCTACGTCGGTCTTAACACTCTTAAGCTTACCGCCGCTTAAGCGGAGACTGTCCACATTGGAACCGTCGGAGATGCTTATCTCGCTTACCTCTGAATCCGTGACTTCCACAGTATTTAAGCTGGTATTGGAAACATCCAGATTCTTCGCATTGACATTCTCCAGGGACAGATTGCTGTCGCCGGTATCGTCTTCCGTGAGCTCGGCTGTCTGTTTCATGTTCGCGCTGTCGCCTGTTCCCGTTCCTTTGATGGTTATGGTCTGTGACTCCTCGTCTTCCGTCTCCCCTGCTTTCAGTTCAATGCTGTAGTCTTCACCATTTTCGGCATAGACCGTTCCGGAACATACGCCCTTCGCCGCATCAACATTGGTGCTTACCTTTGCGGCAGAGGTAGTGATGGTAGCAGTCTGATCCCCATCTATGGCGGAAACCTTCATGGAACCCTTTGATCCGGTGTTTTCCACCACCTGTTCTCCCACAGCTACAACCGTGACCTTTCCGGCTGCCTTCGGCGGTGATACGGCTTCCCATCCCCTATCAGTGGGTTTCATACCCAGGGAAACAAGGCCTATGAGCTCCGGATCTTCTCCCTGATCTTTTACATCGATCTTACCGTTATCCACTGTAGCCAGGGTATTACCCTCCGTATCGGCGATCTTATAGTCCTTTGAATCCACCCGCATGGTCTTTAAGCGGAACTTCAAACGGAACTTAAGCCTGAACTTCAGGCGGAACTTAAGCCTGAATTTAAGCCTGAACCTCATGCGGTACTTGAGCCTGAACTTAAGGCGGAACCTCATGCGGTACTTAAGGCGGAACTTAAGCCTGAACTTAAGTCTGAACTTTAAGCGGAATTTCAGGCGAAACTTAAGCCTGAACTTCATATAGCGCTTTATTCTGTACTTTAAGCGGAACTTAAGGCGGAACTTAAGCCTGAACTTAAGTCTGAATTTAAGCCTGAACTTCAGGCGGAACTTAAGACGGAAGCCATACTGCTTTTTAATCTGTTCTATAGACGCTCCGCCCCTTATCAGCTCTGCATAGGCTCTCTCGTCCTCATTGGTCCAGGCGCCGTTTTCACTATCGGAAGCTATTCCGTAGGTCTTGTACAGTTCTTCATCGAGATCTGTCCATGTGTAAGAATCATCTGTTGCTATGCCATATTTCTCATACAGTTCTTCATCCTTTCGAGTCCAGACATAGCTGTTGTCATCGGCATCGGCACAGCCGTACTCCTGATACAGTTCCTCGTCCTCGTCGGTCCACCGGTAGCTGTTATCTTCATAAGCTGCGCAGCCGTATTCATGATAGAGCTCCTCATCCTCGTCTGTCCACCGGTAGCTGTTGTCGGAATCGGAAGCGGTACTGTATTTATGGTACATCTCCTCATCGACGATGTTCCACTGATAATCCCCGACCTGCGATCCCGGCAGGGCAGGTGATCCGCTTGCGACCCACTTGTCATACTCAGCCTCCTCCTGCTGAGTCCAGGGGAACTTTGCATATTCCTCGGAGGTGGCCATTTTGCTCAGGTCAGTTTCTTCGCTTTCGCTCCAGGGATCTTTATTGTATTCCTCTTCGCTTACCTCGCCTCCAAGCTCCTGATAAAGCTGTTCTTCCTCATTTGTCCAGGCATCAGCTGGTTTCACAAACTCATACTGTGCCTCTTCATACGCTTCCTTATTATCCTGATAATTCTGTTCCTCTTCATCGGTCCAGGGGTATTTATCGTACATCTGCTGGTCCGCCTGGCTCCAAACCCAGTTAAGGTAAGCTTCCTCGTCCTCCTCGGTCCACTCGTCCTTATCTTCGTCGCCTACGATCCAGTCCGCATCATCATAGTAGCCCCGGTCCATATAGACCGTGGAATATACGTCATAGGGGATAAAGGAGATATCACAGGGCTCTTCGCCCGCTCCCACAACTCTGTCTGTTCCCCAGATAAGATCTGCTACGCCGTTACCCCCAAGGTTATACTCCCACCAGTTATAGTCATCGGAGCCCTTCTTTTTCTTAGCAAGGATATAACGGTCCTCATCCGGCCAGTTGCTGTCATAGATATGGATCCTGGCAGACTTATCCCCGGGGAATTCTTCCAGCTTATATGCCAACACCGCGTGTCCGCCCTCCGGGCCGAAGAGTCCCAGTATCATAGGATGGGGATCTGACCTTATGGCTTCAATGGTATCACCGATGCCCGTATTCAAAACGTAACAGAGCTGGACACGCACATCATACTGGGAGATCTGCATCTGCTCGATAAACAGCTTTAAATCATCCTTATTTTTCCCGGAAGGCGCGCCCTCCACTTTGACATTATAATCCTTAATGGTATTCAGGCTGTCATCAAACTTCTTAAGGTCCACCCCGTTTAAGGGAACCCCCATCAGCGCGCTGGAAGAAGACAGGCCGTAGCAGCTGCCGCCCCAGTCATCGGTATAGTAATCAAACATGAAATCGCCCTTGTTCCCGAAGATCTGCTTATAGCGTTCCTCCGGGATCTGATAGGGATCGGTGTATCTTAAGCCCGCAAAGGTGTTTTCAAAAGGATATGACAGATCCGTCACGTCAAAGGAAGGGATAATGACAGGAATACTGCCGGTAAATCTGGTGAAAAGTCCCGGTGCACTGTCTCCACCGTCAACTCTCGCAAGAAGCGGGTGATGCGCAGGGTCCGCTGCATCCGACGAAGACTTCTTTTTAAGTGTGTTGTAGCTGCTTCCTTTTCCGCCTGTCAGTCGTTCACAGCCCGTAAACATACCGTTGCCGAAAGAGGCGCTGTTATTCCTGTCGATCTCCGGCAGGGTGAAATACTTCGTCACAAAGATCTTCTGAAGGTCGGAACACCCCGAGAACATTTCCTTCATCTTCCCGATCTGCGCGGTATTGAAACCGCTTAAGTCCAAACTGAGGAGACTTTTGCAGCCAAAGAACATCCGGGACATATCCCGCATATCAGAAATGTCAAGCTCTGAAAGATCTATCTCCTTCAGCTCCTTGCAGCCCTCAAACATACCGATCTTCCACCGGTTGTCATTGTATCCCCTGACACCTCTTTCGATGGTGATCTTTTCGATCTGATCCTCCTTTGTATCGGTACCTCCGCTCATTCCTAAAAGCCTGACCTTCTTCTCCTTCAGGTAACGGTTTATCATGGTAGCCGGTACTGTCACATCCGTCTCAGTTCCCCTGTATCCAAGAAGAGTGATGTAATTGCCGTCGGTTATGTAATACCAGTTATTCAAAATGTCAAGTTTTGAAGAATCCGTAATGAACCCGGGGCTGTCCTTTTTGTCGATCCTCGCATAGGCAGGACCCTTCATGCTGTTCATTACTGCCGTATCCGTCGTATCGCCGTAGAGAGTTCCATTGCCGCCCTTAAGCTTATAACAGCCGTTAAACATATTTTCGCCGGAACTAACAGTAAAAGTATCGTCAGCATAGATAGCGGTCAGATCTGAGCAGCCTTCAAACATGCTCCCCATATCTGTGACATGGGTAGTATCCCACCCCTCCAGATTAACGGCGGTAAGCTTTGATGCACCGGAAAACATCCCGGACATATCTGTAGTCTCTGAAATATTTAGTCCGGAAAGGTCTGCCACCTCCAGTTTTTCGCAGCCGGCGAAAAGATTTTCAAGTGATGCGCCCGCTTTTACACCATTCTCGTCTACCTCTACATATTCAAGACTGGTGTTATTTAAGCCGGTCAGTATTACATCATACCCGTATTTTGTTTTCGCAGGAATTCGGATCCTGGTATATGATCCATGATAATCACTGATAGTAACGGTTCCATTGTTATGATCCCTTGACACATCGCATTCTGAAAGCCTGACAGTATGGATGGACCCGGAGAGGTAGCCGGGCTGAAATTCTCCTTCGTCCACCCGTGCGTATGTGCCGTCAGTAAATCTATCGTCATAGACCGTCCCCAGCTCACCGGTCAATAAAGTACAACCATAAAACATGTTCCGGTTTCCGACTCTTTTCACCCTGTCATAGTTAAAAAGATTCGGATCTACCAATATCCGTAAAAGGGAACTGCATCCCTCAAACATGGATGACATGTCCCGGGTACATCCTATATTAAAGCTTGTAAGATCCAGCTCTGTCAGAGAGGAACAGTTCCTGAACATGCCGCTCATGTTTTCGACATGCCCGGTATCAAAACCTTCCATTCCTCTGACAGTACGTAAGTTCTTACAGTTTTTGAACATGTCCTGCATATAGCCTACCCAGGACGTATCCATGCCGGAAAAATCCACTTCTGTAAGACTTGTACAGGAATCAAAAATATTGTTCATCTTATTGAGAAACTGGTCCCCATAACTTGGCATTTTCGCATACCGCAGACTTGTACAACCGTAAAACATAAAAGATAGATCTCCGCCTCCTGTATCCAGTTCCGTTAGGTCTGCTCTTTCAAGCCGGTCGAATCCTGCAAAGAGATGGTTGATTCCCTCCCCTCCTACGTCTCGGGCAATGCTCACACCGCTCCCTATAGTGACACTTACCAGATTTTTAGGATCGTTGTCTTTCAGACTGCATAGCTGGACTCTTCGTTCTTTACCATCAACAGTCATGACACCGGGGATTGTAATATTCTCCTCGGTCCCCTTATATTTTTTCAATCTGATATAATCAATATCCTCAAAAGAATCCGTATATAACTCATATACCCAATCATCAATACCGGTAACATGATTTTTGACACTGACATCGGTGAAATACCCCGGACTACTGTCTACTCCGTCGATCCGGGCATGGGAACAGCCGATCTTATCCTCAGCAAACACCGTTCCGGCCCCGCCTCTTAAGGATGTAGTACAGCCGTAAAACATCAAACTCTCATTACTGTTTTCCGGATCGATATAATTCTCCGTAGTGAAACCTGGTCCGGCGTAAATGGTTGTAAGAGCTGAACAGTTCTTAAACATGCTGTCCATATCAGTTACATTTTCGGTATTAAACCGGCTTATATCCATTGTCTTCAATCTGACACAGCCGGAAAACATCCCCTTCATATCCGTTACATTTCCGGTATAAAAACCGGAAAGATCCAGGTTTTCCAAAAAGCGGCAACCATAAAACATATTATGCATATCACTAACACTGGATGTATCAAAAGAACTAAGATCCAGAGAAGCTAGTTTTGTGGTGTCATCCGCAAACGAATTATCGCCCCCACTCATAGCAAACATTTCGGACATATCCGTAACCTCGGACGTGGTGAATTTTCCGCCAAACTGTACAGATTCTAATCTATAGCACTCCTTAAACATGCTCGACATATTCTCTGTGTTTCCGGTGTCCAGGCGGGAGACATCTATCCTCTTCGCAGAATGACGATAAAACAACCCGGATATACTCGATGCTGCCTTCACTCCGTCCAGGATCATGATATGCTCTAATTTACTATTTTCGAAATTGCTTTTCGTTTTATCGCCAATAACTACATTGCAGATGGAACCATTGTGCTCAACTTTACCTGGAATAGCTAAATTCACGTAGTCTTCATAAGAATCAAGGACGCTAACTCCGTTCAGCAAAACGGTATTATCACCTATTTCTTCATAGATCCATTCATCTCGCCCTGGCGGAGTACTTAAATATCCGCAATCAGATTCTAAGCCGTTATCTCCTTTCTTCCGCCTGTCCGTTCGAAAATACTTTCCTCCGGTGTGGTTCTGATCAAATGGTGTGCCCCTGCCTCCTTTAAGACTGGTGCAGCCATCAAACATATTCTCAGTTCCTTCATCATTATCGCTCAGATCAGGATTTATCCTCTCAGGGGCATAGATCGCCCTCAGGCCGCTGTCCCCACAAAAACACTTCGTATAATCTACGCGATCGCCATAAGGAAAACTAAAACTTGTTAGATCTAATTCCTGTAACATGGGATCATAGGCGAACATCTCTTTCATGCTTTGAACTTGATCTGTGCTAAACCCCGAAACATTGAGTTGTTTAAGGGATGACAGATCCTTAAACATCCCTTCATAGGAAACCATTTCACTGGTGTCAAGTCCGCTTGCATCGATATACTCCAGACTGGAATATTCCGCGTTTCCCTTCCGACATCCCTCAAACATGTTATTCGCATCGCAATCCGCCTTTACGCCTTCTTCAAAAATCACACTCTGAAGAAGAGCCGCTTTGCTGTTTTCCTTTGTTCCCAGACTTTTTATTTTAGTTTTGTAGGTTTTATTTTCATCTTCAACATAAAACGTAGCGGGGATCTTGATCTTTCTTTTGTTCCCCTTATACGCAGTCAGCATGATACTGTCGGCATCCCCACGGTCCGGTTCGTAATCCCATTCACTTAGCTCCGTCACTTCCGGATCCGTATTCTCCGCAGCCAGCACTTCCTTAGGCCCCGCATCAAATTGAACTGCGACACCTCCGTCATCATTCTTTATAAGCTCAATATCAGGCTGCATGGAAAAAACAAGAATAAAGCTAAGAACACTTGCCAGAACCCGCTTCGTAACGGCCTTCATATAAAAATCCTCCCAATGTTTTTGAGAGCCACGGCATTAAAGTCCACCTCGTCCCTCGCCGGGAAGGCATCCTGCATCAAAGATGCAGGATAAGTCCTCGCCGGGATGGCATCCTGCATCAAAGATGCAGGATAAGTCCTCGCCGGGATGGCATCACACATCAAAGATGTGTGATAAATGGTGGCGTGGCCTTCGTACTGTACATAGTCTTCCGACTATACCCCAAAAATGCATATACACATTAATTTTATCAAAAACGCTTCCGTGAGGCAATCCGGGATTTCGGACTAAGATTTTCCTGTTTTCCTGCGTTAGCTCACATATAAAAAACACTACCACCCGCTATATCAAAAGGGGTATAATTGCTGCGTAATATTGTACTCTGGAACTGGAGGAAACAGGTATGAAAAAAAGAATTACGGCTTGGATAGCAGCGTTTGTGATAGTGGTGGCGGGGCTGCCGCTGATGCCCGCTACGGTGCTGGCAGATACCACAACCAAAGTAGACTATGTTTCAAGAGCTTGGAACGAGACAACGAAAACTGTTGATGATACTAAAGTTGAAAAGCAGGTATGTAATATAGTTACAAGCAGCAATACGTCCTGGGGCTCAGCGGGTACAGAGACCTGGTACGCCGTGACTGAAGATGTGACGATCAGTGAGCGTGTCAATGTAAGCGGTACGGTCAACCTTATCCTCTGTGATGGGAAAAAGCTTACGGCGAGCAAAGGGATTGGCGCTGGTCCGGGGCAGACATTCAACATCTACGGCCAGAGCGAAGACTCAGGAGAGCTGATCGCTAAAGCGGCATGTCTATATTCCCCTCACGAAAATATTGGGACTTCAGCTCTTGCTTGTTATGATGCCGCAATCGGTGGCACTGACGGATCCTGTGGCACAATAAATATCTTTGGGGGAAAGGTGAATGCGACGGCATCAGCAATACAGAATAACAATAGTACAATGTTTCCAGATGCATTATCTTGTGCCGCAGGTATCGGCGGCGGTTATAATGGCGATTGCGGAGAGATCAGCATTTACGGCGGAGAGGTGAACGCAGCGTCAACATCGGAATCGGCTTATGGCGAAACAGATTCTGAAGGAGCCGGGATCGGCTGCGGCCGGAATACATTAGATGATGGTATGGAGTTTTTTACGGGGAGATCACCATTTATGGCGGAAAGGTGACTGCGACTGTATCGGCAAAAGCAACGAATGGAGCTACTGCGAATGCCGAAGGAGCCGGGATCGGCGGCAGCTATAGTAATAATGGTTTCTTTGCCGGAGTTATCACCATAAAAGGCGGAGATGTGACGTCGACAGTGACTGCTACACCAAACCCATCGGAAGAATGGAATTATGCTGTTGGAGCCGGTATCGGAGACGGCTACCGCAGGCCTGGAATTGCTGGTCATGAAGGTGGAAAGGTCTTCATTGAGGGAGGCAAAATAAAAGCTTCAAGCTATTTGGGGGCCGGTATTGGTGGTTCCTCTTGTGGCGATACCAACGGTGGCGGTTGGGGTGACGATGGCGGCACTATTAAGATCACCGGAGGAACGGTGGAGGCCACATCATTTTACGGCGGAGCCGGGATTGGCGCCGGCTATTCTTCCGATGGAGGTACGATAATCATCAGCGGCGGAGAAGTGACGGCTACAGGAGGAAAAGAAGACGGGGGAGCCGGTATCGGCGGCGGAGGCAGGTTGTATAATGCTGCGTCTAGTTACGGAGGTGGAAGCGGCAATATAACTATCACCGGAGGAAGCGTTAAAGCCAAAGGCGGAACGGGAGCGTCAGGTATCGGAATCGGTCATGGCGGAACTGGCAGTCCTAATTACTCTGAAAAAAAATTAGAAATCTCCGGCGGCACTGTTGAAGCGACCGGAGGGGATGGCGGCGCAGGGATATGCATTGCAACAGTAGAGATAAGCGATACTGCCACACAGCCCATCTTTGCATTCGGAGGCGAACCGGATGGATCCGGGACTAAAGGTATCGACGGAACCCTGAACCTTTCTGCATCTTCACCGCTGCATGTTATGAAAGGGACAACTAAAGACGGTCCCTGGTCTGAAAGAGAGTATGTAAGCCAATTACCGGACCGGTTTGTCAGGCTCACTCCCTACTATTACATTACTTTTAACGGCAACGGCGGCAGCGGAAAAATGCCCGCTCAGAGCAACATAGAGTACGCCGATGTTACCCTGGCGCAGAACGCTTTCACGAGAGAGTATTATAACTTCACCGGCTGGAACACAAAAGCGGACGGCAGCGGCACGTCATATGAGGACGAGGCCATAGTAGAGCTTACCGGCGATCTCACCTTATATGCCCAGTGGGAGAAGGTAAAGGCCACTATCACTTATGATCCGAACGGCGGAACCGGCGAGATGCCTCCTCAGACCTATGAGGCGGGCACCACGGTCATTCTGGCAGAAAATAAGTTCGCAAGAGAGAGCTATACATTCACCGGCTGGAACACAGAAGCGGACGGCAGCGGTGAGTCCTACGGGGACAAGGCTTCATTTACGCTGGGCAGCAACCTCACATTATACGCACAGTGGAAGGAGAATGAGGAACCCACCCCGGATGATCCCGGTGAGCCAGCGGAAATAACCTCAATAAACACGGACTATAACCAGAAGACCGACGTAAAGAGTATCTTGCTTCCAAGATATAACAGGCTCCATCCGGAAGTAGTGGTTAAAAAGATCAAATTTAAATCTTCAAATAAAAAAGTGGTTAAGGTCACAAAGAAAGGCATAGCTAAGGGCGGAAAACGGACCGGTACGGCGGCCATTACCATGTATGTGAAGACACCGGTTATCGTTGTCAATTCCAGAGGGATTCAGAAAAGCAGGCTCAGCAAATGGATAGAAGCAGGAGAACTGACGGTCAATAATACCGGGAAACCGAGCAGCAAATGATACTTAGGTCCTATCTATATTAAAACCCCTGCGGAGCCATAAAACTCCGCAGGGTCTTTTTCTTTTCAGCATCTCTATTGTTTTCAAGCACTTTTCTGAGCTATTATTGAATCCAGAAACTCCCATTTTAATCTTTTGTATTCACTTGCAGGACTCATTCTTTTTAAGAAATCCAGACATGCTTCACCCACGTTATCAAGCGCATTCCTTTGGTCCATCAAGGCTATATTCATCTGTCTCAAAGTTTTGCTCGTATATCTTTTTCAACTCTAAAATGCACAGCTTTTCTTTAGATATGTTCATTTGAATACCTCCTCAATCTTGTCCTACCTAAGTATTACCATTTATCTCTGGTGATGGAATCCTCCACAATTTTGATAAGATACTCCGGTTTTGATTTATTTCCCAAATCATCAAAGACCGCATTGTAAGCCACCAATGCCGTCCTAACATATTGAGCATTGTCCTCAAAAAGCTCTCTGTTCGGATTCAGACCCACAGCATCTGCATACTGGCAACAGAATGTGACTGTGGTTCGGGTATTCCCTTCCCGGAATGGATGAACCCGCCAAAGCTTCGCCAGAGAATCTGAAAATTGTATAGCGGCTTCATGTTTATCCATAGATTTCCATGCTTTATCTCGCATTTCTGATAAAACCCGTTCAGAATCCTTGGGAATATCAAATAAATCAGAATAATCAACAGACAGACCACCTAAAACGGGCTCTTCCTTATAGATATTTAACTTCCTTTGCTTCCCAGCCCATTCATAGATATCCTGAAAAATGTATTGATGCATCTTTAAAAGATGAGCATAATCATAATCCCCTGGCAACGGGCACATTGCAATCTCTTTCAACCGATATGTAACATAATCCGCCTCTGCTTCATCAAGAAGTGTTTTATCCTTGATATTTAGCAGATTTTTCAGAACATCTGAATCCTCATAAAGATAGATGTCTCTCATGCATCTATCCCTCTTTTACCTTGTACCTCTTGTCAAGGTATTCTTTTATATCTGTCATAGTCAGTTCCCCGCGCTTCTCTTTTTCAATATATTCCTTAAATTCCTTTGTGGGTTCCAGACCATCTACTTTTATCATTCCAACAGCATAATCCCAAGCCTGTGCGTTTGTCATTGAATCAGTCTCCCTTCACATAATCACGCTTCTATAATTAAGTACCTTTAAGTTTAGAAGGACAGGCCATATGTCCTGTCCTTCTTTCTTCTGAGCGTCCATGAGGGGATTCGAACCTCCGACCTACCGCTTAGGAGGCGGTCGCTCTATCCTGCTGAGCTACATGGACATATTTATTATATAAGATTGACATGGCCCTGAAGCCAGATGATGCCTTTGAAACGCCGGCCCGGTGCGGGGTCTCCCACGAGATCCTTTTCATTGATGCACACGTCCAGATCCATGTCATTGCACCTCAAAGTTATAACATAAATCTGCTCTTTGGTCAAACTGTTGGTAAGGGCTCTGCTCTCAAGGATCTCTCCCAGTATGGAATAAAGATCGCACTCAATGCCCCAGGGCATGAAGTAGGTATCTACTAAGGACAGGATGTCATCCTTTCCAATCCGTTTGGAGATGGCAGTATAAATATCCATGTCTTCAATGGTCAGATTCTCGATGGCTTCCTCGTTGCCCTCTCTCGCTGCCGCCAGAAGCTCGTGGCGGCTGTGTTCATTCTTCTTTCCTGCCAAAGTCTTGACCGGATCCTTCATAAGGGGCAGAACAATAGAGCCTTCCGTGCTTAACCCTGCAAGGCTTACGGAAGCAAAGACTCCCTGTCTGCTTCCCATGTTTACCTGTTTCAGATAATCCATTCTGTTCTGAAGATAAAAGATAAGGCTGACTCCCACCTTAAGGTCGTCACACATACCGGCATAGGATTCCTTCTCGATATGCCGCTCAATGCTCACATCTTCGGTGGAACTTATGCTCTTCCCGATGATATAGGGAAAGTAATAGTCGTACTCGAATTCCAGCTCCTCGGAATAATTACCGCAGACCGTAACGCCTATCGAATCCGCGTATTCTTTCCGGAACTCCGCCAGAACCCTTTCATCCCCTGCAGAAACATACTGTCTCTCCACAGGACCCTTCAGCACGTCATTTAAGATCTTATTCAGTTCTTTCCTGTTCTTTATCTTACTGAAGCCGATGGCTCTCAGATATTTATGTATCATTTCACCGGTATCCCTTATTTTCCGGACTGCTCTGCCCGGCGGGATGCCTCCTTTATTACTTTATCCTGATGGTCTTTGTTCTTGCTCATGTAAACCGCCTGATCCAAAGCTTCCTTTTCCTCAAGCCCTAAATCTATGGCAGACTTGCCATCCACGATCTCCTTGGTGTATGTATAACACCCGTTATTAGAATGTACGGAGTTTATGAGATAACCGTTGTCGTCCTTATCCAGCATACAAAGGGCAAAGCTCAGCCTTCCTCCCATTTCATGGAAAGCATCATATTTCACCAGACCCATTTTCTGATAGCAGATATGGATATTCTTAAGCAGATTGTCTATATCCCTGCGGTCGCGTCTGGTTGCGGTCTTTAAGTCGGAAATGTCGGTAAACAGTGATTCAAACTGGCTCTCTAAGCTCTTCCCGTCCTTTCCCTCCATGAAAAACTGATATTCCTCATACAGCTTATTGAACTTTGACATCTGTATGAAATGCAGTATAAAAAGGACTATCACAAGGACCAGCAGGAATATGATCAAATACATTGGATCCAGCCAGTTAAGTCCCATCATTCCAAGTAAACCACTCTCGTTCATTCTGTCTTACCCTTTACTAACCTTTTAACAAGCATTTCCAGTTCCTCGGCAGAATAGTATTCTATCTCTATCCTTCCCTTTTTCTGGTCCTTCGCCTTGATAGTTACCTTGGCGCCTAAACTCTCCCTTACTTCATCCTCATATTTCCTGAGGATAAGATCCAGGGCTTCCGTATTCTTTTTGGGTCCCTTCGGCTTCTGGGGTTTATCAAAGTCCCTGACCATTTTCTCGATCTCGCGGACAGTCATCTTTTCATCAAAGATCCTGCAGGCCATTTCGTACTGTTTATCCCCATCCGAAATACCGAGAAGCGATCTGGCATGGCCCTGGGTGAGCTTTCCTTCTATCACCATCTGCTGCACCCTGTTATCGAGATTTAAAAGGCGCATTGCGTTTGTGATGGTAACCCTGTTCTTTCCGATCCGCTCTCCGAGCTCATCCTGCTTTAAGCCGTATTCGGAGATGAGCCTCCTGTAGGCCTGTCCTTCTTCAATGGGATTCAGTTTCTGCCTCTGCAGGTTTTCCAGAAGCTGGATCTCAAACTTTTCCTGCTCGGTTAATTCTTTTACTATAACCGGTACTTCATGAAGCCCCGCTATCTTTGCGGCCCTCCATCTTCTTTCACCGGCTACGATCATATATCCCCTGTCTTTTTTCTGAACGATAAGGGGCTGGAAAACGCCATGCGTCTTAATGGAATCCGCCAGTTCGTTTATCTCGTCTTCCCCGAAATCCTTTCTGGGCTGCTCGGGGTCGGGTTCCAGCTTTGTAAGCTTTACCCAGAGTATCGCGTCTTTATTATCTGTTTCAGTCTTTCTCTCTGCTTTATTTCCTACTTCAACACTTTCAGGTATCAGGGCGTCAAGGCCCCTTCCCAATCCTGTCTTTTTTGCCACTTTACTGCTGCTCCTTTCATATTTTCAGGTCAACCGCTTCTTTAGCGGATCATCGGTCATTTAGCCTTGATCACTTCGTCTGCCAGCTTTCTGTACGCTTCCGCCCCGGCTGATCTGGCATCATATATGGTTATTGGCATACCATAGCTCGGTGCCTCTGCCAGGCGTATGTTTCTGGGGATTATCGTCTTATAGATATCTTCTCCAAGATGAGCCGATACATTTTCAACTACCTGCTGGGAAAGATTTGTCCTGGAATCGTACATGGTGAAGACTACACCTTCTATATCCAGTCTGGAGTTCAGTCTCTCCCTTACCAGATTGACAGTCCTGATAAGCTGTGACAGTCCTTCCAGCGCATAGTATTCACACTGTATGGGTACAAGGACATTATCTGATCCCACAAGCGCATCCACCGTCAATGATCCAAGGCTCGGAGGACAGTCGATAAGGATATAATCGTATTTTTTTCTCACATCCTTCAACTTGTTGTCGATTATGTATTCCTTATCTTTTGTGCCGATAAGCTCTATCTCTGCAGCTGCCAGA
>JAFSKT010000184.1 GCA_017448845.1 Lachnospiraceae bacterium
AGGAGTCTTATGTAACTGGGGGCTTGGTCTTACCACGGGATATGTCGTGGGAGTACTGCTGGGAACAGGCGTTGCGGGGATCTTTATAGGAACGGCTACGGATGAATGTATCCGGGGGCTCATCGTCATGTATTACTGGTATAAGAAGAAATGGCTCGGAAAGTCCGTGGTCGACAGGGGCGAGGTCCTTGTTGAATAGAGAGATAAGAGAGGAGATTGCTATGACAAACGGCATCAGTCATGCAGCGTTTAATGTAAAGGATATGGAGAAGACCATAGGGTTTTACGAAGAAACCCTTGGTTTTAAGAAGGCTTTCGAGATCAGTAAGCCCGAGACCGGTGAGCCCTGGATCGTCTATATCTACGGCGGGGGAGGACAGTTCATTGAGCTGTTCTACGGTGCCACAAAGGAAAATCCTTACAGGGATGATAATATTGGTTTCTTTCACATATGTTTAGCTGTTGATGATATACAGGAGGCCTGGAAGAGGATTGTTGAAACAGGTGCGCCACAGGACGATGCGCCGAAACAGGGGGCTGACCATAACTGGCAGTGCTGGACCCACGATCCTGACGGGATAAAGATCGAGCTTATGCAGATAAGCAGCGAAAGCCCGCAGATGAAGTTCATTGAGAGCGTGAAACAGGGATGAAAATGCCGTTAAAGTACTGTTGTCATGTAAGGGTGCTGTTTTAGAAGGAAAGGCGGTTTAAGTAGAGATCATTGAAGCTGGGATCGTTTGAGAGTTCCAGAACTTCAATGGAGGCGGTCAGGGCTGTCAGAGCTTTGGCCGCTTTTTCTCCTTCATGAAGGAATCTTATGGCGCCGGAAAGGGAGCTGTTCCCATGGGGGGTGCACTTTGGAACCAGTTCTTCGGGGATAAGGCCTGTGCGGGCCGCTTTTTTTATGTTGAGAAAACAGCCGAAGCCGCCGGAGATACAGAGGTTTTCAATGTCATCGTACCGGGCTCCGTATCTTTTCATAAGGATCTCAAAACCCGCCCGGACGGCAGCCTTTGCAAGCTGGAATTCCCTTATGTCGTCCTGGGTAAAGACTATGCTTTCCCCCTCCTTTGTTTCGGATAAGGGGAAGCCGGAGTCAAAGAAGCGGTCACAGAGAAGGCCGGTTTCATCCATAAGGCCGGAATCAAGGAGCTCCGCGCAGGTCTCGATGACGCCGGTTCCGCAGATACCCAGGGCGTACTCTGTATTTCCCAGGGTTTCGGTAGCTGCCTTATCGCCGCTTATCTTTACTTTTGATATGGCACCGGGAATGCCGGCGGTTCCCCAGCGGATATTGCCCCCTTCGAAGGCAGGGCCTGCCGCAGCTGATGCGGCTAAGAGCCTGTCACGGTTCCCAATCACCATCTCCCCGTTGGTTCCGAGGTCTATAAGTGCGGAAATGCCCTTGGATTCATGAAATCCGAGACTGTAAAGACCGGAAATGATATCCGCCCCTATAAAAGCCGAAGCCCCGGGAAGGAGCCAGGCAGTGATATTCCACAGCTTTTCCGGAAGCCCGGAGATCACTTCTTTTAAGGGTCTCTCTTCAAGAGAAAGATTTACCGGGGTAAAGGGATAAGCCGAGAGCCCCTTCACATCATATCCCATAAGAAGGTGCAGCATGGTGGTGTTTCCGGCTATGGCAGCCTTCTTTACGATGGAGGGATCAGGGATACGGTCCTTGTTGAGCAGATTTTCGAGGCTGTTACCGAGCTCACCGGATATAAGGGTTTTAAGCTCCTCAGCCTTTCCGCTTATGGCAGCGTCTATCCTGCTTATCACATCCGCACCGAGAGAGCGCTGGAGGTTTACGGAGGTGACGGTGTCAAGGACTGTGCCATGGGATAGATCCACAAGGGAGAGAGCCAGGGTGGTGGTGCCTATATCTATGGCTATACCCAGTTCAGCATTGATGGAAAACGATTTCTCTAAGCTCGGGTTTTCTTCGGTTTTTCTGCTTTCAGCCCCGACGGCTATCATGTCTTTCTCTTCAGCCTTGAGTATCTTTATGCTGCAGTTCTCTTTTACTATTGCCCTGCAGGCAAGGCGGTATCCTGCGGAAAGCTGCTTTTCGGAAAAAAGCCTCTTATCATCGGCGGTAGGCTCGATACTGCCTTCGATCACTCTTACGGCACATTTCCCGCAACGGCCCGATCCTCCGCAGACGGTGTTTAACCTTATCCCTTTCTCATTCAGGGCAGAAAGAAGGACAGAACCCGCTTCCGCCTTGATCAGGGACTCCGCATTATCCGATATTATTTTTATTTCCACCGGATCTCTCATGGGACATATGATAGCACAGCACGAAAGCCTGTGGCAATCCGCGGTTAAACCCTATATTTTGAGGTTGTATTCATGTTCTATAATTAGTACAATAGATTTATCTATTCGCAATTCCATTCACGTGAGAGGAGGATCCCGGCATGAAAAAAAGAGAAATTAACGACGGAACAAAGGCAAAGATCAGTATAAGTACCAAGCTCCTGAGGGTACTGATGCCCATGGTGGGCATAGCTATCATTTTTATCATTATGTTTCTCTCAATGGAGGCTAAACGCATTGTAAGCGATACAGCCGAAGAATCCCTTGTCAACGACTCGAAGAAAAATGCCGAGAAGATAGGCTCTGAAGTCACATCCCTTCTTTCCGGATATAAGCAGAATGTAGAAACCATTGAAACCCTTGATTTTGCTGATGATGCAGCTATCATCGACTATCTCACCATTACCATGAACTGGAGTGAAATGACCAGTAACGGCATTTATGCCGGAATGGAGGACAGATCCTTCTTTGACCCCTCGGGTTGGGTTCCGGATGCGGACTATGTTCCCTCCGAGAGAGACTGGTATATACAGGCAGGGGGAAGCGAGGAGTTTGTTTTAGGAGAGCCCTATGTAGATAGTGACAGCGGCAGCCTTATAGTATCTGCTTCCAGAAAGCTTGACCTGAAGGACGGCAGAAAGGGCGTGGCGGCAGTTGACATGTACCTTGACAGCATAGTTGAGGAGATCAGTGCCTTAAAGCCTCTCGGAACAGGAACTACCATGCTGTTTTCCAGGGATTGCATCCTTTCGTTTTACGATCCCTCTTTAGTGGGCAGTAAGATTTCAGATCATAGCGAAAATGGCCTTTTGGTAGCGATATCTCCTTTCCTTGGAACGGGAAGTGACGGAATACATGAGCTTTCCGACGGAACAGACACCTATTATGTAGCAATATCCACGGTTCCCGGAACTCCCTGGACCATGGTATCCTCCGTTAATAAGAAAGACGTCTTAAGAGACCTGAATAATTTCCAGATGATCTGCTGGATCCTCATGGTAATAATGATAATCGTCATTGCTGCAGTTATGCTGGTACTGACAAGACATTACGTAACTAACCCCGTATCCGCCCTTACTAAGAACATTGTAAGTATCACAAAGGGCGACTTTACCGTGGAGATTAACAGGAAGGGTGATGACGAGATAGGTGTCATGAACCGCTTCATGGCGGATTTCATCGATACCATGAGAAACACTCTCGGAGAAATGAAGGACGTTACCGCCAAGCTTTCGGTGGAAGCGGATAACAGCAGGAATGCCGCCAACAGCATGAGTGAACAGGCAGATAACCAGAGCCAGTCCATGAATCAGATCCATATGGCCATGGAAGGCGTTTCCAACTCCGTTACGGAGCTTGCTACCAACGCAACAGATCTGGCCCAGGCGGTTACAGAGCTTACCGATCAGGGCGCAGCCACAAATGAGATCATGAACAGCCTCCTCATCAAGGCTAAGCAGGGACAGAAGGATATGGACAATGTCCAGAATAATATGGAGACCATTTCCTCATCCATGAATGAGATGAGTGAGGTTGTGAACACCGTAGATGAGGCGGCTAAGAAGATCAACACCATAGTGGAAATGATCAATTCCATTTCATCACAGACAAACCTCCTTTCCCTCAACGCTTCAATAGAGGCAGCGAGAGCCGGGGAAGCAGGCAGGGGCTTTGCCGTAGTTGCTACTGAGATCGGTAATCTCGCTAACGAAAGTGCCGACGCCACCACCGAGATCAGTTCAATCATCGGGGACATCACTTCTCATATACAGAACCTTTCCGAGCGGTCAGAGGGAAGTGTCAGGGATATCGCCGCCAGTTCGGAAGCCGTTAAGGTTACCGGCACCACTTTTGCCGAGATATTCGCATCCCTTGATGAAGCCGGCGACACCGTGAATAGGATGATCGCCAAGATGGACGAGGTCAATGAGATAGCCACCTCTGTAGCGGCCATTGCAGAAGAGCAGTCCGCAAGCACGGAAGAAGTTACCGCCACCGTTGAGACCGGCGCCACCAGCGCAAAGAACGTGGCTGACGAGAGCCGGGATGTGGACAGAAGCGCGGTTACCGTGGCGGAATCCGCCGCAAAGATCGGAGAGTTTGTGGATACCTTTACGATCTGAGGTGGTTTTTCTTGATAAACAGGGCTGTATATGGTATCTTTTAGCCGTGTAGGTATGTTTTGATATATGCACAGCGGGAGGGAAAATAATCCTTCCCAGGGGGATAAATATTCTATTTTTTTAGGAGGTCTAAGAATAATGAAAGAAAAGAAAAGGAAATCCCTGAAGAAATCGCTGCTTACCAAGATGATGATCTTCGTGGCTGTCATGATCGTTATCATCACCCAGATCACTGTTTATCTGGCGGTAGGCAATATCCAGTCTCTGACAAATAAGATCCTGGCAAGGGAATCTATTTCCTACGCTAAAGAGATCGGTTCCTGGTGGGATGCCATAGAGGCAAGGGTTCTGCAGGACGCAATGGTTATAAAGAACAGCCCGGCAATGGAAGATGAGGATCTCAGGCAGCTGCTCTTAAAGCTTACTCCGGAGGATCCCGATTCCCATGATATCTATTTAGCAAACGGAAATACCATGGCTTTCCTTGACGGTTCGGGATGGATCCCGGACGAGACCTTTGACTTTCTGGAGAGAGGCTGGTATATAGGCGCCCTTGAGAAAAAGGGTGAGATCTTTTCATCAGACCCCTATCTTGACGCAGCTACCGGAAGCATAAGCATTGCCTGCTCCATTATGCTTGAAGAAAATGTGGTTCTTTCCAGTGATATAGATTTTGCAATGGTTACCGAAAAGGTAAATAACTTTAAGTCCATTTCACCCCAGGCAAAGTATTACATTGTAGATAAGAACAGCAAGGATATCATTATCAGTAATATCCCCGACTGTGTAGGACAGAATATCGACGAAACCACCGATGCCGTCGCAAAGGGGATAGCTCCGGTATATGATAAGATCAACAGCAGTGCGGAAACGGATGAAAACAAGGTTCTGACCGTAAATACATCCGCAGGGGGCGTTATGGTCACCGGTACGGATATAGAGGACACCTCATGGGTGGTTATCTGTGCAGTGCCTTCAACCATCTTAAGCGACGCTATCTGGAAGGTTATGATCGCTACCTTCGCAAGCGCACTTATCCTTCTTATCATCCTGTTCATCGTTATGTACATCAGCATCAGCAAGGCCATCAACCCCGTTACCACCATTACCGAGCGTATCACTGAAATCAGTAAGGGTGACTTTACCGTGACCATTGTTCCGGAAGGAAATAACGAGATAACGACGCTGTCCGAGAGCCTGAATGACTTTATAGAAAAGATGAGGACCACCCTCAGGAGCCTTTCCGATATATCCGGTTCCATGAACAGCAGGGCTGGTGAGTGCTACGACATTTCCCACACCCTTTCGGATGCCAACCAGAATCAGGGCGAATCCATTGAGCAGCTTAATACAACTCTGGGCGACCTGAATTCTTCCATCGATAACATCGCCAATGCGGCTGCAGATCTGGCTTCCACTTCCGGACAGCTTACCGAGAACGCAAAGAACGTAAGAAATCTCTGCAACGAGACCCTGGAAGCTTCCGGCAAGGGCAGAGGCGAGATGGAGAGCATGACCAGGAACGTAAGGACTCTGAATACCACTATCGAAGAACTTACAGGCCTTATCCGTTCTACAGCCAAGTCCATTGATGAAATAACAGGTATTACCGATACCATTAAGGCTATTTCTTCCCAGACAAACCTCCTTTCCCTCAATGCTTCCATTGAGGCTGCAAGAGCAGGAGAGATGGGAAAGGGCTTCGCGGTTGTTGCCAGCGAAGTAGGATCCCTTGCCACCCAGTCATCTGAAGCTACCGAGACTATCCAGAGGCTTATTGAGGAAGTTACCCATAATATCGATGAGATCAACAAGAAGGCCGATATCTGTCTTAAGGATATGGAAGCCTGCTTAAGCGGCGTGGAGGGCGCAAACGAGTCCTTCGACCTGATCTATGATGATGTAGCCAAGGCTGCGGACGGTATCATGGAGATCGCAAACGGTATCGATAAGATCAATGATGTGGCTACCAATAATGAGATCACCACTAAGGAACAGGCTGAAAACATCAATAATGTATTTGGTCTGAGTGACAGGATCGTTTCCGAGAATAATAAGCTCCGTGCAGAGACGGATAATATCACCAGCATATCCGAGAACCTGAATAAGTATTCGGATGAGATCAATACGGATCTGTCACAGTATACGGTTTAAGACCGTAAAGCCCGATAGGGGCTGCAATCAGTAACAAAGCGCTTTAACGGCGTTGATTTGGCAAAAGGCTGCCTTTGGTAGCCTTTTTGCTATAAAGCAGGTATTTACCCCGGCTTATAAGAAAACAGATGTTATAAAGGAGGTAGTATTTATGAAGAGATTAGTTTCGTTGTTCTTATGTTTTATAATGGTTTTGTCCCTTGCTGCCTGCGGAGGTAAGGCAAAGACCTCAGGTAAGGCCCTGCCCCATTGGAATCCCGATGCCCCGGCCATGAAGTCCATAACAGAGTTTGTTACGGCGGCTGTAGATGAGAAATCCAAGGGCTTTATTCCGGCGGAAGACCGTATAGCGGTATTTGACATGGACGGAACCCTTACCTGTGAGACCTTCTTCACATATTACGATACCTGTATGTTCATTGATTACTGCCTGAAAGACCATCCGGAGAGGGTGTCTGAGGAGCTTAAGGATGCGGCGCGTGAAATAAAGCCCGGATATACCGCAGGGGAAGAGCTGGCAAGGAACTTTGCCAAAGCCTATGCGGGTATGACGGTGGAAGAGCTCTATGACTATGCCGTGGAATTCGGTAAGAAGAAGACGGACAGCTTTAATAACATGCGTTACATAGACGGTTTTTATCTTCCCATGGTGGAAGTTGTGAAGTATCTCCATGAAAATGACTTCACCATCTATGTGGTAAGCGGAACGGAGCGTACAACCACAAGGGCCATCGTGGCCAATTCCCCCATCAGTGAGTATGTGTCTCCGGAGCATGTCATCGGTACGGAATTTGAGGTAAAGGTTAAGGGAAATGAGGACGTGGCCTCAAATATGGATTATAAGTACGCGGACGGGGATGAGCTGGTGTTTACCGGCGGCTTTATACAGAAGAACCTCAATGCCAATAAGACCATCTGGATCGAGAGGGAGCTGGGAAGGCGCCCGGTACTTGCTTTCGGGAACAGCGGCAGCGATACCAGCATGATGAATTACGCCATAGACAGCAGGAATCCCTATCCTTCTGCCGCATATATGATAATTGCGGATGATGATGTAAGGGAATGGGGAACCCAGAACTATGAGGAGAAGGCTCCCCAGTATCAGGAACAGGGCTATGAGACCATCTCCATGAAGAATGACTTTGCCGAGATCTATGCCGAAGGCATCACCAGGGCTGAAACCCAGTATATAGAAGAAGATCAGTCTGAGGAAGAACTGGATAAGGCTGCATAAAGCTGAACGGAGGCTTATATGAGCAAAGAGGTTGAGATCGTAAGCACAGTCGGAAAGGACATTAAGATCGACAGGGATGAGGTACTTAAGCAGTTAGACTGTCTGTCGGACAATCCGCTGTATCCGGAATACATAGCCGAGTATGACAGGCTGTTTCCCGACATTATGGACTGCGTTGAAGCGAAGGCCGCCATTGGATTCGGGCCTTTCCCGGATCTTAAGGGTGATGATACACCGGAGCCGGGCACCGAAGTGCTGTTTGTCATTGCAACGGCAGGGGTAAAGATAACGCGATACATAGATGACTTCTTTGCAAAGGGGGAAAGCGTTAAGGCCATGATCGCGGATTCCATGGCAAATTCCACCTATTTTGCCTTTGAAAACGTGATACAGGAAAAGATAAGGGAAATCTGCGGTAAAAGGAAGATCGGCATCAGCAGAAGGTTTGACGCACCTGTCAACATTCCCATGGAAATACAGAAATACGCCTTTGACCTCATAAATGCCGCAGAAACCTTAAACATATCAATAACAAACGGATATATGTTTGATCCTGTTAAGAGCAACTGCCAGGTATATGAGATCTCTCCGGATCCGGAGGTAATGAAGCTCTCCCACGACTGCTCAAAATGCGGGAAAATGGACTGTGTATGGAGGGACAGGATGTCCGGAAACGCAGATTAAGGGGGTTCAGCTGAAATGGATATGAATATGGAAAAGGAAAGCAGTAAGGGCAGGGATCTTCTCTGGTTATTCCTCTTTCTCATAGTTTTTATAAACGGCTTTGAGGCAGGGGGCTATCAGGCAAGTCTCTACAGCATTGGGCAGACCTATGACCTGTCCGTTACGAACATGGGGCTCTTTGCCTCTGTGGAGCTTTTTGCCACCATGCTGGCGCCACTGGTACTTGGGAGCATTGCGGACAGGAGCAATAAGATAAAGTTTATCCTTATACTCCTCACCATCCAGACAGCCTTTTCAGCTGCCATATTTTTTATCAGTTCAGAGCTCATGTTCATTGGGGGGATATTCTTCCTGGGGCTCACCACCAGCGCACTGCAGTTTATTTCCATCGCGGCTCTGGCGGAAGCTTATCCTGTAAGCGGAAAGCAGAAGATCGGCATCATGACTTCCATGTACGCTCTGGGAGCCCTGCTTTCACCACTATTTGTAGCCTATTACTTAAACAGGGGCATAAGTTGGAAAACGCTTTTCTTAACCCTTGCCATCGGTTCCGTATCAGCCATAGTCGGAACTTATGTAAACCAAAACCGCGCCAGGGAAGAAAAACCCTTAAATGAGGCGGGAGAAAGCAATGAGGGGGAATTCATGATCCTTGGAGTCTTTCCCCTCTGCGTCGTGATGTGCATATATGTGGGTTTTGAAAACGGCTTTGCCTTTTTCATCGACACCTTTTTCTCGGATGTGCTCGCTTCTTCTTCGGGAAAATTCGCCCTTTCCCTCTTTTGGGCGGTAATGATCCCATCCAGGGTGTTAGTAGGTTTCTTTTCCGGATATGCAAGGAAGATCCTTACGGCCGCCGTTGTGACCATCCCGGTGATCACAGTCCTTATCACCATTATGACTGAGGGAAATATCGTGATGCTGCTCTGCGTGCCCTTGGGCTTTGCCTGCGGCGCGATCTATCCTTCGGTACTCACCACCATGCTTAAATTCTCCGGTGACAGGAAGGCTACAGCCACAGCAATGATCACGGTTTCCACCGGTATCGGGGGAGTGATCTTCACTGCCCTTACGGGAGTGCTTGCGGGAGCCTTCGGCATGAGAAGAGCCATGGCGATCCTGGCGTCCTTCTTTATCATTTCGCTTTTAGCGGTATTTTCCCTTAAGTTAGTTGAGAAAAATCGGGGCTAAGATAATAATTAGCACTCACCTCTTTACAGTGCTAACAAAACCTGTTATACTACTGAATATATTAAGAAAACTCGACTTAAGGAGGTGAAGGTTATGAATATAAATAAATTTACCCAGAGTTCCATGGAGGCCATAAATAACTGCCGGAAGGTGGCCATGGACTACGGAAATCAGGAAATTGAACAGGAACACCTTCTTTTTTCCCTTCTTACAATAGATGATTCCCTGATACTTAAGCTTGTTGAGAAGATGGGGATCGACAGGCAGAGCTTCCTTAACAGAGTGGGAGAGGGCCTGGAAAAGCTTGTGAAGGTTCAGGGAGGCGACTGCTTTGTAGGAAAGAACCTGAATAAGGTCATGACCTATGCCGAGGATGAGGCTAAGGCCATGGGAGACGAGTACGTTTCCGTGGAGCACCTTCTTCTCTGCATGATAAAGTACCCCAATAAGGAGATAAAGGAGATATTCCGGGAATACGGCATCACCAGGGACAGGTTTTTATCTGCCCTTCAGGAAGTGCGGGGAAACCAGAGGGTGGTGAGCGACAATCCGGAAAGCACCTATGACACCCTGTCAAAATACGGCATAAACCTGGTGGAGAGAGCAAAGGAGCAAAAGCTGGATCCCGTGGTGGGCCGTGACAGTGAGATAAGGAACGTGATCCGCATACTGTCCAGAAAGACCAAGAATAACCCGGTTCTTATCGGCGAACCCGGCGTTGGAAAGACTGCGGCAGTGGAGGGCCTGGCCCAGAGGATAGTCCGGGGCGATGTGCCGGAAGGCCTTAAGGATAAGGAAATCTTTTCCCTGGATATGGGAGCTCTCGTTGCCGGCGCCAAATACAGGGGTGAATTCGAGGAAAGGCTGAAGGCGGTCCTTACGGAAATAAGGCGGTCTGACGGCAGGATCATCCTCTTTATCGACGAGATACATAATATTGTGGGGGCCGGAAAGGCCGAAGGCAGCATGGACGCCGGGAATATGCTTAAACCCATGCTTGCAAGGGGTGAGCTTCACTGCATAGGCGCCACCACTTTGGACGAATACAGGAAGTATATCGAGAAGGACGCAGCCCTGGAGCGGCGTTTCCAGCCGGTTATGGTGGATGAGCCCAGCGTTGAGGATACCATCTCCATTTTAAGGGGAATCAAGGAAAGATACGAGGTCTTCCATGGTGTGAAGATCAACGATTCGGCACTGGTAGCGGCGGCAGAGCTGTCCCACAGGTATATCAGCGACCGTTTCCTTCCAGACAAGGCCATAGACCTGGTGGATGAGGCCTGCGCTTCCATAAAGACCGAGCTGGATTCCCTGCCGGAGGAGCTGGATGAGCTTAACCGCAGGATCACTCAGCTGCAGATCGAAGAAAACGCCCTTAAAAAGGAAAACGATAACCAGAGCAAAAACCGTCTTTCAGACCTGCAGAAGGAGCTTTACGAGTTAAAGGACCAGTTTGCGAATAAGAAGGCGGAATGGGACAACGAAAAAGAGTCGGTTTCCAAGGTTTCCGCTCTCCGTGAGGAGATCGAGTCTCTCCGTAACGAAATAGCCATAGCCACCAGAAACGGGGATCTCACCAAGGCTTCGGAGCTGCAGTACGGGAAACTGCCCGGGTTGCTGAAGACTCTTGAAAGCGAGGAAAAGAAGAATCAGGACAAGGAATTCTCCATGGTTCACGAGGCAGTGACGGATGACGAGATCGCAGACATCGTTTCCAGGTGGACAGGAATTCCGGTATCTAAACTCACTGAAGGTGAAAAGAGCAAGATACTGAACCTGGATACGGAGATAAAGAAAAGGGTAGTGGGGCAGAATGACGCGGTTCAAAGAGTAACAGACGCTATTATACGTTCCAGAGCCGGCATCAAGGACCCTTCAAAGCCCATAGGATCCTTCCTTTTCCTCGGCCCCACAGGTGTGGGAAAGACGGAGCTTGCAAAGGCCTTAGCCCTGTCCCTCTTTGACGACGAGAACAACATGGTGAGGATAGATATGAGCGAATATATGGAGAAATTCTCCGTATCGAGACTCATAGGTGCCCCTCCCGGATATGTGGGTTATGACGAAGGCGGCCAGCTTACGGAGGCCGTGAGAAGGAAGCCCTACAGCGTTGTGCTCTTTGATGAGGTTGAAAAGGCCCATCCGGACGTATTCAATGTGCTTTTACAGGTGCTTGATGACGGACGGATCACGGATTCCCTGGGTCGCACCGTAGATTTTAAGAACACCATCGTGATCATGACCAGTAATCTGGGCTCTGAGAGCCTGCTTAACGGTATAGACTCGGACGGACAGGTGAGCATCACCGCTCAGGCCGAGGTTAACGCTGCGCTGAAAGAGCATTTCCGTCCCGAGTTCTTAAACAGGCTGGATGAGATCATAATGTTCAGGCCTCTTACCAGGGCTGATATCGGCCGGATCATCGACCTTATCCTCGACGAGACGAACACGAGGATAGAGAACAGGGAGATAAAGATAACCCTTACAAAGGAAGCAAAGAACTTCATCGGGGAAAGCGCCTACGATCCTGTCTTCGGAGCCAGACCCTTAAAGAGATACATGCAGAAGAACGTTGAAACCCTGTCTGCAAGGCTTATCCTTTCCGGTGAGGCTGTTCCCGGTAAGGAGATCCTCATAGACAGTGATGGAAACTCCCTGAAAGCAGAAGTAAAATAATCGCCATTAACCCCCGGTTTCCGCTATTTCGCATCGGAGACCGGGGGTTTTTTGTTGTAGCAGTTTTTTCATTGTGGTATCATTCTAATTGGGAGAGTTTGGAGAACTGATGGACCTTAATGAATTAAGAAAAAGAATAGACGAAATAGATGAGAAGATAGTTTCCCTCTATGAGGAGCGCATGGAGATCAGCGAAGAGGTGGCGGAATACAAGATCGCCAACGGGAAAAATGTGCTTGATAAGGAGAGGGAAAATGCAAAGCTTGAGAAGGTGAGGAGCCTTACCCATAATGATTTCAACGCCCTTGGGGTGACGGAGTTATTTAAGCAGCTCATGTCCATGAGCAGGAAGAAGCAGTATGCCCTGATGGGTGAGAAGGGCATGTTTGCCCACACCGCCTTTATACCGGTTAAAAAGCTGGAAAAGGAGAACGTGAAGGTGGTCTTTCAGGGGATAAACGGAGCTTATTCCGAGGCTGCCATGAGAGAGTATTTCGGAGATGAGGTGGATGCCTTTAACGCTGCGACCTTCAGGGATGCCATGAGGATCATTGATGAAGGACTGGCGGATTACGGAGTGCTTCCCATAGAGAACAGCTCCTCGGGAATAGTTAACGCCAACTATGATCTCCTGACGGAATTTGAGAATTATATCGTAGCGGAGCAGTATATAAACATTGATAACTGTCTTATAGCCCTGCCCGGGGTTACGGAGCCGGAGATAGATACGGTCTATTCCCATCCCCAGGCTTTGATGCAGTGTGCGCCTTTCCTTGACGATCATCCTTCGTGGAAGCAGATAAGCTATGTGAATACGGCCATGTCCGCGGCAAAGATAAAGGAGGACGGGCTCAGGAACCAGGCGGCTATTGCGGGAGAAAGGGCAGCGGAGACCTACGGACTTGAGATACTAAGACGGGATATCAATTCCAGTGACGGGAACGCCACCCGCTTTATTATCGTCACAAACAGGAAGATATTTGTAGAGGATGCGGAAAAGATCAGTATCTGCTTTGAGCTGCCCCATAAGAGCGGGTCTCTCTACGGGATACTGTCCCATATCATCTATAACGACAGGAATATGACAAAGATAGAATCCAGGCCTATTCCCGACAGGCCTTGGGAATACAGGTTCTTTATCGATTTTGAAGGTAACTTAAATGACCCTGCCACCAGGAATGCGCTGAGGGGCCTCAGGGAAGAAACCAGGAACATGAGGATATTGGGGAATTACTGATATGGAAGAGATGATCTTATTCCGGAACTTAAAACACGGGGATATCTTTACAAATATGTGCTGCCTTGCGGAAAACGGCGAGGGCAGCAGCAGTGAGATGGCGTCGGGTGTGGTGTCGGACCTCATAAGCCTTGCGGTGCGCTATGGCTTTGAAGGGAACCTCTGGCACTGCTTTTTGTCCTATACCCTGATAAATAACGAGAATCCCTTTACCCTCCAGGCGGAGAAAAGAGGGAAGACCGGAGGGACGCTGGAAAAGGCGGCTCTTCATGATGTGTCAATATTCATGCTGCTTTTTAAGATCGATCTTTATGATGTGGGAAAGAACTGGGGGCCTTCAATACCTCTGCTTTTATCGGACTTCAGGCTGCAGCAGGGAGATAATGAGGGCGAGACCTTTAATAAGCGGATAAGGGACAGGATAGTGAACCTGGCGGATAAGCTTGCAAAGGCTGAGACCGACAGGGAGTTTTTAGAGGAGCTCTGCTCATATTATAAGGATTTCGGCGTCGGGAAATACGGACAGCACAAGGCCTTCAGGGTAAGGCACAATGAGGCAGACGAGGTGGTGATAGAGCCCATAACAAGGGTGAAGCACGTACATCTTGACGATCTGGTGGGACTTGAGAGCCAGAAAAAGAAGCTGAGAGACAATACTGAGGCCTTTTTGCAGGGGCGGAAAGCCAATAATGTGCTGCTCTTCGGAGATGCGGGCACGGGGAAATCCACCTGCGTCAAGGGACTGCTTAATGAATACTTCCCGGATGGCCTGAGGGTCATTGAGATATTCAAGCATCAGTTCAGGGATTTGAATGACATAGTAAAAGAGATCAAGAACAGGAATTATAAGTTCATAATCTATATGGACGACCTTTCCTTTGAGGATGCCGAGGTGGAATACAAGTACCTGAAGGCGGTCATTGAGGGAGGACTGGAGAAAAAGCCGGATAATATACTGATCTACGCAACGAGTAACAGGCGTCATTTAATACATGAAGGCTTTTCGGATAAGCTGGATCGTAAAATGACAGATGATATTCATGAGAGCGATACGGTACAGGAGAAGCTGTCACT
>JAFSKT010000185.1 GCA_017448845.1 Lachnospiraceae bacterium
TAAGCCTCTTATCAAAGGATATGGAAGCATTGAATTCATATGCATCTATATCGGTCTCGTCCTGAAACCTTCCGCCCCAGAGCTTTCCCATATCACTCAAATCTCCCTTTTATGGCAGTGACGATCCCGAGGAAGATTATCACCGCAGTAATTACCTCGGAAAACATTCCTGTTATTGCGCCTGCGATTATGATGAGCGCCACCAGTATCAGTGATACATAAGAAGGCGCGTCTCCAAGCAGGGCACCCATTATTATGGTTATAAGGGATATCACCACCAGTGCCGTCAGAGAAAGTTCTCTCATCTCCACATGCTTAAATGCACAGAAGAATATGGTTCCGATAATGACAAAAAGTGCAAGGAGTGAAATGGTCTCCGTGGAAATGATCCCATCCCTTCTCTGTTTCTGCCTCTTCTTTCTGTTCCTGCGGTTTCTGCCCTTTTCGGGTTCCCTTTCCTTATGGCGGAGCACCTCCGCATTACCTGTATAATTCTTATAGGGGCCGTCTCTCCTTATGGTAGAATTGGCGCTCCTTAAAAAGTCCGGCATGGCATCATTGGCCTCCGGCTTTACTGTCTTCTCTTCTGTCACAGTTCTGTTCTCCATTTCGGTTGCTTTAATTTCCGGGGTTTTAATAGCCGGCTCCGGAGTAATTACCGGGATTTCGGCTGTTTTCTGTATTTCCTTTGTTTCCGTGACTACTGCTGCCGGCTCGGCCGGTGCTGCAGCGGGTTCTGCCACAGGCTCCGGAACTGGCTGCTCTGCCACCGGTTCCGCTGCCGGTTCTGAAACAGGCTCTGCTATCGGCTCCGGAACAGGCTCTGCCACGGGTTCTGAAACAGGCTCTGCTTCAGGTTCCTGCACCGGCTCTGCCACAGGTTCTTCCACTGCTTCAGCTACAGACTCTGTTACAGGCTCCGGAACAGGCTCTTCTGCCGGTTCTTGCACAGGCTCTGCAGGGATCACAGTCTCCGTAGCTTCCCCCTCAGGCTCCTGAGTCTCTGTCACATTTTCCTCAACCCCATTATTATCTTTTTCCGAAACTTTGCCCGGAGTATTCTGTCGGCCGGGGGGAAATAATCCGCCTAACCGTCTCTTTTTCTTTCTTGCCATCCTCATCTCCCCTGAGAATTACGATATTAATGAATGTGATATTCAGCCAAGTGCTTCCCTTATGCCTTTTGAAAGCTGGTCAGCGCAGGAAGTATTCTTAAAACCGCAGATGTTTCCATCCAGTTTTTCCATGACTTCCTTAGCATCCGTACCCTCGATAAGCTTGGAAATAGCTTTCAGGTTGCCGTTACAACCGCCGTCAAAACTCACATTCCTTATCTTCTCTTCATCATCGATATCAAAATGTATCATCACCGCGCAGGTGCCTTTTGTCTTATAATCAAAATGTTTCATAGACCATAAACCCGTCTTTCAGATCGCTTTTTTAACATTTCCGACGTATAAATGCTTAAATATTATAAATAAGATAAATCCCGAGCGCAACCGTTAAATTTTATCCTTATCTTCATCCGGCGCATTATCGGGCTTTTTATCCTTCTTTTTCTCTTTCTTTTCCTGCTTCAGTCTTTCCTTTTCTTCCCTGCGCTTTTTCTTTTCCTCTTCCGATCTTTCTTCCCTTTCTTCTCTTTCCTTATGTTTCTTTCTCATGATCTCATCCTGCTCTTTAGCTTTCTGCGCCGCTTTTTCGCTCTGTTTCTTTGACATGGCTGCAAAGCGTGCCCTGACAGAATTCATGAGAAGGAAGAAGGTGGGAAGCACGATAAGCGTAAGGAAGGTGGATACCACCAGTCCTCCCACGATAACAACCGCCATACCCTGCATGGAATCCGCAGCTCCTCCAAAACCTAAGGAGGTGGGGATCATGGCGAGGATGGTGGTCAGGGTTGTCATAAGGATGGGACGGAGCCTTCCCTTTCCGGAATCCACAAGAGCCTCAATAGTATCCATTCCGTTATCCTGATTCTGCAGAGCCATATCCACAAGGATGATACCGTTATTAACCACGATACCGGAGAGCATCAGGAATCCCATAAGGGATACCATGCTGATCTTTGACTGGGTGAGTATCAGATAAAGCACGGAACCCACAACAGCAAAGGGAACTTCCATCATAATAAGGATTGAGACCGCAATGGAATTAAACTGCAATGCCATTACCACGAATACCAGGAATATGGCGATGGCGATGGCCATTCCCAGAGCACCGAACTCCTCGTTCATGATCTCGGTCTCCATATCGGTACCGTAGTAAACCTCGGGACTAAGCTCATATTCAGCGGTCTTTTTAACGATCACATCACTGACCTTATCCTTGGTGGTGGATGTCATATAGGCAGTAACGGTGGCCTGGAACATGCCGTCACGCCTGTTTACCTCCTGGGGAGCGGAGGCAAATCTCACCTCTCCTATCTCCGTAAGGGGAACGCTTATACCCATGTTATTGGTAAAGGTCATGGCTTCCAGATCGCTTATGGTGTCAAAATGCTTCTCCGGATACTGTACCTTTACCGTATAGGTCCTGCTGTCTATATCCACATCCAGAGCATCGGTGCCGTTCATGTTCACATATACCATCTGGGCTATCTGCCTCGGCGTAAAGCCCCTGGCCTTTGCCATTACGGGGTCGATAATAACCTTGGCCTTGCTTCCCTGTCCTGCGATGGTGGAAGAAGTATAAAGGACGCCGTCTATGCCCTTCAGCATGGTTTCCAGAGCCTTTGAATTCTCCTTTAAGAGCTCCAGATTGGTTGATTCTATCACCACATTATGTGTATCAACACTGGTAAGTCCCCCTGAAGAGGAACCTGCGGAACACTTGATCTCGCTCAAGGGAGAAAAGTTCTTTAACGATACATTCCATTCATCCACCACAGACTGGGTCTTTATCCCCAGATCCTTATCTATATAGGCATAAACGGTTGCAGAAGTGGATGAAAGATTGATATTTACCGAATAGTTTTTGCAATAACCGCTTTCCTTTACGAAGTCCTCCACCATCATAACGGTCTCATCCATGGCATCCAGATCCAGATTTGGCCTGAAGCTTATATTTACCACGGCGATCCCTTCATCCTCGGTCTCCATAAGGTCGGTACGTAGGAAGGGGGTAAGGCACAGGGTGCCGACTATAACGGCTACAACAATAAGAAACACCGTCTTCTTGTATTTAAGAGCTTTCCTTAAGAGCCTCTCATATAAACGGATCACCTTTTCAAGTATCCGGTTGGTGATGATATCCTTTTTCTCAACAGGCTTATAGGAAGCAAAGCAGAGAGGGATAAGGAGAAGGGCTGCTATCATGGAAGCCATCAGGGCAAAGATAATGGTAAAGCCCATGGATTTGAATATCTGTCCCGAAAGCCCCTTCATGAGAGCCAAGGGAAGATAAACCACAACCGTTGTAAGAGTGGAGGTGATAACGGAATTGGAGACCACCACCGCTCCCATCAGGGCCGCGTCCTTGAAATCAAGACCCTCGTCACGTTTTCGGAAGCACATTTCCAGAACCACCACCGCATTATCCGTCATCATTCCAACAGCGATTATGAGCGAGCCTGCAGTGATGATATTTAAGTCAAAGTTTGCAAGCTTCATGCAGCAGAGAGTCGCGAGAAGGGACACGGGCATGGTGCTCGCCACGATAAGGGAACCCTTTAAGTCACCGAAGAAGATAAAGAGCACCAGCATGGCAAGAGCTACGGCCTGCAGCACAGTCTTAAACACTTCCGTAAGACTGTCCACGATCTCATCGGCCGAATCGCTTACTATGTCAAAATTCAGGGAGGGATAAAGCTTCTCCAGCTCTCTTATCTTTTCATTCACCTGCTTGGAAAGGGTAACTGCGGATTCGGTCTGCTTTCTCTTTAATTCCATGCTGACGTTGTTCTGTCCGTTATAACGGCTTATGGAATCCGCTTCCTTATTGGCATAGCCCACATTTGCCACATCCATTAGATGGATATTCTGTCCGGTTTTGGTGGTAAGGGGAACCTGCTCCAGTTCCTTTACCGTCCGGTATTTTACTTCCGCACTGAGAGAGACCTTCTGGTCTCCGAAGGTGGCGGTTCCCGTAGGCATGGAGAAATTGACGCTGGAAATGGCGTCCGCAATGGATGAAACATCAAGTCCGTACTGGGCAGCATATTCCGGGATCACCTCTACCCTTATATACTTTTCCCTTCCGCCGTAAAGGGTGACCTGGGCAAGGGTGGGGATCTTTTTAAGTTCCGGCTCTATGCTGTTCTTTACGGTCTCCAGCACATCCTCATCCGGATTATCCGATGTGATGGACAGCTGGATATCAGAGATGGCGGAGGTATCGATCTCCATGATGACGGGATCCATGACTCCGTCAGGCAGGTTGTTTTTCAGGGCATCAACAGCTTCGCGGACGTCGGTATAAACATCGTCCATGTCGGTACCGTATGCAAACTGCATCATAACCGTACTGCGGTTATTTCCCGACTGTCCGATGGTATGCTTTAAGCCGGATATGGACTCGCAGGCATCGCTTATGGGATCCGTAACCAGCTCGTCTATCTCCTCGGGAGCTGCTCCCGGATAAGCCGTGATAACCACCATATAGGGAATGGACATATCCGGCGTGAGCTTCAGGTTCATGCTGGTAAGGGATACAGCAGCAAAAACCACCAGAGCCACAATGGATACTATGGCTGTAACGGGGCGTTTGATGACCCCGGATATCAAGAGGCGCATTTATCTGTCCTCCCCGTTCTCTTCTGAACTGATCTCTGTTGAAGCCTCGCCCGCGGTTATCTCCGCAGGATCCGAGATCCTCTTTGCGACAGCGCCGCCTTTTTCCTCCGACGCATTATTGTCACTGTTTTTTTCGGCGGATATCACCTTTATCCCGGCTCCGTCCCTTAGCTGTGAGGACCAGGAAACGATCACGTCATCCTTCTTTCCCAGACCCTTTGTGATAACTATACCCTCATCATCGGAGATCCCTGTCTCTACATCCCGTCTTACGGCCTTTGAATCCTCGGACACAAAGACATAGGCCTGCTCGTCATCATAGTAGACCGCATCCCCGGGAACGGTTATCGCATTTCTTGACTCCCTTGTGATGGTCTTAATACTTACAGTGGAGCCGTTTATAAAGGTATTGGAGCTGTCCACCATGGCAGCCTCCACCTTGAAAAGTCCGGTTTCCGGATCCAGGGTGTTTCCGACGTTTATTATCCTTGCCGCAAATTCATTTCCGTTCTTTGAAACAAGGGCGTCATTTCCGGCTCTCACGCTGTCCACGGTACCCTCTGCCACGTAGAACACTATCTTGTTCTTGGCGTCGGTCTCGATGGTATAAGCCGCAGTGGCGGATGATGCCATATTGTGAAGGGATATTCCGATATCCGTAATGGTGCCGCTCACAGGAGCCGTTACCGTATAGTTGTCAAGAGCCATCTCGGCGTTTTCGAGATTCACCTTTGCCTGGCGGAGATTTGACTCGGAATTCACAAGTCCCGCATCCGCTCCCACTATGGAAGCATTAACGCCGAAAAGGGTGGTGGCCTTGGTGAAGTTTTTGTATATGTCCCTGTTCTGCTCCGCAAGGGCCACGTTTTCCTGGGCAGTATAATAATTCATCTCCGCGGAATCCGTATTGTACCCGTTGGTCCTCTTCTGCAGATCATAGGACTGGATGGCGTTTTCCAGCTGATCCACCGCTGAATCCGCTGCGGAATAGGCTGAAGCAGCTCCGGAATACGCATCTTTCAGCTCTTTTTCCGAATCAAAGCCCTGGGATTTAAGCCATTTTTGGGCTCCCTCCTCTCCCTCTGCGCCAAGCTTTGCATAGTAGGCGTTCATCAGGTCTTCCATCTCATCACTCTGCTTTTTAAGCTTTTTCTTCTTTTTCTTCATATCGCTCAAGTCATCCTTAGCCTCGTAATACTCGGTCTCGTAGTAATCCTCGGCTGTCATGGATGACTGGAACTGGTCTCCTGCAGATCTCTTCTGTGCATAGGCGCTGTCCACAGCCATATCCAGCTGGGCTTCATTACTGGATATCCTTGCTATGGTCTCATTTGCCTGGGCCTTTGTGCTGGCTGCCGTGGCCTGCTGCGCCGTGTATCCCGCCTTTGCGCTGTCTACAACGGCTTTCGCCTGATCCACCTGCAGCTTCGCGTTTTCATCATCGATCTTAAAGAGCAGATCACCTTCCATTACATGATCTCCCACTTCAAAATACTTCTCCACTACTTCGCCCGCAGCCTTCGGTATTACCACAACGGTACTGTCCGCTTCTATTTTTGCAGAGAAATTGGATTTTATTGCCACATCCCTGACCTCAGGATTTGCGGTGCTGACTTCTATTGAACTGTCTGCGCTTTCCTCTTTATTCTCTTCTGCCTTTTGGGGAAGAAATTCGCAGCCTGTAAGAGCAGCTGACAATAAAGACAGTGTCAGTGCCAATGATATGATCCCATGATTTGATCTGTACATATTCAAACCTCAATTATTTATACTCTACAAATATTGCAATAATGGTCTATTGAAAGTGAACGTCCGATATTTTATCACAATATAAAAAAAAATAACAGTATTATCTGTTATTTTTTCGTGAAACTATTTTATCCTTTCTTAATTTGACATCTGTCTCCTGCGTTCCAGCCCGGTTTCCTTATAATACCTGCTTTTATCAACATACATCTCTTCTTCTGCGGCTTTGAGCAGTTCCATTGTGCAGTAGCTGTCGCCGTATGCATACCCCGCAGAGGCGATCCTTTCGTTTTCCATAATGGCAGAGTTTAGTTTATTCTTTAACTCGTTATATTTATCCTCAGGAATGTCACACAGTAAAACCACAAACTCATCACCGCTGATCCTGCATATTGGACCAAGATCGTCAAACACCTTCCGAAGTATATCCGCAAAGCGCTGTATATAAGCATCTCCCGCAGCATGGCCGAAATTGTCATTGGTATATTTAAGGGCATTTAAGTCACAGAATACTATGCCCAGCAAAGTGTGTTCGGCAGCTTTTTCTATGGCTTGATTATATCCCCGGCGGTTTAAGAGACCGGTGAGGGTATCCAGGGTAGACAGTTCTTTTTCAATTTTTTCCCTGTTTTGGGCTGCAATTATCTCCTCCCTGCGGATAAAAGTGTAAATAACCACACAGGACAAAGACGTGGATATATAGCCAAATGCAAGATCGGGGAAAAACAGAAGAATAATTGCGGAAATGATCGGAAATACTACAAAGGAAGAAAGCACTGCCATATCTCTTTTTCCAAGATACTTAAAATAATAGATCATGACAAACAGGATATAGATTACACTTAAAATAGGCATCAATGTAACATAACGACTCCATGGCCCGTATGCATATATCCCTTCTTTGATAGAAAAAAACTGCTCGTTGACTGCCCCTATGATTATAAGCAGAATGTTTACCACAGTAATAATTAAAACCGGAATTACTGACCTGTAAGAAATTCCCTGTTTTTTACGGATAAATGCGATCAGATAAAAGGCAAACAGTGTAATACATATATTTATGGTAGAAAAAGCTGCAATATTAATAAGGATCACCACGATCCCGCCAATCTGTTGTTCCTCTGTAATATAGCTTAAAGCATCAAATAACAGCCCAACAATTGCGGAAACAGTAAAGGCAATATAAAACCTGTTACTTACGGATCTCTTATCTAAGTTTTTAATCAGACTTACCAGAATGATCAGTAAATATTCGATACTGACTAATTCAGCTGCGGCTATCAGCAAGGTCATACCGTTTTTCTCCGTTCAATCTTCCTGATGATGCTTATCCTTATTCTTCAATGATCTCCGGCTCGGGGTAATCGACACCGAAGGTTTCCACCGTTACACTCTTCATCCTCTGGGTCTCGTAGGGCCTGTCATCGGGAGCGGTGGCTGTTTCAGCGATGGTATTTACCACATCCATGCCCTCTATTATCTTTCCAAAGGCCGCATATTCCCCGTCCAGATGAGGTGACTTCTTATGCATGATAAAGAACTGGCTTCCGGCAGAGTCCGGTATCATGGTGCGGGCCATGGAAAGAACTCCCGGATCATGCTTTAAGTTATTGGTGAAACCGTTGCTGCTGAACTCTCCCTTAATTGAATATCCCGGGCCTCCCATACCTGTGCCCTCCGGATCTCCTCCCTGGAGCATAAAGCCCCTTATAACCCTGTGGAAGATGATCCCGTCATAATATCCCTTCTTTATTAAAGATATGAAATTATTCACCGTGTTGGGGGCGATCTCCGGATAGAGCTCAGCCTTCATTACATCCCCGTTTTCCATTGTGATCGTAATGATCGGATTTTTATTCTCTGACACTTAAATATCTCCTTCTGTCGTTTATATTTTGAACCTTTTTAACTTTAACATATCGATTTTTTCTTTTCAATCTAATAGTTTTTTAAATAAAGAAAGCAATTTTTATCATGATATAGGTCAGAGCAAATGCAAAAAGCGATTACAAACGTGGATCACCGGGAGATTATCGTGGTAGCTAAATTGTGTTGGCATAAACATGGATATTATTCAATCGATTGAAGCGCTCCGCACTCTTTCACCTGAGACGGGAGGTTCTTCCAGACGACCCGATCCTTAGAGAAGTCCATCCCAAGAGGGATATATTGGACGAGAGTACTTGCCAATCTTCGTATAATAGCGAAAAGGCAAGTATTCCAGCGACGATTTCGAAGCTGCA
>JAFSKT010000186.1 GCA_017448845.1 Lachnospiraceae bacterium
AAGGTATGAAAGGGCTTTGGCCGCATCAGTAAATACCTCGTATTCCGCCGTGGGAATACCGTACTTTTTCATAAGCTCTTTACTGAAAGCCTTTGATCCTTCAAGGATCGCAGCCTTCTTTTCCGGTCCGAAAGCCTTTATCCCAGCTTCCTTAAAGGAATCCACAAGGCCTCCAACTAACGGATCATCTGGGCCTACTATGGCCATATCTATATCGTGTTTTTTCGCAAACTTCACCAGACGGTCAAATTCCATGACCTTTATATCCACGCATTCAGCTATCTCGCCCATGCCTGCATTCCCGGGTGCACAGTATATCTTATCTGCCCTGGGGCTCTTTCTCACTGCCTCTGCAATGGCATGCTCTCTTCCGCCTCCGCCAACTATAAGGATATTCATGATTAAGCTGCGCTCCTTTCCTTACTGTAAGATGATCTTCCGCTCTATCCGATAAATGTCTTCCTGTTCTCTACCCTTACTTTCCCTGCTGCTATGAGATCCACAGCCTGGGGAAGAAGTTTCCACTCCGCTTCCTCCATAACTCTCCTCTGAAGCGTTTCCGGAGTGTCATCCTCTTTAACTTCCACGCTCTTCTGCAGGATTATGGGGCCGCTGTCACAGCCCTCATCCACAAAGTGCACCGTGGCGCCTGTGACCTTCACTCCTCTCTTCAGGGCCTCCTCATGGACCTTAAGTCCGTAGTAACCAACTCCGCAGAAGGAGGGGATCAGTGAAGGATGGATATTTATGATCCTGTTCTCGTAATTCCTGACTAATTCCGGTGACAGCACCGAAAGGTATCCCGCTAATACTATGAGCTCCGCGCCGCATTCCTTAAGGGCCTCGATCAACGCTTTATCAAAGGCCTCCACCGAATCATAGTCTTTCTTTGCGACCACGACCGCGTCTATTCCGGCCTTTTCCGCTCTCTCCAGGGCTTTTACGCCTTTTTTACTGCTTATGACTCTTACGATCTCCGCATTCTTAATGCGCCCGTCCCCTATACTGTCTATAAGGGCCTGGAGGTTGGTTCCGCCTCCGCTCACCAGCACAGCTACCTTTAACATAGCCTGACTCCCTTTTTATCGGCAGCCTCTGTTTCGCCGACTATATATGCCTTTTCCCCGGCGCTCTCTATGGCCCTCACAGCCTCGTCCGCATCCTCGGGAGATACGGTGATCACCATGCCAAGTCCCATATTGTAGGTATTGTACATCATCTCTTCTTCCACATTTCCGTCTGTCGCTATAAGTGAGAAGATAGGAGGCACAGGATATGAATCCTTCTTTACCACAGCCCTTATCCCATCCGGAAGCATTCTCGGAATGTTCTCATAGAAGCCTCCTCCGGTAACATGGCTGCAGCCCTTAAGCTTAATTCCTTTATCCCTTACGGCTCTAAGTGCCTTAACATAGATCTTTGTAGGCTGTATAAGCACTTCTCCCAGTGAAGACCCTATGGAATCATAGTACCTGTTAAGGCTCTTTTCATTCATGGGGAAGATCTTACGCACCAGCGAAAATCCATTGGAATGAACTCCGCTTGATGCTATGCCGATAAGCACGTCCCCTGCCGCTATTGTGGAAGGGTCCGTCATCTCTGCCCTGTCTGCGATACCCACTGCAAATCCCGCCAGATCATATTCGTCCTCTGAATAAAAGCCGGGCATCTCCGCGGTCTCTCCTCCGATAAGAGCAGCACCGCTCTGCTTGCACCCTTCAGCAACGCCCTTTACTATCTGAGCGATCTTCTCGGGATAATTCTTTCCGCAGGCTATATAGTCTAAGAAGAAAAGGGGCTCTCCTCCTGCGCAGGCAATGTCGTTCACGCACATGGCCACACAGTCTATTCCCACGGTATCATGTTTATCCAAAATAAAGGCTATCTTAAGTTTCGTTCCCACGCCGTCAGTGCCTGACACCAGCGTAGGCTCCTTCATTCCCATGAAATTCTTCAGTGAAAAAGCTCCGGAAAAACCTCCGAGTCCCGAAAGTACTTCCGGCCTCATGGTCTTTTCCACATACTCCTTCATGAGTTCCACGGAACGGTAACCGGCCTCTATATCAACTCCTGCGCTCTTATAATCGTTCAAGGTACTGTATTCTCCTTCCTGTCTTTTAGGCAGTTCTTTACTCAGCTGTAATTCTTTCTTCCCAGGCTCTTAAGCTTTTCGTCCTTTTTCATGACCTCTTCCTTCATCTTTTCGGAAAAAGCCTTCAACCGGCCAAGCAGCTCTTCGTCGCTAACCGCTAATATCTTCGCCGCAAGTATCCCTGCGTTCTTTGCTCCGTCTATTGCCACGGTAGCCACGGGTATCCCCGGAGGCATCTGCAGTATCGAATACAGCGCATCCGTTCCTGAAAGGACCTTCCCCGTAAGAGGAACCCCGATCACCGGCATAGGAAAAAGCGCTGCGCACATTCCCGGCAGATGGGCCGCCATTCCGGCTCCCGCGATTATCACCTTGATGCCTCTGCTCTCTGCGCCCTTAGCCCAGTCAAAGAACACATCCGGCTCCCTGTGGGCCGAAATGATATTCATCTCATACTCAATGCCCAGCTCATCCAGCACATCCGCTGCCTTATTCATCACCTGCAGATCCGAATCGGATCCCATAACTATACCGACTTTTGCCATTTCTACCACCTTACTCCAATATATAACACTTTAACTGATATATCATACCACATATAGTATAAACCGTCATCTTTTTTCGGTGATTTTATTCACATTGCGTCAAGAGGGGCGTTGAGTTCTTCGGCGCCTTTGACCACGAATCTGCCGTTCAGGATGACGGGATATTCATTTCCCTCGTCGTCTACGGAAATGATGGAGTCCAGCTCGTCGTAGGGGATGGTCACGTCCGTATGGCACTCAAAGTAGCGGAAGTTTTCTTCGGTCTTACGCTTTATGGTGTGTTCGTTGTCCCGGGCGATGATCTCGCGTCCGTCAGGATTGAAGGTCCTAACGTCCTCTTCCCTGCTGTAGCAGGTGTCCCCAAAGGCGAAGTGGGGCCCGGTTTTCTCGGCGATAAGGATCTCCAGCCTTGAGAAGATATTATATTTCTTTGCCATGGCATAGGCCGTAGTGTTGGTGCCGATGGCGAATTCCCCCATGGGCAAGGTCTCGTGGTTATGGAGGATGTTTTCCTTGATGTAGTCCTTATTTGCCTTGTCCGATGAGAAGTTCGTGCAGTTGTAATCGGTAATGAACCCGTCCTTCAGGGTGAATTCCAGATTCTCATACCGGAGGCCGAAGAGATAGACCTCGGATACAAAGAGCACGCCGTCTGTGCCAGGAAGTGAAGGGGAAGTAAAGGTTTCCCCCACGGGGATGTTTACATCCGCCACGCAGTTTTCAAAGATAGCTTCCTTTTCCGGGTTGTCCTGGCGGTGCAGGCTTACTGTCAGGTCCGTCTTATTGCCGTTCCTGCCCTTGATCTTTACTCTCCTTCCCTTTTCAAGGGTGAGGATGATCTCCTGCTGCATATCCCTGTAGCTGTTGTAGTCAAGGGTGTTGAGCTTTATGGTCTCTTCGAAGATTTCCCTGAAGTCTTTTCCGATCTTCGGCTTCGGGAAGGAAATGATGGTAAATGAGGTCTCTTCCCCCGGGATATAGCGGTCCGTAATGGCACCCATTCCGGCGGAAAGGGAAAGCATGATCTCCTGTTGAGCCTTATCCATCCTGATGGACTCGGGCTTGAAAACAGGGGAGAAGGGATCGTCCCCGAAGGTTTCAAGGATCGCTTTGCCGGCGAACTTGGCAGCAAGGCTCTTATATTCCTCATAGGTCTTTCCTATGATCTGAAGCTTTCTTTCCGAAAAGGCCTTATCTACAAAAATGGCCCTGTCGTCCCTGTGGTCAAATTCCATCTGCCGGTTGCTGATGGCACCGGAATAGCCTACTCTCACAAGGGAATTCCTGTTTGCCGCATAAAGGGCGCGGCGCATCAGAGTGGACTTTAAGCCCATCCTCTGAAAATTCTCGATGGCAGCTTTGATCACCCTTTCAAAACCGAGGTCGTACCAGATGTTCACCACGGACTTTTTGGAAATATCCTTGCCCGTAGCGATAAAGCCCAGCCTGAATCCCTCAGTAAAGGTGTCCGCCATAAGCTGTATCTTGCTGTCCGGAAGAGTTGCAAGGAAGGATGCGATCTCCCTTGTATCATCGTCAATATACTCTCCGAACTTGTCGAGATAAGAGACATCCGTCAAGTCCGATTCCATTATGATGTCCCTTGCAAAGGAAAATGAGGGGTCGATCCGCTCCCTTATACGGAGAGCC
>JAFSKT010000015.1 GCA_017448845.1 Lachnospiraceae bacterium
ATGATCATCCTTTTTACCGATCCCCTTTATATCTATGATGCGGGCTTTATGCTGTCCTTTGGTTCCGTCTTGGGAATAGCCTTGATCTGTCCGGTTTTGAGAGAGGGCCTGCCCTTCGGGAAAAGCAGCATCCTGTCCGGGGCGGAAGCCAGTCTGTCCGTAACTCTCTTTACCCTTCCCGTGACCCTCTATTTTTACTATGAAGTTCCCCTCTATTCCGTGATCCTTAATCTTTTAGTGGTTCCCCTTATGGGGATACTGGTAGTTTCCGCGATCCTTGCAGGGGTACTGGGGCTCTTTATCCTTTTTCTCGGGATTCCCTGGGGATTTATCTGTCATATCATCCTGATCTTATACGAAAGGGGGTGTTTATTATTCCAAAGCCTGCCGGGGGCAGGGATCGTTACCGGAAGGCCGGAGAGCTGGAAGATATGCCTATATTACATCCTATTGCTCCTACTCTGCCTTGTTTATAAAAGGGTAAAAAAGAGGGATGAAAAGAGGCTTAAAAGGGTGATACCTATTATGCTCCTGCTGCTTCCGCTGATCTTTTTAATAAGCCCATATAAGGGCGTGAGCTACACCATGCTGGATATAGGCCAGGGGGATTGCAACGTGGTCATCGGGAAAAATAAGAAGACCGTGATCATCGACTGCGGCAGCTCTTCCGCAGAGAACATAGGGAAATACAAGGTTATCCCTCTTTTGAAATATAAGGGGATAAGCACAGTGGATGTCATGGTGGCCACCCATGCGGACAGCGATCATATCAGCGGTTTTGAGGAGATCTTTGATATGGGGGAAGAAAGAGAGCTGAAGATAAAAAAGCTCATAATGCCCGGTACCGGCCTTAAGGATAAGGAAAGCGCCGAACTGGCGGAAAAGGCGGAAAAAGCCGGTGTGGAAGTCTGCTTTATCAATACCGGAGCAGTTCTCAAAGCCGGGGACATGGAATTTAACTGTCTTTGGCCGGACAGAGGATTCTCAGCTGAGGACAGAAATGAGAATTCCACGGTGCTGAGGCTCAAAACAGAAGGGTTTTCTGTGCTGTTTACGGGAGACATACAGGGCGAAGGAGAAAAGGGGATGATCAGAAACTTAAAGGGTGGAAAGAGAACGACAGTACTGAAGACTGCCCATCACGGATCAAAGAATTCGACTCCGGAAGAGTTTCTGAAGTTAGTAGAACCGGAGTACGCCCTGATCTCTGCGGGCAGGAACAACAGATACGGCCATCCCCATAAGGAGCTGCTGAGCCGGCTTGAGGAGGTGGGATGTGAAATACACATGACAGGCAGGGAAGGAGCCATCACAGTGACGGGAGAGAGAAATAATCTGAGCGTCACAGGGTTTATTAAAAGTAACCAATGATAACAGTACGTATGCCGCGGTCCGGTCAATTCAGACCATGATGTTGTGACAGCGGATCAGAAAAGGAGGAGTTAAATATGAATCAATTAGGATATTTATGTAAACCATGGGTAAGAGCCATTATAGCTCTCATCATAACTTTGACATTTACCTGTATATTTTTCTTTGCACAAAGCAGCCCGCAAAGGACATATGCCGGGAACAGGGAAGGAACGGCCATGCATTACGGCCCCGTGGGACTGAAGCTTAAAGGCGGAGGAGATAAGGTCACTGCTTCTGCAGTGATCATAGACGAGAATGAGTATTATGAACTTGTGAAACAGGGGACCATGTCTTTCTGCTGGGATTCGGAAGCAGGAGACAGGACGGTATACGGAGGAAGTGAATATGAGATAAATACCAACGGCAGCCATTATTTAAACGTCTATATCTCCGATGAAAACGGGAGCAGCCTGTACTGTACTATGGAATTTGAAGTGGACAGCATAGAAGAGGTTTCACAGGATAACGGAGAAGGCAGCGGGGAAGAAAGTGAAACTCCTCCGGAAGAACCCCGGGAGGAAGAGCAGGTTGCAGAAGAAGATCCTGCTCCTGAAGAGCAGCCTCCGGCAGAGCCCCGGGAAAACGTGAATACGGGAGAGGGCGCTGCCGTAAACGAAGGTTCCAATGTTCCTGGGGAGACGGCCGTCACCAACCCGCCGGAAATAAGCTTTTCCCAGGAAAGAGATACATCTTCAGTGGAAACTATAACGAATAGCGGCACTAATGCAATAAATGACAATAATACCGCAAAAGTGGTTATGGAAAATACGGGCAAGGGGACGAAGATAAACAATAAGAGCGGTAATACCGAAAAGAACACAAAGCCCTCAGAGAGTAAGAACAATAACAATGTGGCATCGCAGGGAAAGAATAATAACAGCACTGCGCCATCAACTGAGGAAAAGGTAAAAGAAAATGTGAGCGCCTCCGCTGCGGCAACAGGCAGTGGATATTCCACCGCTAAATATAAGGACCGTACTGTGTCATCGCCGGAAATCGAAGAGGAAGAAGAGGATGACATCGAAACGGTGAGCAGCAACTTAGAGTCCCGTCCCTATCTATTTGATGAAGATGAGGATCCGGGAGACGACGCTGAGGGAAGCGAAGAGGACACTTCAGCCACCGAGATAAGAGATGCATCGGATCCGGAGTTTTCCGGCGGGAGCAGCGGTAATTCTGAGGAGGAGCTACTTCCCGGGCTTCTCCGGCAGGATAAGGAAAAGGGCGGGTTCAGCGTAAAGAAAGGTAAGATCATAATGATAGTACTGATACTGATCCTCTTAACCGCACTAACACTATTCCTTCTTTTCCGGAAGGGCATAATAGTCCTGCCGGAGGAAGAGCCGGACGAGGAACATTCGGAAAGCAAAGAGGACAAAAAGGGCATAGGACGGATCTTTGCACGCCTGCGGGAAAGAATGGTGTGATATGGCTAAAAGCAAGGAAAAAATGGATGCTTCAGTTCAGAAAAAGGTGAAGCGTAATATTGGCCATTTCCCAGATGATTTTATGTTTCAACTGAAGCCACCTTATGCCGTTACAGAGCAGGGAATATATATGTTGGCTACAGTACTTAAGCCCCTCGCCGGGGTGGCAACTCGCTTCTTCGAAGCAAGGTAGCGTGTGCTGGTTTCTTTTGATGGTTTAATAATATCAGCCCCAAGGTCCCAGAACGGTCACACGAAAAAAGCCGTATGAATCGCAGCAAATTGTAAGCACTCCGCAAGGAAAAACTCAATCGTTGATGATACGGATATTAGTCAGAGCACACTGATCGCCCGTCAGTGATACATATACATCAAAAACATCGTTAACAATTGTCGTGGAGACGTTCAGTGCGATGCCGAGATTATCTGTAGTAGTAATGTACTAAAACTTCCCATAGCAAAAATGGGCTTCGCACCTTGAAAACTCAATAAAGCAGGCAATGAGATAAGAACTTTTATGCAGCCATCACTGCTTTCACCAGAGAATTCTGCAGATATTCCGGAAGGATGTCATCGCCGGGATAACGGGAGCCGTATTATTACGGGCTTTTGTCTATTACCGGTCAAAGAACTCAAAGAAATTTATTCATGGCGCGGTGGATTTTGAATTCCGGCTCCCCTTGACATATTTTTCGATAGTAGGAAAATGATTCATATGAAGAAGTGGAATCTGATATTAATACTGTTATCAGTGATCTGCCTTAGCGCCTGTTCATCCGATCATAAGAGTATTACATCAAAGGAAGACCTTAACAGGAAAGGAATAAAGGTCGGAATGGGAGTTGGCAGCGCAGCCGTACATATTGCGGAAAATGAGCTTCCCGAGGCAGAGATCGTTTATCTTGAGGGAAATACCGGATATGAATCCGTTGCCCAGGGAAAGCTTGACGCTTTTATCTATGACCGCCGGCAGATGCAGCTTGCTATCGACAGCGGAATAAAGGGCGTCCGTCTTCTGGATGAGAATATGGAGGGGTCTGTCCACGTTGCAGCCGGGATCTCTCCCGTGAGTAAAATCCCGGATCTTGAAGACAGGCTAAATCTATTTATAGCAGAATTGAAGGCTGACGGGACGCTTGACGATATGTATGAACGCTGGGTTATTAAGGGGGATGAGTCCATGCCGGAGATCACCCTTCCCGAAAAGCCGGAGCAATACCTGACGGTAGGTACTACCGGGATAGCACCGCCATATACCTACTATGTGGGATCTGAACTGAACGGCTATGATATAGAGCTTGCGAGACGCTTTGCCGCCCGGCTTGATATGGGATTGAAATTCAAGGTATATGATTACGCCGGTGTAATTCCTGCGGCAGCCACGGGTGATGTGGACTGTATCATGGCTGATCTTAATATAACTCCGGAAAGAGCTGAGGCCCTGACCTTTTCAGATGATCTTTTTGATGAAAAGATAGCGATCATGGTAAGGGATACGTCGGAAGCAAAGCATAAGATCACATCATTTTCCGATTTAAATGGGAAAAGGATATCCATGCTTTCAGGGGTACCCTTTGAGGAGCTTGTGAAGAGTAAGGTTCCGGAGCCAAAAGAATTCACATATTATAATAATATTCCCGACATGCTTCTTGCACTGAAATCGGAGAAAACCGATGCCATGCTTTCAAACAGCGCTATTTCAGCACTTGCTGTCAACAGGAACCCTGATATAAGGCAGCTTTCGGAAAATCTGAAGGATGGTGTATTCGGCTTTGCTTTTAAAAAGGGAAGTCCGGAAAGAGAGAAATGGCAGGAAGCCTTTGACAGGATCCCGGAGGAAAGGATAGAGGAAGCCTGGAAAAAATGGACCGGATCAGACGACAGCAAAAAGATCATGCCGGAACAGGACTGGCCGGGACATAACGGAACCGTTGAGGTTGCCGCCTGTGATACAGTAGAACCTATGAGCTATGCGGGAGAGGGAGGAGAGATCGTTGGATTTGATAATGAATTGATCCTTATGATGGCTGAGGAAATGGATGTCCGCGTTAATTTTACCGGATTGGATTTTTCCTCGGTCTTATCAAGCGTTCAATCGGGGAAATCCCTTATAGGGACCGGCTCCATAATAGTTACGGATGAAAGGAAGGAATCAGTTGATTTTATCGAGTATTTCCCTGCAGCCTTTGTACTCCTGGTGAGAGCGGAGGATGAAGGGTATTCCGGACATTCGATTTTTGAATCCTTGAGCTCAAGCTTTGAAAAAAATTTTGTGAGGGAAAACAGGTGGAAGCTTTTTGTGTCAGGATTCGTTGTAACTTTCGTCATCACCTTATTATCGGCTCTTTTCGGAACCCTGCTCGGATTCCTGCTCTTATTCATATGTAAGGACGGAAATCCGGCAGCGAACAGGATCACGGAGTTCTTCCTCTTTTTAGTGCAGGGCATGCCGGTAGTTGTACTCCTTATGATCCTTTACTACATTGTGTTCGGAAGTATGAATATTAACGGAATAGTCGTATCCGTTATCGGCTTTACAATGGTGTTTGGAGCGGGAGTTTTCGGGCTCTTAAAAATCGGTGTGGAGGCCGTTGAAAGAGGGCAGTATGAAGCTGCTTATGCTCTGGGTTATTCCGTAAACGGGACCTTCTTTAAGATCATCCTGCCACAGACCATCCCGCGGTTAATGGATGCTTATAAGGGTGAGATCGTGGGACTTATAAAAGCCACGGCTATCGTGGGATATATTGCCGTGCAGGATCTCACGAAGGTCGGTGATATAGTCAGGAGCCGGACCTACGAAGCATTTTTTCCTCTTATCGCCGTCGCCATTATCTACTTTCTGATGGAGGCTATCTTCGCCCTTGCGGTGAAACGGATTAGGCTTGTATCGGACCCCAGAATGAGAAAAAAGGAAAGCATACTGAAAGGGGTAAGGACATATGATAAGGATTGAACACCTGAGGAAGGAATATTCCGACATAACACCCCTTAAGGATGTGAGTACGGAGATAGGGGACGGGGATGTGATCTCCGTAATTGGTCCTTCCGGAACCGGGAAGAGTACGCTCCTTCGCTGCATCAATCTGCTCGAAAAGCCTACATCCGGAAAGATATTTTTCGATGATATGGAGATAACAGCCCCGGGCTGTAATATGGAGAAGGTTCGCCGGAAGGCCGGAATGGTTTTTCAGTCCTTTAATCTTTTCCCCCATCTTACAGCCATTGAGAATATCATGCTTGCCCCCGTTGATCTTGCCGGGAAGGCTAAGCAGGAAGCGTATGATGAAGGAATGGAGCTTCTGCGTATGGTGGGACTATCGGAAAAAGCCTTAAGCTACCCCGAAGAGCTGTCCGGAGGACAGAAGCAGAGAATAGCCATAGCCCGTACTCTGGCTATGGATCCGGATATCATTTTGATGGATGAACCTACGAGTGCGCTTGACCCCACAATGGTTGGAGAGGTACAGGAGGTCATACGGGAGCTCTCCAAAACAGGAAAGACCATGATGATTGTGACTCATGAGATGGATTTCGCAAGAGCCATTTCAAACCGTGTTTTCTATATGGATGATGGCGGGATCTATGAAAGCGGGACACCTGAAGAGATTTTTGACCATCCCGCGAATCAGAAAACCCGGCGCTTTGTTAAACAGCTAAAGGCACTTGAATTCGATATAGAGAGCAGGGATTATGATTTCCCGGGAAGACAGGGGCAGATTGAAGCATATTGTATTAAAAACCAGGTTTCAATGCGTTTAACAAAGCATGTCATGCTAACCTTCGAGGAGCTTATCCAGCAGAACCTCATAAAAGCCCTTGAATATCCAAGGATCCATATTAGCATAGACCTTTCCGGACAGAGCGGAACCATGGATTTTTCCGCTGATTATGCGGGAGTACAGTATAATATCCTTTCCAAATGCGATCCGCTGTCTCTAGCCGTATTAAAGAGCGCAATAAGGGAAGAAGAATACTCCTTTGACGAAACAAAGGAGTATGGAAACAGGGTCTATCTTAAGATAGGGGAAGTCAATGGGGGAGTCAATGGAGTCACTGAGAACCGTCCCCGTTGACTTCTCTGATCGGAGAACTCGAAAGCAGAAAGGAAGGATCATGCAGACTGGAAAGATAGCGGTTTTTTTCCCGGGAATAGGGTATAACAATGATAAACCATTATTGTATTTTTCAAGAAAGATAGCCCTCGAACACGGTTACGAGGTGATCACAATTGATTATAATGGTATTGATACGGATTGCCTGAAGAGTAAAGAAAAAATGCTGGATGCATTCAATCTTGCTTCCGGACAAACGGAGAAACAGCTTAAGAGTACGGATTTTTCATCATATGAGGATATTATTTTCGCTTCCAAAAGTATCGGAACCGTCGCAGCAAGCATTTATGCAGCTAAACATGATATCCCCGCAAGGCAGGTATACTACACTCCGTTTCCGCAGACATTCTCCCTGGCAACGGAAGGAAATGGGCTGGTATTTTTCGGGGACAGGGATCCTTTGATAGATCCGGATACAATGAGGAAACTATGTGATGATAAAAAGCTCCATTATAAGATAATAGAGGGCGCGAATCATTCTCTTGAGACAGGTCATGTGCATATTGATGTGGATAATATAAACAATATCATTCAGGAAGCGGAGGACTACCTGGTTGGAGGTCCGATCTACCGGTTCACCGTTCCGAAACGGGATGGGGCACTTCAGTCGCTTCGTGAATACAGAGGCAAGGTTCTTTTGATCGTAAATACAGCAACCGGCTGTGGTTTTACACCTCAGTACGAAGCACTGGAATCAATTTATAAGGAACTTAACGGGGAAGGATTTGAGATTCTCGATTTTCCCTGTGACCAGTTTGGACATCAGGCTCCCGGAACGAGCGATGATATCCATAGTTTCTGCACCTCACGGTATGAGATAACTTTCCCTCAGTTTGCCAAGATAAAGGTGAACGGAGAAGACTCACTTGAACTGTTTGCTTTTCTTAAGAGCAGGCAGGGCTTCAGGGGATTCCTGATGAACTCACCTGAAAGCATTCATCTGGAGAAACAGGCAAGAGAAGCAGACCCTGATTATCGGAATAACAGCGATATCAAATGGAATTTCACCAAATTTCTGGTCAACCGTATAGGACAGGTTATCGATCGTTTTGAGCCCGATGCCGGAACAGAGATTGTCAGGCAGGCCATAGAAAAGGAGCTGCGAAGATGAAAGAGGATCGATCTGACCAGTGAGCAGTTTGGGGATGTGGCCCTCATTTAATGAGAAATATGGTTTCAAGATCTATGAGAATTACTCTGCAATGGTTATTAAGAATTAAGCTCCCGAAGAATATGGGAAACAGAGCTTATTTCCGTGAGGTATAAGGATAAAACTATATAAAGGTGCGATGGATACACTGGAGGATGCTGAAGAGGCACTGCTTGAAAGATCTGTTGTGGAGATACTAAGGAGGGATTGATGACAACAGCATTGATAAGTGCAGATAATCATTGGATGCTTATTGCTATTATGTTCCTGTCAACAGCTATAGCAATATGTCTCGAACAAAAGTATAGCTGGGCTGCAAAAATGTCAGGAGCTATAATCACACTCATTATTGCGGTTTTTCTGGTTAATATTGGGATTATTCCAACCAGTGCACCGGTGTTTGATGATGTGGTCTGGGGATATGCTGTTCCTCTTGCAATCCCACTACTTCTTTTAAGGACCAACATCCGGAAGATTGGAAAAGACGCCGGAAGGTTGCTTATTATGTAATCGGAATTATAACAAAGTTACCCGCCAAAGAGCCACAAATCTCTTCGTTTATTTACCACAAATACCTTCGCTAAAATACCGCAAATCTCTTCGCTGGATATTGCAACACCCAGTAAAATGCGTATAATATTGCATAGATACATTAGTATGAATCGGAGGTAATAATGGACTATATCAAACGTGTCTGTGACACTGAATTACAGGATAAATTGGATGCTTTTGGAGCTGTACATATCATTGGACCTAAATGGTGCGGTAAAACCACCACAGCCAAGCAGTTTGCCAAAAGCTTTATCGAAATGCAAGATCCGGATATGAGAGATTCTTATATATATACCGCACAGATTAAGCCATCCAACCTGCTTTCGGGTGAGAATCCGAGGCTTATCGATGAATGGCAGATTGCACCGAATTTATGGGATGCTGTAAGAGTTTCTGTTGATAAGAGAAATGAATCTGGGCTCTATATTCTTACAGGATCGAATTCTATTGATAAAACGGCAATCATGCACACGGGTACCGGCAGAATAGATACACTCCAGATGTATCCCATGAGTCTTTATGAATCCGGTGAATCTAATGGAAAGGTTTCGCTATCAGAATTATTCAATAACAAAGAGCTTCCTGATGATTGCATCTCCGACCTAACAATTGACGGAATTATTATGGCCGCCTGTCGCGGCGGATGGCCGTCTGTTATGAATAAAAAGACTGATAAGGCAAAACTGATGGTTTCAGGAAGTTACTTCGATAGTTTGTGCAGGGATGATATTAGCAATGTGGATAATGTAAAAAGGGATGAGCAGGGAACTCGATTGCTTCTTAGATCCTACGCCAGAAATATATCAACATTTGCATCAAATCGAACGATTCTTCGTGATATCAATGCTAATTTCCCTATGGGCGAAACTACTTTTTATGATTATTTGAAGACTCTGCAAAAACTATATGTGATTAGAGATGTAGAAGCTTGGTGCCCTTCAATTAGATCGAAAACTGCGATTCAGTCCTCTGATAAAAAAGAATTTGTAGATCCATCAATAGCCGTTGCTGCTCTTGGAGTTGCCCCTGAGTACTTCAATACAGATCTTAAAGCATTTGGATTTATTCTTGAAACCTTATGTATTAGGGATTTACGTGTTTACTCATCCTCATTGGGAGGAACTGTATCATATTACCATGATAGATACGGGTTAGAGGCGGATGCTGTACTTCACTTAAGAGATGGCAGATATGCTTTAATAGAGATCAAACTCGGAAGCAATGAAATCGAAGAAGGCGCTGCACATCTTAACGAAATCGAAAGACTGGTAGCAGAATACAATGTTAACGAGAAGCAGGCTCCGCTCAGATTGCCTGATTTAAAAATTGTTCTTACCGGAACACCATTTGGTTATAAGCGTGAAGACGGCGTATATGTTATTCCTATTGGATGTTTGAAAAATTAGCCACAAACTATAATACCAAAAAAATTTTAAATTTATTGGAACATGTGGAACATTTCACCCATTTTCGTGTCGTATATAAATGGGAGGAATGGATCCTGCAGGGAGGTGATGGAATAGGGGGAATAGTCACCCTGAAGGGCGGAACGCTGAAGTCCACCGGGGGAACAGGAAATGATATCTCGGGATCCGCATTTTATAGAAATGTGATGATTTCTGAAGGCAAAGTCTTCTTCACCGTCGATGGCACACAGTCTTTCAGCGGACCACTGGAGCTGAACGCTGACCAGAAAGCAGCCATTGCCGGGAAATTCCTGACTTCCTGCACGGCCGCGATCGGTGAAACCTTTTATCCCACCGTCCAGGATCCGATAGATGCATCAAATCCCGGGGATACGGTCAAATTGCTGACGGATGTGAAACCCGACGCTACTGTGATCGTAAGTAAGAATACTATCCTCGACCTCAACGGACACACCATTGACGGGAGCGGGATCGAGACGGAATCTAAAACTGTCATTAAGATCCTTTCAGCCGGGAATCTCACGCTTAATGACAGCAGTAAAGCAAAAACCGGGCTTATCACCGGAGGATCAGCGTCAAATGGAAATGGCGGCGGCGTATATGCTAACGGTGATTTCACAATGAACGGCGGTACTATCAGCGGTAACAGAGCAGAAAATTATGGCGGCGGTGTGTATGTCAGTGGGCGCACTTTTACAATGAATGGGGGAAAGATCTGCAGCAATACAGCAGGAATCTCCGGTGGTGGTGTGGGGTTAAATGATCGAAATAGCAGCGTTACATTTAAAATGAACGGCGGTACCATCTGCAATAACGAGGGCGGTGGGGTGTTTTTCAAAAAAGAAAATGACCAGCAGCCAAGTGAAAGCAGCTTCATACTAACCGGCGGAACCATTAAGGACAACAGATCAAATGATGAGAAGATCCGGAACGTCCATTTAAGAAATGGAAAACTCATCAACATCCCCGAAGAGCTTAAAGAAAACACTTCCATCTTCAGTCAATCGCCCTTGAATGGCAATGAGCTTACCCTAAACCCCGCCGAGAAGGACACTATTCTGTCTGAACAAAGATGCTCAAAAGCAATTTTCATCTGCTCAATCTCACTATTAGATATGCCACACCTTACTGCTTCATTTTTCCAGGAATCACAAACTATTCTTTGAAGCTTCAGAGCTTGATCCCTTGCATCTTTTTCAGATAACCTGAAATATCCTGCTGCTGATATTGCTTCTTGAACATCTTTCCTGTCAGTCTCAGCAATTATAAGCGAAAGAGAATCTTTATCAGTATTCGGATTTATATCAAATACAGGAGAAAGCCTCCATGAATCACCATCAAGAATGAAACCATGATTTCTAAGATGATCATCAGTATTTGAAATACAAATATTGAAAACTATCCTGTTCCATAACTCTTTCAAATCTTTATTCGGATTCAGACTGATCTGCTCAATCGCTTCCGCGATATCAAGATAACTCATCTGATCTTCCTGAGCGTCAGTACATCCTAATACTGTCATTGCCGAAGCATAATGAACCCGATTTGAGCCATTTCTGTCAAATCTTTTAGATAAGAAAGTTGTCCCTGCATCAGAAAACCTCATAAATCTGGCATCAGGTACATTAAGACCACATTTTAATGCCAAATTATGAGAAACCATTTCCCACGCACCAACATCAATCTCATCATTTTTAGATGGAAATTTAGCTATCCAAAGATTCCCTTCCTCATCTATCACATTTGCTTTCGGTCTTGCACCTCCTAATGACGAACCTGGATCCAACAGATTTTTTAGCCATTTTTCAGATTCTCTGTCTGCTGATGCTTCAAAACCAAGAGAAGACTGCTCAAGCTTTCTTAATGTCTCCATTGGATGGGCTGCCAAAGTCTTGCGAGAAGAAATATATTCATTATTGTCAGGATCAAATAAACGAATACCACCAATTCTTCCCTGATCATGTACCCCAAAAATATAATCGCTATCCAGAAGTTTTCTTTTAGGACGACTCTCTTCTTTTGCCAGAATCGCTTCTCTCCTATCCATTAACTTTCTCCCCCATCTGTCAGGAGAAATATCTGAGAGAAACCCAAAACAAGGCTTGTTGGATGGAGGGTATTGCCATCCTGCCATAGAGATCACATCAGGATCGAGCTTAAATGAAGGATGTATTGAAAGCCATTTCTCATCATAAGCAAAAGATATAGTTTCCTTCCCTCTTGCTGAATTGATCCGGCATTTCCCTATTTTTTCCGGCGGATTTAGCCATCCCGCATGTATCTCAAATTCCTTCACTCCTTCTTCCTTTCATATTTACCCAGCAGTTCAGAATCCTGGATGATCCGTCCCAGTTCATCATCCCGTGCTAAGAGAGTAATATCTTCGGGCACACCAATAGCGGCAAGAACTTTTGCATAAATCCCTATTGCAACTCCGGGATCTCCTTTCTCTACCTTCCATAACGTTGCGCGGGTGATTCCTGCCCTCTCTGCAATAAGAGTTGTTTTATACCCTCTTCTGAGTCTTGCAAGCTTAATTTGTTCCCCAACCTGCGCTAACTGCTTGGAAATACGGGGTAAAATAACCGGTTTATTAGACTTTCTTTTATTATTCATGTTTATTATTATGAACAACTTAACGGAACATGTCAATATTAAAAAGCATTTTGCTTAAAAGGATGATTATGAATTTCTGTGAAAAAATCGATTATACTTCACCAGCAAGAGGTAAAGTATCCTCAGTATGAAGAGCAAATCGAAATTGGAAGTAATTTATATAACCTCGATAACCTTGGCGGTACGGGACTGATGGTATATGGATATGGTATAAGGTTATGGCGGCCGGGGAAACGGGATTATTATATCAAATGTGATTATCTTTTCTGAAACTCCCGACGCGGTTATCTATTATGCGACGGACGGGAACACTCCCACAGAAAGCAGCACAAAATATACCGGGCCTATATCAGTCGCGGAGACCACCACAAAAGAAGGGATAAAGCGGATGATCCTGCAGAACCCTGAAAGGTAATGAGCTTACAGTGAACCCCACCTGGAAGGACACCCTTAAGCTTCAATACCAGTACCGCATGAGGCGAACCGTCCAACTTTGCCCCGGATAGGTCATTAAGGTTATAGAATGGCTTAAACTCACGGAAATACCTGCATAATAAGGTTTTGCCATGGCAGAAAAAAGGGTTTGACGTAATTACCTCCCTGTGTAAAAATATCCTTTATGGACAGCTTACGGGATGATATTAAAAAGGGCGTTTTCAAAAGGGTTTACCTTATCTGGGGTGAAGAAGACTACTTAAGGGATTATTATAAAAAGACCCTTTCCGACGCAGTGGTGCCTTCCGGGGATACAATGAACAGAAGTGTCTTTACCGGGAAGGAAGCCAATGAGGAAAAGATCATGGCTCTGGCGGAAACCCTGCCTTTTATGTCTGAAAAAAGGCTGATCCTGGTGGAAGACAGCGGCTTTTTTAAGAAGGGCGCCGATAAGGAATTTTCGGATTATCTTGAGCATATCCCCGAAGAAACCGTATTGGTCTTCTCTGAAGCTGAGGTGGATAAGAAGACGAGAATGTTCAAGACGGTGACTAAGCTGGAGGGATCCGTAGAGTGTAAGAAACCAGGTGAAAGGGACTTAAAGGTCTGGATCGGAAGCATTTTATCGAAGAGCGGCAAGAAGATCCGGGCAAGTACGGTGGATTTCCTGATCTCAAAGTCAGGTACCGATATGTATCTCCTTAAAAATGAGATGGATAAGCTGATCTCCTATTGCGGAGAACGGGAAGAGATCACCGTAGAAGATATACGGGAGATAGCTTCCTCAAATTTACAGTCCTCCGTATTTTCCATGATAGATGACATAGCTGCGGGAAGGCAGAAGAAAGCGCTGGAAAAGTATTATGAGATGCTCCTCCTGAAGGAAGCTCCCATGAAGATACTTTCTCTTATCTCGAGAGAGTTCAACAAGCTGGTCTTGGCAAAGGAACTTTCAAAAGAGAAAAAGGGATCCCGTGAAATGGCTGGAGTTATGCAGGTGCCGGAGTTTTCGGTTAAAAAGTATGTGGCCGCCGCATCCCGTTACACAAGCAGACAGCTGCTTGATGCGGTGGATGACTGCCTTAAGACCGAGGATGATGTGAAAAAAGGGAAGATAACGGATACGCTTGGCGCAGAGTTACTGATAATAAAATATTCAGGTTTTAAGAGTGGAGGGGACAATGCGAGAGCTGCCCAGTGAAGGCAAAATATACAGGCATTTTAAGGGTACATATTACAGAGTGATATGCATAGCCCGTGATTCCGAGACACTGGCAGAAATGGTAGTGTATGAGAACAGGGATGATGCAAGTAAGAAATATGTAAGGCCGCTGTCGGAATTCATGAGCGAGACCGACCGTGAAAAGTACCCCGATGCAGGACAGAGATACAGGTTTGAGGAGGAAAGCCCTGCCGCTGAATCCGGCGGAGAAAGCGGAGAGAATGAAGAAGAGGCACCCCCGGATCTGATGGCGTTCTTAGATGCCGAAGACATGGAGGAAAAGCTGGATGTGCTGGAGAGGATAAAGGGCAGGCTTAATGATGACATAATAAGCGCCATCGCTCTTTCCTTAGATACTGAAGTAAGGGAAGGAAGCATACAGGACAAGTATGAGGAAATAAAGGATTATCTCCTCACAACCATAAAATATGAGGGCGCAAGGCTCAGAAACAGATAGAGGATAGAGAAAGGAACGGTATCAAATCTTGAAGATATTATCATTTGTAGTACCCTGCTATAATTCGGAAGATTATATGAAACACTGCATTGACTCCCTTCTTATCGGGGGAGAGGATGTGGAGATACTGGTGGTTGATGACGGTTCGTCAGACGGCACCGCTGATATAGCAGATGAATACGAGAAGAGTTATCCGGGGATAGTGAAAGCCATTCACAAGGAAAACGGAGGACACGGGGACGCAATAAATACCGGACTTGAACATGCTTCAGGACTGTTTTTCAAATGTGTGGATTCCGATGACTGGGTGGACGCCGATGCCTACAGGAAGGTTCTGGCAAAACTGAGAGAGCTGCTTTACGGCGATACCATGCTGGATATGATGATATGCAATTTTGTCTATGATAAGAAGGGGGCAAGGCATAAAAAGGTCATGACCTACAGGTTTGCGCTCCCGGAAAACAGGATGATAACCTGGGATAAGGTTCGGAAGTTCCACAAGGGACAGTACCTTCTCATGCATTCCGTTATCTACAGGACCAAGCTTTTAAGGGATTGTGGGCTCTGCCTTCCTAAGCACACTTTTTACTGCGATAACATCTTTGTTTTCGAGCCGCTGCCCTTTGTAAAGACCATATATTACTTAAACGTGAATTTCTATCGCTATTTTATCGGCAGGGATGACCAGTCGGTAAATGAGAAGGTCATGATAGGAAGGGTAGACCAGCAGATTAAGATCACCAAGATCATGATAGATTTCCTTGCGGGAAGAAATATCCCCAACAGGAAGCTTCGCAACTATATGGTGAGCTATCTGGAGATCATGATGACGGTTTCTTCCATAATGCTTATCAGGGCAGACACGGAAGAAGCACTGGAAAAGAAGGATGAACTCTGGAGGTATCTCGGGGAAAAGGACGGATTCCTTTTCATGAAAATAAGGTACGGGATCCTTGGAAGGACCATGAACCTTCCGGGCAAGCACGGCAGGAAACTTTCCGTTGCCGGATACAAACTTGCACATTGGTTTGTGGGATTTAATTGAATGTGCTATAATCCCTTGGGTTTTGTTTTTACAATTAATTTACAGCTGTTTTTTGGAGGATTTGAAAGGAGAACTGATCGATGTATTCACTTGAGGACATAAGGCTTGTGGACAGTGAGGTGGCAGATGCCATAGTTGCGGAAGAAGAAAGGCAGAACAGCCATATTGAGCTCATTGCGTCCGAAAACTGGACAAGCAAGGCAGTTATGGCAGCTATGGGTAGTCCGCTTACCAATAAATATGCGGAAGGATATCCCGGACACAGGTATTATGGCGGATGTCAGTGTGTTGATATAGTAGAAGATCTGGCAAGGGAAAGGGCAAAAGAGCTTTTTAAGTGCGAATATGCCAATGTACAGCCCCATTCCGGAGCTCAGGCAAATATGGCTGTATTCATGGCAATGATGGAGCCCGGAGATACCTTCATGGGAATGAATCTTGATCAGGGAGGCCACTTATCACACGGTTCACCGGTCAATTTCTCCGGAATGTACTTCAACTGTGTGCCATACGGCGTAAATGATGAAGGATTCATAGATTATGACAAGGTTCTGGAAATAGCAAAGGAGTGCCGTCCGAAGCTTATCGTTGCCGGAGCATCCGCATATGCCAGGACAATAGATTTCAAGAGATTCCGCCAGATCGCGGATGAAGTGGGAGCATATCTCATGGTGGATATGGCTCATATCGCCGGACTTGTGGCCGGCGGACAGCATCCCTCACCCATAGGGATCGCAGATGTTGTAACCACCACGACACATAAGACCTTAAGAGGACCCAGAGGCGGACTTATCCTCTGCAATCAGGACGCAGCTGATAAATTCAAGTTTAATAAAGCGGTATTCCCCGGATCCCAGGGCGGCCCCCTTATGCATGTGGTGGCAGCAAAGGCTGTATGTCTGAAGGAAGCTCTTCAGCCCTCATTCAGGGAATATGCAAAGGGTATCGTTGATAATGCGCAGTCTCTTTGCAGCGGTTTATTGAACAGGGGACTCTCCATAGTATCTGGAGGAACGGATAACCACCTGATGCTTTTGAATCTTGTTCCCCAGAACCTTACAGGAAAAGAAGTGGAAATACTTCTGGATGAGGCAAATATTACCGCAAATAAGAACACTATACCGAATGATCCCCAGAAGCCTTTCGTTACCAGCGGAATAAGGCTCGGAACTCCTGCGGTTACCACCAGAGGCTTTAATACTGAGGATTGTGATAAGGTTGCAGAGGCCATTTCCCTTGTAGTGCTGGGAGGAAAGGACAAGATTCCCGAGGCACGGGAGATAGTAAAGAGCCTGACGGAGAAATATCCCCTTGATCTTTAAGGGAAGGCAGATATGGTTTTCAGTTCCTTAGTTTTTTTATTCCGGTTCATGCCGGTATTCTTCATAATATACTATCTCGTTCCCGCCAGGTTTAAGAACTTCGTGCTTTTCACGGGAAGCATGATATTTTATGCCTGGGGGGAGCCTAAGTATTCTATACTCATAATCTGTTCCCTGACAGTAAATTATTGCATGGCCATTTTTATGGACAGGTTCGATCCGTTCCTTCGTGGTTTGGAGAGAAAAGTGCTCCTGATACTCACGCTTTTCTATGATATCGGGATGCTCTTTGTGTTCAAATACACGGGCTTTGTGGTATCCACCATAAACAGCATAGCCCATACCGAGATCCCGGTTCCGAACATCATGCTTCCCCTCGGGATCAGTTTCTATACCTTCCAGATAATGTCCTATGTGATAGATGTATATCTGCAGAAGATAGAGGTGGAAAGATCCTATTTGAATCTCGGTACTTATCTGGTGATGTTCCCCCAGCTGATCGCGGGACCCATTGTCAAGTTCCACAGTGTTGAAACGGGACTGAAGCGAAGGCGCGTGCATCATATCAACATTGAGAACGGCTTCAAGATCTTTACCATGGGGCTTGGGTGTAAGGTTATTTTTGCTAACAGTCTGGGAAACATCTGGACTGCCTGTCAGGAAGCGGGATATGATAATATCTCTACTCTTTTTGCATGGATGGGAATCGCCGCCTATACTCTTCAGCTGTACTTCGATTTCTCCGGCTATTCCCTTATGGCTATAGGACTGGGCCAGATGTTAGGTTTCAGATTTCCTGAGAACTTCAAGCATCCCTATGCTTCCCGCAGCATCACTGAGTTTTGGAAAAAATGGCATATCTCCCTTACTTCATGGTTCAGGGAATATCTCTATATCCCTCTGGGGGGAAACAGGATGGGAGCGGCCCGTACCGTATTGAATATGTTCATCGTCTGGCTTATAACCGGACTCTGGCATGGGGCAGCCTGGAATTTTGTCCTTTGGGGCATCTACTATTTTGTAATAATCATGATCGAAAGACTGTTTTTAAAGAAACTGTTCTTAGACAGGTCGGTGTTCTTTTCCAGGATATATACCCTGATCATTGTGATGCTGGGATGGGTACTCTTTGCGGCTCCTTCTTTAAGTGAAGCAGTAGTTTATATTTCAAGGATGTTTACCATCAATCCCGGGACGGATTTCATTGAATATTTCTATACCTATTGGTATATTTTCGTTTTGGCCGTGATATTTGCAACGCCTTTTCCCTCAAGGTGGTACAGGAAACACAGGAAAAACCCGATCTCATTTATCTTCCTGCTGGCGGTATTCTTTATTTCAGTGGGATTGCTGGTGGATTCGGTTTATAATCCCTTCCTGTATTTCAGATTTTAGGGGATTTAAGACAGGAAAGAAGGAAACATGGATTTTTTCAGAAAGTGTCCGTTTTTATCCACAGTTGTGCTGATAGTTACAGCGCTCTTCATATATGGGATGCTTCTTGCCACAAAGACGGTGAAGGCCTCCAATTCCGTTAATTTAAGTAACGATCTGGAGACTGTCGGCGTTGCCACCGCTGTGCAGGAGATCAAAGTCAGGCTCCAGAACTGGAGAGACGGCATCAACGACAGGGATTATACCGTTGATTATATGCCTACGGAATATGTTCCTGACGAGGATATGATCAATGCTTTTTCTCCCCCGGAAGCAGTGGCTGATGTCGGTGATGAGGAGCTTACGGATGAGGAAAAGGCAGACAGAGTCTTAAAGGACGAAGAGGATGCTGCGGCAGAGGAACGAAGGGCTGAACGCAGTGAGAAGATGAAGAACGGTGAAACCGACGAGTTCTTAAGGGATGCCTTTAAGACAAAGCTGGAAGAAAATGATTCCTCTACCCCCGGAGATACATATGACGGTTTTTACACTGTGGGAGACAGCTATTTTACTTCCGGTGATACGGTGATAATCGGGGATTCCAGGGAGCAGGGTTTCGGTATGTATTCCGGGCTGGATGGTATAGTTTCCTATGCCATGAAGAGCTACGGGGTTCATCAGGTATTTACAAAGAAATGGATAGACTCCGAATTCGGGAAGCTTACTTTGGAAGAAGCCATGGCTGCCAATAAGGGGAAATTCAGGAAGGTCTATATCAAATTCGGCTTAAACGAAATGGGCTGGGCTGATGAGGATACCTTTGACAACGCTTATTACCAGCTTATTGATATGATCAAGTATTATCAGCCGAATGCGGTGATCTACATCCAGAGCATAATCAACGTTACAGCTGCGAAATCCAATGAATCAAACGTTTTCAACAATCCGAACATCAATGCAAGGAATGAAGCCCTGAAGGTGGTGGCTGCAAAGGAGCACGTGGCGTATCTGGACTTAAATTCGGTAATGGCTGACAGCGAAGGAAACCTTCCTGCGGACTTTGCTTCGGACGGCATTCATATCAAGCAGAAATATATGTATCTCTGGGTGGATTTCCTTAAGACCCATGCGGTAGTGGGAAGTTCCGGGGAAGCGGCGGCCCTGATCGATGAGGACGGCGCATACATTCCTCCTGAAGAGAAGGAAGAAACGGAAGAAGGACCCGAAGAAGCTCCTGAAGAGGATACGGTTTCCGAGGACAGCATAGAAGACACTTCCGAGGAAGCGGTTCAGGAAGATAATGATAAAACGGGAGAGATCGTTGATACGGAAGCCCCCTCGGAATCCCGTGGTGACTGGGAAACCGGAGGAGGAATTTGATCGGACTGTTTTAGACTACTTTAGCCATAGCCATGGGATAAGGCTGTCCGTCCTTGACAACCTTTGAGCAGGCGATGGCAAGAGATCCGGGACCGATATGGCAGGAGATGCTCAAGGGAAGCGGATCTATATGCAGGCTGCAGTTAGGGAAGGTATTCTCTATCTCCCTTGCAAATTCTTCCGCAGCTTCTTCGTTTTCGGTATGGGCAACCTCTATCCAGATGGAAGGGTTTTCCGGATCATATCCGCCTAAGCGGTTATCGATATCATTTTTCAGGGCATTTATCATAATGCTCTTTGCCTGTTTCAGGCCGCGGCACTTGGAAAAGGCATCCAGCTTTTCACCCTGTATAGTAAGAATAGGCTTTAAGTTAAGTATCTTCGCAAGAGCTGCACCTGCGGGAGTAACTCTGCCGCCCTTCTTTAAGTATTCAAGGGTATCTATGGTTATATAAATGCTGGACTCATATTTGGCCGCTTCAAGGATCTCTCTGATCCTGGCAGCCGAGTTTCCGTTTTGTGCTAAATATTTCGCATCATAAGCAGACTGACGCTGGGTAACGGAAATACGCTGGTTATTGACCACCTGTACCCTGCCGTCATAGTCAGATGCATAGATCAGTGCGTTTTCACATGCACCGGAAAGGCCGCTGGACATGGGAATGTGGACGATCTCGTCATATCCCTCGGCAAAGATGCTGTCCCAAAGAGAGATCACGTCTCCGGCAGCAGGCTGTGATGTGGTCACATCCGCACCCTGGGAGAGAAAATCATAAAAGTCCTTCTGGGACAGATTCACACAGTCAAGATATTCTTTTTCATTGATCATGAAGGGCATTGGAATGACAAAAATGCCGTTTTCCTTTCCCTCTTCGGGAGTGATCCCGCTGTTAGTGTCAGTTACGATAGCTACTCTACTCATAGTTACGTCACCTCATTGAACAGTATCCCATCGTCTATTCTTGTTGCGATTCTAACATAAAAAATCGCCGGAAACAACGTAGTAATGCGGTCTACGTGTCATTGTAAGGTGAACCGTATCTACTGTATATGTGTATTTCGGGGCTGTATGCCGGGATATTGTATAAACAATTCATACAATTTTAGTTTTGCGCCTATTTAAATACAATATTTTTTTAAAATTGTGTTGACAATTATTCCGTAATGAGATATACTCACATCATCAAAGAAAGAGACGGAACAAAGCCGACGGGGAGGTCGGCAGCAGAGGTAACTTGGATGATAATTATTATCTCTGATCGGAAAATCTAAGGAACGGAGGTACGGACCGCCAGACAAGTTATTTCACAATTTAGTTTTTGTATCAGTAGTCCAGCATAAAAGGCATACGTGAGCGGAAGCGGGCAAAAATAACATATAAGAGTCTTACCGACCAGGTGAGGACGACGGGCCCGATTTAATAGATTAGCGCAGAACGGAATGCATTAAGGAGGTACAATCCATTGGGACATTCAGATGATACAATAGGGTAAAGGGGCACCGGAGTTTCGCGTTGGGTGTCCCTTTAAAATTGCTTTTAAGTGTGTGTTTTCTGCTTTCGAAGAGTCTTTATGAGGGGATGTAAGACTTGACGGGGGCATTTTTATTATTGTAGTATCTTTTCTATGGATAAGAAGATAAAAACCGACGGAATAATATTAGACATAGACGGAACCATCTGGGATTCCACAGCCATAGTTGCCAAAGCCTGGAACAGGGCGGCAAGGGAAGCGGGGTCGCTGCGCAGTGAGGTTATAACTGCAGATCTCCTGAAGACTCAGTTCGGAAAGCCGATGGATGAGATCGGGAGATGTGTTTTCCCCATGGATACTGCGGAAAAGCGGGAGACGATCATGGAGCTCTGCTGCAGGTATGAACATGAAGAACTGAGAGCTGATCCCTGTGATGTGGTTTTCCCGGGAGTTTATGACACCATCAAAGAACTTTCCGGCAGGATAAGATTTTATATCGTCAGCAACTGCCAGAAAGGCTATATTGAGCTGGTCTGTGAAAAGACCGGCCTTGGTGGTTTTATCACGGATTATGAGAGTTTCGGCAACACCGGTATGGGTAAGGCCGATAATATAAAAGAGCTGGTTAAGAGAAACGGCTTAAAGAACCCTGTATATATCGGGGACACGGAGGGGGACAGGATAGCCTGTGAGGAAGCAGGGGTACCCTTTGTACACGCTGCATACGGGTTCGGAGATCTGCAAGAGGATGGCGCAGCTGCGGTAATAGATTCTTTTGAAAAGGTAAAGGACATTTTTGAATGAGGCAAGTCAGGTCTATGGATAAGAGAAGAAAACACATTACAGCTTTATTTATGGCATCTGTGATGGCAGTTACGCTGCTGCCTTCAGGAACGGTCATTGCAGGACCGGAAGGAAATACCGGGATCGAGTCCTATTCCAAAGGTGCCCCTTATGAATTTTCCCCGGATAAGGGGGCTGTAGAACAGCTGGAGGATCTGTTTACCACCATCGATCTGCAGGAAGCTTCCATAAGCGATCTTCAGCGTGAGATGGAAAAGGGGAACCTCACATCCGAAATGCTTACGGAGATGTATTTAAGCAGGATCGAGGCCTATGACAGACGGGAAGACTTAAATTCCATAATCAGGATAAACGAAAATGCCCTGGATGACGCCAGAAAACTGGATGAAGAAAGGGCTGCGGGAAAGATCCGCGGAAAGATGCACGGTATTCCCATTGTGGTAAAAGATAATTACAATGTGGCCGGAATGCCTACTGCCGCCGGTTCTGTAGCTCTTGCGGACTTTTATGTTTCCGAAGACGCCGGAGCGGTAAAGAAGCTTAAGGAAGCGGGTGCGGTTATCATAGCAAGGGCAAATCTTTCCGAATTCGCATACAGTGCTGTTGACTCCCACTCCACCTTGGGAGGAGAGGCCCATAATGCGTATGATACAAAAAGGTCGGCAGCCGGATCATCAGGAGGTACCGCAACAGCTGTAAGATCCAATTTTGCTGCAGCAGGACTGGGAACCGATACGGGAGGTTCCATAAGGAATCCTGCCAACTGGTCAAATCTCTTCGGCATCAGGCCTTCCAAAGGGCTGACATCTATTGAAGGTGTGATCCCTCTTGCGGCTTCCAGAGATACCACCGGACCAATGGCAAAGACGGCAGAAGACCTTGCCATAGTTCTGGAAGCTATGGCAGGAACTGACGAAGGGGACGACTTTACGATCGAAGCAGATGCCGATGCTCTTCTCGGAGACGGGTATTCGACAGATCTTCCCGTGGGTTCTCTCAAGGGAAAGAGGATAGGATACTTAAGGTCCTCTTTTGATTATTCTTCACTAAGCGTAGACAGGCTGAATGATCTATGCGTAGATCTGTTTGGGGTAAGGGACGGTTTTACAGAAGAAGATCGGCTTCCTGCATATAAACTTGCAACCGAGACAAATTCCCTTGTGATGAGGGCTAGAGCGGATCTTAGAAAAGCAGGAGCGGAGTTCGTGGATCTTTCGGATGAACCGTTCATGTCTGATGAAGAATTATTTTTATATAGATACCTGAATACAGGTAGAACTACTGAATATGATATCAACAGCTATCTGAATAAATATGCCGGGGATAACAAGATAAAAACGGTAAATGATATTCTTAAAACAGGAACAGATATCGGATATATAGGGGATTATCTCCAGCATAATTTTAACGAAAATCATCCTCCGGTTGAGACTTTTAACAGGGATGACTATGGAAATTACGGCTACATAGAATACGGTAAAGGAAAATACTTAAGGTCCCGCAGCTGGGAAAAAACACTGGAAATCCGGAAGGCAGTTTCCCGGGTTATGGAAGAAAACGATGTGGATGCCATAATGTATCTGCACTTTGAGACCCCTTCACCCATTCAGAATACGTATGATTATTGGGAAAGTTCTTCAGAATATGACCGGACTTTCGGACCTGCATTGGGTCTTCCGGATATGAACATGCCAATCGGTTTTCTGTCTGCGGATCTTAAAGGCGGAGATAACAAGCTTCCTGTGGGCCTTGCTCTGGTCGGTAGATTCGGAGGAGAAAGGGAGCTTTTTGAGATTGCAAACGTGTATGAAAAATGTGCAGGAGATATGACCGACCGTTCTCCGGAAAATACCCCGGCCCTTCGCGATGAAAGGCTGAATTCCTATTTAGATGCTCTGATGGAAAAAGCCTGTGATATCGATCCAAACAGATACGGCGGAGAGAATACTTCAAAGATAAGAAAACTGAATGATGCCTATAAGAAGGCCCTGGATGCGGATTATTCGGATCCGTACAGCGTATACGGGGCGGCATATGAGCTGGCGGTGGCTTATGACAAGCTTATAGACACCGACAGGGAAAAGAGGAAAGCTGCAGGAACCGTTCTGGTCAAAGGGCAGAAGATAAAAGATATCTCATCTTCAATGTTTAGCGGCGTTGAGGGTATCACACACTATGCTTCCGACGATAAAAAAATCGCCTCTGTTACTAAGAAGGGCCAGCTCAAGGGAAAGAATCCGGGAAAAACGGTGATCAAAGCTATTGATGCAAAAGACAAAAAGAATAAGGTCACCTTATCTTCCTGTACCGTTACCGTTTTAGATAAGCCGGAATTACAGTTTGAGGACAGCTATAGTTCAGCGGAGCTTCCTCAGGTTATAAGCGGATATGGAGCCCTGGTCTCTTCTGATCCCGAGCTGCTTAATGCAGATAAGTGGATCAGCAGCAAGAGTGAAGTGGCAGAAGTTGATCCTGAAAGCGGAAAGATCACCATAAAAGGCAAGGGAAAGACAAAGATCACGGCCTTTTTCGGGAATGTTAAAGTTAAGGGTACCATAAAAGTAGAGTAATTATGCGGTAATAATGGCTAATTTCCGCGGTGAATAAGGAAAAGGACATTTTTGCCGTTGTGACTTGACAGATATAGCTACTTTGTGTATAGTATTCTTTGCGTCCGATAAAGGACATGCGATAGTAGCTTAGCTGGTAAAGCGCCACCTTGCCAAGGTGGAGACCGCGGGTTCGAATCCCGTCTGTCGCTTGGTTGATGAGGTCTCGTAAATCCAGTTTTTATCAGGGTTTACGAGATTTTCTTTTTCTCAAACTTGATCAATTTTCTGCGTGAACGCTGCGTGAATGACTGATTGAGGATCTCTTTTATCCCTTCCAGGCTTTCTGTCCGCATGTGGGAATAATATCTTTCATTGATCTCCACAGAGTGTCCAAGGAGATATGCTCTTTTGGTAGCCAGAATCCCCAATGGAATCAGGACATTGCTGTTAAGGCTCATGCGGAAGGCGTGGTTATTGGTAATATTGTAACCCATACGCTTGCACATACGCCGGAGCCGCTGGGAATAGGTCTCCTTATTGAGCCAATCACCTTTTTCGTCACAGAAGATGAATTCCGAAGAAATGCCAAGTCTTTCCTGACATTCCTTAATCTCATTCAGAATGTTTTCAATAACTTCTGTTACGGGAAAATATCTGCCACCTTTAGGGTGAAGCCTTTCATTCTTTGTGTACGAAAGCTCTTCAAATGTTCTGCCCTGACCCTTTATTCTTGTCATGCGCTGCTGTCTGTGGATGTGTAAGCCCATGTCACTTATATCTGACCAGCGGAGAGGCGGGATTTCGGCCACTCTGACACCGGTTTCAATCGAGAACAGCATGGCGTAACCGATTATATCATATTCCCTCCCGGTCATTTCTTCCCTGATCCGTTTTTTTATGGCTTCTATTTCCTCATCGGTGAATATTTTTTCGTCTGAGCTTTTCACGGAATTATCGCAATTCTGATAGTAATTCTGAATATCTATGTTGTTAACGGGATTATTCCGAATTATCCGGTCATGCCTCAGGGCAAAATCAAATATCCGCCTGAGGATAAGCACACTGTCCTTTAATGCCCTTTCCTTTAGATGAAGCTTTTTGGAACGGCTATTGATATAGGCGGCTATTTCCGTATCGGTTAATCCTACCAGCCCTTTTGAGCGAAAATCTGACTCATAGAACCTTTCAAATACCTGTCTGTCACGCTCTATTGTATTTTCGGAGCGGTTCTGTATGTTAAGGCGGTAATCCTGTGACCGGTCAAATACATCCTGGATTGTTGATGAGGATATATCCTGGCTCTTATAGTATTTATATAAATAGTCGATCAGATCATCCTTATTTCTTCTCGTCACTTCCTTTCTTGGGCTGCCTATATAGGTTCGCCAGACGTTCTTGTTTTTGAGGAAAGATATCTCTCTTGTATGATGGGCCTCTACAAATCTATTTTTGACCATATGCATTACTTCGGAGACTTCCCCACCGTCGAGATACAGTATATCATTACCTATATCCGACAGGAAAGAGGATAATCCATTTTGTTCTATTCTGTTGTCTGACATGGAATACCCCCTTTCCGTTTCGTTCCTTAAGACGCCATAAAAGTAGTTATTCTATGGTGTCGAATATGTTATGAAGGGTGTAAGGTTCAGTGTTTTTACGACCATAATGGTTGGTTTTAAATTCTACATGCATGAATTCGCCTGATTCTGGATCATATATACAGTTATGGATATATTCCATATCAAATTCAATTATCGAGGAAAGCCTTCGGTATAGCTGTTCACCTGTATCATGCGTATCCAATTTACATAGCTCATAAAAATTATCGGGGGAAAAAGGAGTAGTAACAAACACGGTTCTGTATGACAATGTCTTATTGTAGTATCGTGATGACATTGTAACCGCCCCTCCCGAAAAAGGATCAAGCAGGGATAACAGCTCTGAATATGGAATGGTTTCAGGACGTAAATCATCAAGGATAAGTGTCAATTCGCCCTGATAGTTCTGAAACGGGTCCTTTGTTGCTGTGGTTTTATAATAAGATCCCTTCTCCTTTGCATTGGTTTCAGCAAAATATGTTTTCCCTGTCTCGGATTTGCCAAAAAGCCAATGAACATCCACAAGCAAATTGTTTTCAGCCATCTCTTTCTGGTGCTGCTTGGCCTTTCTCTTTAGATGCAGGTCGTGAGCTTTTTTTATCTTATCTGCATAAAAAGCATATTCCTCACCCGATATTTTAGATTCTACTTCGGGAATCGTTAATTCTCCATTTGCAATATCATTAAGGATGAGTCCTATTTTGTTTGGCAGTGCGTTGGCTGAACTATTAACCCTTTTTGAGATTCTCTCGATTAAGCTCTGGTAATCAAAGTTGGCTGTTACATCGCTGCATGAGTATTGGCGTTTATCCCTTGCACCATCGGTGGCATGAATCAGATAGGAAAAGCCATTGTCTACATGCTCATCCCAAATAGTTATATTATTCGGGTTGTCTCCTATAATCTCTGCGATGCTATTGAGATATCTCGCATTAGTGAATTGAAGCATCATGTGAATGTGCGCTGATGCTTCATCGGGCTCGTGAGTGATCATTGCTATCCTTTTCGGCTTTAATGTTTTAAATACGAAATCGTAAAACTCGTTACATGTCATGCCGTTAGGTAATAACGATACGCGATTGACATACATAAAGTTCCTATATTTTCTTGTGTTGTTTTTCATTTATATCCACCTATCCTCTTGAACAGTATTGGCACAGCTTCTTGATATGTGCCGCCGACAATAACAAGCCCTTTACGCAGTAGTAAAGCTATAAATAAGGAAAAAACTCTGGCACAGAATGCCAGATAGAAATCTTTTATAAGATAGGAGGAACAAGCAGTATAGAAATAGTCGTTCCTCAAATTATGAGAAATAGCATCATTGAAAAATGGCTGAAAAAAACCAACGCCCCTAAAGGCATTGGTTTTATAAGAAATCATTTAGGTCGCTTGAAGTGTTAACTTTACTGTAAGTATACCCGTGACAATATAGAAGTCAATGGCTAAATATGTCCAAATCGTAACTAATGTGTGAAGTATATATGAACTCAATAAAATGCCTGAATGCGTGTCATTATCAGCGTGTCCGCCGGCTCCACGGAGATAATGGGTCTTGCCAACGGCAAGAAAACCGCCATCGGAGAAATGCCCGAGACCGAAGAGGAAAGAAATTCCTTCATAGGATATAACCCCTCTGCGTGGTATGCAGACAAGGGCCTCAGAACGAAGTACGACTTTTCCGCCCCTATCGTAAACCCTGTAACTAACCTGTACCCTAAATACATGGGCTACAGCAAGGTGATGTTCGCCCTTGTAACCGAGGCTAATGCCGAACCCGATCCCCGCCTTATCGAGAGGGATGGAAGGGTTTATAACGGCGAGAAGATAGAAGACGTGACCTGCGGCATCCCCACGGAGGATGATTTTGCGGCGCTCCTCATAGCGACAGGGTTTATCCGCTACTGGCTGTTCGATAAATGGGTAAAGGCTCCTGAGACGGTCAAAGTAACGAAGGACACTGTGGTATCCGCATATACAAAGAACGCGGAACATGAAGACGCGCAGGGTCTCGTATTCAGGATAGAGGCGAACAACCTCGGTTCGCTTGACGATGATGTTGCAAAGATAGTAAGGGTAAAGGACGAAACTGCCCTCAAGGCAAAGGAAAGGATAGACATTCCCGAAGAAGTATCCGGCGCGGCCATTGACCGCGACGGCGCAAAGGCTTTCCTCGACAGCTTCCTCGACGCTGACGGCGACCATAACGTTTATGATGACGGGTGGTACTACTATCAGTACTCATACTACAGACATCACGACGAGAACGACTTAAGGTACGTGGTAAATAAGAACTACGACGCAGTCGTCCTCCGCGCTGACGAGGAAAGGTGCATAGAGGATACCCACAGGGATTACTACCACATCGAGAACGCAGAGCACGAAGGAACGCTCAGCAACAATAACCTCATAGACACCGACCGTTCAGAGACCGCATACCTCACTCCCCAGCTTGAGAGGCTGGGATATGATGTTGCCCTGAGAGTGGCAGACATACAGGTCCACGGGCCTGTCTATGTTCCCGCAAAGAATGACGGCAACACGGACTTCTACCTCGACAGGACAAGGCATACCGACGCTTACAGGAAGATATATAAGGACAGGGAGTCCGGCTACATCTTCTATATAGATGATGGAGAGGACCTGGACGACACCGATGATGACGTGGCTATAATCGTCATAAACCCCGGAAACGGCGGAAGCGAGGACGAGACCAACATTCCCGGAAGCGTTACCGTGGAGGACGTTCCCCCGAGGACAGTTCCCGTTGGCGGATACGTCGAGCCCGGAGATGATCCGGACGGCACCCCCGTGGTGAACGAGGTGTTAAGGGAGAACGGGTATGTCTTCGCAAAGAGCGAGGACAATAAGTCCAAGATATTAAGCTTCATCAATGCAGAAGTTTCCCTTGCCACGTCCGCAAATAAGATAGCGGACTGGGACAGGGACGATTTCATCGCGCGCTTCGGCGTGTCCGAGGACGTGATCCCCAGGAACGCGCTCTGGGTGGGAAATGCCGAGCATATGCCTGTCCTCGGCGGAGGCGACGTGCAGAGCAGGCCCTCCGAACGGAAGATAACCGCGGAGATGGAAGCAAGGGGCCAGCATGTGGCCACAAGGAAGAAGAACATCAACGGAGACACCACATGGTATCTCCATAAGGGATACGGCACACATCCCCTGCCCGACACGGAGTCCATGAACCCGAATAACGGCGAGGCGGACGTATATAACAGGATATATAAGGACGCAAGTGGCTATCTCTTCATAATAGACGACCCGACAGAGGACACGGCCCCGAACCCTGTGGATGACGACAGGGCGGTGCTCGTGGGCTTTGTTGACCCCGCAGACGGCCCCGAGGTCATCTCCCGTCCCACAAGGGTAGACGACCCGAGGACCGAGGAGGTCGAGACCGGGGATGACATGATACCCGTTGTTCCCGAGCCCAAGGGAAGCAGCACGGAAGAAGGAGAGGGCGAAGACGACCCTGACGACGATCCCGACAACGGAGGCGAGGAGACGGACAAGTACTGGACGGACCCCGAGACAGGGGAGAAATATAAGAAGCACTGTTTCGGCGACATCGTGTTCATACTCAAGGACACCGACCATGACAGCGTGAACGAGGCGGTTGTCATCGGGGTGAACCCTCCTTCCTGCGAGAACGACATAGAAATACCCGTAGAGGTCACCGACGACAACGACCCGCAGAACATGGACCCCGGCCACCAGTACGACGTGGTGAGGATACTTGAGCGCGCGGTCAATCAGATGTACCCGAGCGCCGCCATCAACGTGAAGGCCAACAAGGCGCCCGGCGCAGGCGTGAGTCCCGTCGAGATATACGGAAACCTCGTATACGAAGGAGAGGCCGGAGACGGCTCATACATCTATAGAAGGTGCGGCTTCGCGGGCAACATAGTCTATGTGGCAGACACAGACCATTCAGCGAAGGTCATCGGAGCGGACAGCAATAGGTACGCATACGGCGCGGACACCATATATATCCCCGCGACCGCCGTGATGACCGTGAGTGGGAACGAGATGCCCCTGATGATAAGCGAGGAGCTTGAGCACGCCTTCGACGGCGAGGGGACCTATCAGTACGATGTAAACGACAGTCATTACATAAAACCGAACGCACCCGTGTTCTATAACGACCTGCCCTCGGCCATCGTGGTCCTCGGCGACGAGAGCGACGTTTACCACGCTCCCGGCCCCGGCGGGGACAGGGCTCCCTCCGGCATAGGCATATACGACGGCACACAGACATCGGACAAGTGCTACTGGAAGAAGATAGGCGAGAGGACCTACATGCAGGTCTATGAGCTCGGCCAGTTCTATGTGGCGTACGGCGATAACGACAGAAGGACGATAATCGGCTGGTACGGCCTTTCAAACGCAGGAATGCAGAGAGGCGCGGACCTTCTGTTCGACGTGGCCGCACTTAAGGACAAAAACCAGACAAACTTCGCCCAGACCATGATCTCGGACGATGTATTCTTAAAGAACGATACAGCGACATTCAGCTTTATGAACTCCGAGACCATGCAGCCTTTAAGCGAGATTTCCGCTAAAAGGCTTATAGGTGTAAGGACAGAAACAGTAAACGGAGTCGAGAGAGAAGTAAAGTTCTTCAATATCTACACAAAGAACAATAAGAGGACTTATGTACGCACCCTCATGGACAGCATATATGAGTACGTCTTAAAGTGGGACGAAGAGAACAGCACGACGAAGTCCGTGATAACGGGCCTCATCGACCCCTCGAAGGCAGGCGTGATGACGAACGGCCTGTACGAGACATTGACACTGCCTGCAAGCATAGGCATATACCCCCTCGACAGCGTGGCTGACGGGGCGTTCAAGGACGCGAACGACGGAAAGAGCGTCGCAGAGATGAAGGGCAGCGTGCCCTTCGGAAAAGATGTTATAAAAGACACACAGACGACATACGAGATGGTTGAATCCTTAGGGAACAAGTACGGTATCTCTGGCAGTTACACAGACGGCTTAAACAACTCCGGCACTGTGACCCGCAGCCAGACATACATGACCACTCCTTTCAATGTAAAGGATGAGGATAAGAACACAACCTTTGAGACAATCTCCTATCAGTATAAGTATGTCCACCCTGCAAGTATAGCAAGGGGCGGGCTGACACTCGCAGGCGACAGGCAGAACGGCGAAGAACTTGCTATAATCACGGACATCGACTTCACCAATTTCGCAACACAGGGCAGAAGTGGCATATGCTACCTCCCTATGCCTGAGTTCGTACCCAGCAACTCATCAGACGGGGCGCTTGTAATAGCAGTAGACGACAATGTCCGTACGCAGATAAGACGCATGATGAACCTCTCCGGGCGTGACATAAGGTTCGACACGCCTCTTCCCAATCCCGGTCTCCCCGAATGGGTAGACCCCGAAACAGGAGAGATACTGATTAACGCAACCGTGACGATCCTCGTAAAGGGAGAGCGCGGCGAAGGCGACTTAAGAGGCGCAGGCTTTGACGACATAACCGAGCTGGACGGGTCGTTCCGTACGAGCTCTACCGAACCTGCTCTTGATGGTCGTCCGGGATTTACGCAGGATTTCAGCGGCAGGAACGCCATGTTGAACGATCAGCTGGATAAGATGCAGGAGATACTGTATCAGGCAAAATATAAGCCTGTTAACCAGGAACAATGGATGACCGCCAAAGACCTCGGCTTCGTATCTCCCCGCCTCTACGAGATGAGGAAGGACGAGACCACAGGCGAATACCGCAGCACAGGTTCGTCTCTATCTGTATCAGGCAACACCGCCGTAGAAGGAGACAGCGTATATGAGCTCCGCTTTGAAAGAGATACCTATGAGATAACAGAGATAGTAAAGATCGTGCAGGCAGAGTCTACCCAGACACTTAACATGGGTACTTTCAAGGTGAAGAACGGCGCAGACCTTTCACATCTCGGTACAGCAAGTACAAATGAAAAGCAGTATTACTCACTCCAGTGGTACTCCGACAGCGACATGAACAACAGGTTCGAGAACACCCTCGTGACCTCATCATCACCCGCAGTCGCAGGCGACGGGAAGAGGTACATTTACGGAAAGCTTGGTGGAAGCAGGTATAATATCAAGCTTGACACCAATACCTATGCAGGAACCAACGTATCCACAGGAGCCAAGGAGAACGTCAAATGGTCCTTAAACGGCACCACGACGCCCAACTGGCTGACCACAGACGCCACAGGCACCTATGGCAAACCCGGTGCACTTGGCTCCGACAGGTCCATGACCATCTACGGCTACTACAACGAGCCGATAGGATACTACTACAAGAGCGTGCTTAAGGGCGCTGCATTGAGGATCCCCGACGGAAGCAAGATAGGCTCGACAACGATAGCCGACCAGCCCACCATGGATCACTATGACTTCGCAGGCTGGTACACGAAGAACGGCACTCTTGTTAATGCGAATACGATGCTCACAAAGGGAACAAACGCAGACGATGGCGTGCTCACCGCGCCCACGGACGACGGGATAACCCTGTATGCGCATTGGACAGGGAAGAAGAGCAAGGTAACCCTCGACAAGAACAAGGGTTCAGGCTCCACCACACCCACGGGCGGGACAGCGTCAACCACTGCAACATATAATTCAGCCATGCCGACTGTCACTCCTTGCACTTGCAGCGGATACACTATCAAGGGTTACTACGATGCGAAGTCCGGCGGCACTCAGTATATAAAAGCCAACGGAACAAGTGCGAAGAAGTGGGACAAGACCGCGGCCACCACGCTGTACGCACAGTGGACAGCAAACACATACAAGATAACCTTTGACAAAAACAAGGGCTCAGGCTCGACCACGCCTTCCGGCGGAACGCCCTCAATAGCGAACCAGGCATTTGATGCCAACATGCAGAGTATTACGGTTCCTACACGCACGGGCTACACTTTTGCAGGTTACTTTGACACCAGTGCAGCTTCAGGCGGGACGCAGTACTACAAAGCTGACGGCACCAGTGCCCACAAATGGGACAAAACTGCTAATACTACCCTGTATGCGAGGTGGAAGGCTCAGACATGTACAATTACATTCAATCCCAATGGTGGAAGTTGGAAGTATCGTATTGACGGCGGCAGCACATACTATGCTGGTGGCAGCAATACAAAAACAGCAACAGCCACATACGATGGTACATATGGAAATGCATGTTACGACGACCCTCTTAATCACTACTGTGCCATCGAAAACATAGGTTCAAACGACAACAGAAAAATAGCATCTTATACGCTAAAAGAAAAAGAAAACTACACATTTAAAGGTTGGTATACTGCCGCCACCGGTGGGACAAAGATTACATCCACTACTAAAGTAACAGGCGATAAAACCCTGTATGCACAGTGGGAAAGGATTCCTATGTATATAGCCGTTCATGCAGGTAGTAGTGGAAATGAACCAGGTATATTTGCATTAACAGGAGCAAGAAATGAATCAGAGTTGCCATCAGACGTTATCATAATAGAAAGAAATCAGGAATATCAAGGATATACATATGGGAGTAAAACCTATTTAATCCCAATTAACAAAGGTGATCATATTCCGTTTAATTTCTCGTGGACAAACACAAAAGGTTTTTCTTCTCCTGTCTACGGTAATATAGACTTATTTATAGCTAACGGTGATAATGTTAACGGTGATAATGATACCGAATGGGATACCCGTAAACGTAATAGTGGTTTTGTGACACATGCCAGTTTTAGCGTAGCGGCAAGTGCAAAAAATCAATCGCATGGAGTAGATGTAAGCATACAGATCCCGGTTCAAACAGCATGTGTAATTCATATGGATGCATACATGGATAGCGCAGCTGAATATATTCCTACTGATGGTCGCATAGTTCTTGGTTTGACGGGAATTAGTGATGCAGATTATAATACGTGGGCTAACGGGAATACATGGCCTTTTGACGGTGGATATTTCTACGCTCTTGGACACTAAAAATGCATCGCTCTTAATATAGCCCTCATATACAATATCAAACAACACACCCCGGTTTAGAAATCCAGGGTGTGTTGTTTATAACGTTTATGACCATAGTGTCCAGCCAGTTTGTTCTTGATGGGAAGGAATCGTGTAAGACACGCTAAGCGACATACCTGGTACACCTACCTCATGTGCTGAAGGGCTGTCTGTACTACTATAACTGGTCGTATTCGCCGTAGGATCAAGTATTCCAGCCCAATAATAACGAGTATCAGCCTTATTTTTTGGCCTGCTTCTTGTGCAATAAAGCGAACAACTTGCGGAACTACCGCTTGCAATGAAACTGAAAGTTATGGTATCTGTATTACTGGATCCGGCATTTTCTCTAACAAAGCAATCCGTGCCGGAAATACTGCTTCCGTCGGTATTGCTACGTATTCCTATGCCAGCAGCTCCATACGTAGTGCCGTTGTAATCAAAGGTATCGAAATTACCATTAGACCTGTCACTATGTGGTCCAAATCCTATAAACATATACACACGATTATAAACCGTTTTGTATGTTGCGGTCCGTACTTTCCAATGTGCATAGAGAGTTGTTGCTCCTAATACTTTATGGAGAGAAGTTATTTTTGTTCCACCGGTTGCAGCTGTATACCATCCATCGAAAGCATATTGTTTGCTTGCAGTATCATTTTTACGAAGCGTGAATTTTTCCGAGTTGTACCAAAAATCAACTCCGGTAGGATCACTGTCGTACCATGCTCCATACTCACTGTCGTACCATGCTCCATACTCACTGTCATACGTGCCGGTTCTATATACAACAGATGTAATTTCTGTTACCCATGCGTTTCCTTTTTTGAGATAATCAGAGAATTCTCCTCCAACATTAGCTCTTAACGTAATTGTACATGTCTGAGCCTTCCACCTCGCATACAGGGTAGTATTAGCAGTCTTGTCCCATTTGCGGGCGCTGGTGCCTTAGACTGTATTAGATTCAGTGCAATAACTCCTTCACGCCCTATTGACGCTTAAAACCCCCTGACGTATCATTATATTGTAATAGGAAAGCCCATTCCACGCCCTTTCCCGCGATTTGCATTTCCGGGAGACAGTGGGATAATAGGATTGAAAAAAGACAACAGCAGTCAACGCCCGGGAACAGGGCGGTTGCGGAAACATAGAGGAGACAAAGACATGAAGAAATCAACATATAAAGCATTATCGCTCGCCACGGTGCTTGCGATACTGACAACGACAGGCATAATACCCTCGTTCTCAATCGAGTCCAATCCGTACACGGAGGAACCCGAAGTGTGCGAACTGACCACATCCACCGACGCAGAGGAGACGGAAGATGACGCCGAAGAAGAGAATGACGCAGAGAATACCGTGTCAGAGAACGACGACATAAGCCGCTTCCTTAACAGGAACCTTGGTTACGTTCCCGAAGAAGAGGGCGTATATGACTTCGACCATACAGAGGGAAGGAGAGTACCGATATTAAGGTCTACACCCCTTGAAAGTTACTACGTATCTCTTTCTACAGAAAAGGACGGGAACGGAGTTCCTGTGCTTCCCGCAGAATTACTTCCCGAAGACCAGGGAGAGACTGGCTTATGCTGGATTTATTCCACCAATAAAGCCATGGAGTTCAATCTTGCGAAGAAAGGGAAGACATACAAGAATATATCAGAGAAGAGCACAGGATACTATTTCTGGCACAAGGCAGGACATGGCTCTGAAGGTGATGCTTTATATGAGTCATATCAAACGCTTGAAAGCTGGAACCACAGAGTAGATCCCGACAGGGGATGTTATAACCTTGGTGGAAACGCTGGTTTTATGGGAGCCTATCTACAGAACTGGAAAGGTCTTGTTCCGCAGGAAGGAAATGAAGACTTTAGGAACAAACACCTGAACGAATTTGACCTGTACGACAGTAGGGCAGCCGCTCTCGGGACACCCGACCCCGATGCGGTATACTCTGACGCAATAGGACATGTAAATGATATGCCCGTAGTAAGCACCTCGGACAGCGAGAATATCAAAAAACTCATAAAGCAGTACGGTGCTGTTACTTTAGCCGTCCATACATCAGCCTGTGACACAAGGAATCTTTTTCCTGCATGGTATGACCCTGCTGCAAGCGGATTAAACCATCAGGTTGCCGTAATAGGCTGGGATGACAACTATCCCAAGGCTAACTTCGGAACATCCAAAGGCACACCGAATAATGACGGTGCATGGTACGTCATGAACTCATGGGGACATGGTTCTCAGTTCACTGATTCCGATACAAACGGCTGTTTTTGGCTCTCTTACGAAGACGGCTCGTTTAATGTCGATGGAGCTACTGTAAGAGCATATGATGTATCCACAGAAGGAGACGAAGATTGGGAAGACCATAATTACATAGGTGTCACTGATGCTAATAATTCTTCGGGCAAAAAAAGCATTGGAGGGACTTACGGTAGTTTCAATCACAGTTCTTACGGAATGTCATATACCATTGAAGGTAATAACTCGGCTTGTGAAACCATAAAAGCTATAGGATTCGATACCTTCGCCGCAGACACCACATGGACGATAAAGACCTACGAAGGCACAGACAACAAAGGGATACTCGTTGACTCTCAGACTGTCAATTTTCCAAATTCCGGATATCACAGAGTAAAGCTAAACACACCCTTCGATGTGTATAGTGGAAACTCGGTTTTTGTTGAGGTAATACCTGCCAATAAAAGGTACGAGCTTTTCTGTTGGGCTCCGAATGCGCATGGCGTCGATTTCACTTCGATGGCTTCCCGCAATTACAGTGATACATTTGGAATAGATATGTATTGCGCAGGTCCTTACGGGCAAGGATACTGGGATGGGAAAACCATAACTGCTCAACCCGCCATCCACGTCCTCACATCTAACGTGACCTCCACCCTCACAGGAGACATACTCAAAAAGAGGAACTCCATAAGGACATACGGCTGTCAGGATATGCGACCCTCCGAGTACTTCACCTTCGCCCCCGAGCAGGGAAGTGGAGAAGAAATAGCCTCGGTAACATCGGATAAGCCTTCTATAGTAAAGGTAAATGCTGACCGTTCCCTCTCCATAAAAGGAGCAGGAGTAGCCAATATAACTGTAAAGACCAATACAGGCAGGGAAGTAACAGCGAAGATAACCGTCAATCCGAAGCAGATCACGGATGATGACATCGCCCACGCTTCCGGCTTATGGGATTACGAAGATGATAAATGGTCAATAACCATGCGTAAGAACTATCCCGTCGAAGGTAACTATAACGAAACGGAACATACCATTACCTGTCCTGTAGAGCTTAATCAGATAGACGGCAACACCCTCATTGAAGGAAGAGACTACGATGTAGAATACCTCGATAATAAAAAGACAGGAACCGCAAAGGCTATAATAAAAGGTAAGGGCAACTATTGTGGTACTGCAACAATGCCTTATAACGTCATCTTCAATGATGACAGCCAGTGGGGAACTCCCAAAGGGGACAGGGTAACCGTAAAGAAGGGTAGTACCGTGGACATCTTTGACTACATCACCTATGTCCCCGGAGACGACTATTACGGAAATCCTTACAGGATAAAGTCCATAGGCCTCGCAGATAGTTCGTATGCCGACAGTTACTCTTCCGAGACCAGCGTGGCTAAACTCGACGGCACGAAGATAACCTTCAAGGCCGAGGGCAGCGTGTGGGCCCGCATAACCGAGGAAGACATCTACGGGAACGAATATGGCTCATGTGAGGTATGCTTCACTGTGGAGAACGGCGAGAGCGTCAATCCGGGCGGAGGCGGCACAACGGACACCCCCGACACACCGGATACTCCCGATACGCCCGACACTCCCGATACGCCGGATACCCCGGACACTCCCGGCGGCAACGACACTCCCGGAGGAAATGACACCCCCGGCGGGAACGAAACACCCAACCCTTCGGATAACGGCGAAACAACCCCCGTTGACGACGGAATGCAGGCGATAGAGGCTGACAGCGGCGAATACTCCGTCACCGTGAGGTTCCCGAAGTCAGTACCGTTCTTCAAGAAAAAGAAAGACCTTGCGAATTACGTGAAGTCCGAGCTCAAGCTCAGCACGGAGAGCGGTATCTACGTGAAGTCCGTAAAAGCTACGAAGCCGAAGAACGGGATAACCAAGGTCACCATCGTCCTCAAAGGCAGCAACAAAGCCGAGAAGAAAGCAGTAAAGGCGATGAACAAGAAGCTGAAGAAGATGACTGTGACGGTGGAAGAGCAGTAAAGACACAAAAAGGCTCCTTCGGGAGTCTTTTTCGTATACGAATCAGCAAGCGTCCACGGGCTCAAACATGGTAGCGCTTTTCCGCATTTTGCGGTATAATTACATGACAGGAGGAATGATAATGAACATCATCATCACTATTAGATGGGACGAGGAAGCATCCGTGTACTATGCCGTATGTGACGAGATAGGCCTCGCCCTCGAAAGCGAGTCATATGATGCGCTTATCCGGCGCATAAAGGACGCTGTCCCTGAATTGCTGGAACTGAATAATATTCAGGAGTGCACGTCAATAAGCTTCCGGACGGAAGACCGTCAGATGGTCTGCGCATAATGGCGAAGAACTATAACAGAGAAATCGTCAAGCTCGCCAAGGACAACGGATGTACATTCGTAAGGCATGGAAAGGGCGACCACGACATATGGTACAGCCCCATAACGAACCGGTCTTTTACGATTGACGGCAACATCAAGTCAAAAGAGCTTGCGAACGCCGTTATGAAACAAAGCGGCATTAACCACAAGTTTTGATACGGCTAACAAAGCGCCTTCTGGTCAAACGACTTGGAAGGCGTTCCCTTTGCAAAACTCTGTCAAAAGGGTTGCGATCGTCCTCAAAGGCTCGACGAAGCCCGAGAAGAAGGATGTGAAGGCGATGAATAAGAAGTTAAAGAAAATCGCTGTGGAAGTGGTGCAGCAATAAAGTAAGAGCCCCTGGGAGACCGGGGGCTTTCTTTGACGATGTACACACCTATCCCCAAACCTATTTACGCTTAGAGTATATTGGATAATAATATGTATGAAGCTTGAAAATGCATAACAACAACGAGGAGGCATAGAATGAACACGAAAGAGAATAACGTGATCGAACTTCACAGCTTTGTCACCAATCCCGGGCTTACTGAGTATGATATGGAGGAGATGTTTCCCATTTCTTTTTCTATCATCAAAACCCCTGCATCAGTGAAGGAATTTCCGATGTTTGGTGAAGCTGATAATTGTATGACGCTCTATAACAGCGTAGGTACGCCGTTGGCATTGGCACCAATACTTGAGCAGGATAATATCAAAATTCTCCGATGTATCCTGGTTTCAAAAGTGTTGGAAAAACACGGCCTCCTTTGTAAGAATTCTGTTGGGGCGAATGCGTATGAATCATAGGATTCATATTCCCTAACTCATAAAAAACCTGTGCAGCCCAAGCGATTGTGCTGTACAGGTTTTTTTCTGGTAAGGGAAGGCTATTATTCGAGCAGGGTTATTTCTGTAAGGAGTTTTTTGGGAGGTTAACCATCCGAATGTATTTGTATATGGTGGTTCTGCTGCATCCCATTATCCTGGAAAAATCGCTGATATTCAGTTTGCCATCAGCATAGAGCTGATACTTCTGAAAGAAGCGTGGAGGAAGATCAACGGAGGTGAGAGAAGGCCTTCCTATATGCTTTCCTTTACTCCTGGCATTTTCCATGCCGCTTTTCACACGCTGAGATATTATGTCACGCTCCATCTCCGCAAAGACTGACCACATCATAAGCATTCCTTTGGTCATTGGATCTATATCTTCATTTCGACAATCAACTACGAAACTGCCGATTATGAGCTGTATTTTTCTTTCCTGGACTGTTTTAAGAAGTTCGCACAAATGCTTGGTTGATCGTGTCAGTCTTGATACTTCTGTAGCTGCGATGCTATCACCAGGGCGGATTATTTCAAGGAGTTTTTGAAGCTCAACCCGGTCATCTTTGGTTCCGGATGCGTATTCGTAGTATATTGATTTATCATCTCTCACGCCAAGAGCTTTAAGATCACGTTTTTGCCTTGAAATATCCTGTTTGCTTTCATTAGTAGAGCATCGGGCATAGCCATAGATTTTTCCCATATCGTCCTCCTGTACAGAAAAGGGTAAGAACAATTAAATGAACAAATCCGCTGTATTACATAACGGAAATTCTTGGTACTATAGTTATAAAAAAACGTTCACGAAAGGAATTGGTTTCGCGAAACAAATGGCGAACTGCGTAATATAGAATTGCGGTTCGCCAAGTTTTGCGGAAGGCTTTTGCTTTATAAGCCATTACTCTCTTATCTAATATCAGAAGGGTATGCGTTATAACTTATCCCAAGGCCCTCGTAAGGAAGAGTAAGACCTATCGTATTTATAAGGGCAGAGTGATCTTCATTATGCCGATACCACCCATTGTACTTCCCTTCGATAAAGCTGTCTGACGAGAGCATCTTCACCCATATCTTATCGGTCTGTTCCTGAAGCTGGGACATGCTGTATGGCTTTTTCTTGGCATATCCAGGCTCCAGCTCCTTGTCGGGGACCGAAGTGTAGAATTCGCACCCGGAATTCTTGATATCCTTGAGTATCATGTCGGTGAAGATTATCCTGTCCTTCTCATAATCCAAAAGCCCCCATCTGCTTCTGTGCTTTTTGCTGGTGAATACGACGAAGACGGGCTCTTTGGAGTATCCCTTAAGCTGCCTCGGGTCGATCTTTATGTCGGGTGTCTTTTTTAAGCCTTCCGTGATGCCTTTCATGTCCCCGATGTCATCGGTCAGCCCGAGAAGGTAGTCGGCGCTTACGCCAAGGAACTGGCACAGGTACAGCAGAACCGTTGCGGTCGGGATTTTCGTCCCGTTTTCCCAGGAGCTTATGGTGACAGGAGCGAAGGGCTCTTTCCTCAGCATGAAATCAGAGAATTTTGCAGCGAATGTTACCTGCGTTTCTCCCATGTTCTTTCTTAACATTGCGAGCCTGTTAGAAAACTTTGTGTTTGTCTGCATATTGTCCATCCTTTCATAGGCACAGTTATCTTCCGAAAAAGGAAGCGTAGTTGTTTGATGACCATTCAGTCATTCCTTTAGTAGCATGGGAAGGCTGTTTCTTATAAATGCCTTTAATCAAGGCTTCTTTCATGAGGATACTTAAAAGGGGCAAAGCCTGTTCCTTCTGAGCTCTCTTTGCTGTTAATTCATCCAGCAGCTGTTTCACTGCTGCTTTTACTCCATTGTCCAAGGCACATACCATCTGTAGATCCATCACAGTATAAGGCGTTCCTTCATGGTTACATAGTATGTCTGAGTAATAGAACCCTAACTCTGAGACGTTTTCTACAAACTGTTCGTTAAAGCAGCTATAGTTCGTTGTTTTCATTTTTATACCTCCAGCATATTATGATAGGCGAACATGTGTTCTCGTCCTTCGATTATAGTATGCCAACGGGATTATTAAGCGTCAAGGGGTAGCGTCAAGGGGTTTGCGCAGGATTAAAAAGAGATTGATAGATTAAGGAAATAAGCCCTCTGATCGGGCGCAGTAAATTATACTCCACCGAGAAAGGGATAGCCCCGATGTACTTGCCCAAAATCCTGTCCTCGGGGATGTACGGGTTCTTCCAGAATCTTGAGTCGTATGAGTCCTCACGGTTATCTCCGAGGACGAAAACAGTTCCTTCGGGCACGACAAAGGATTTTTCACAGTTCGTTTCAATGTCCTCACTGATATAGTCGGTTTCATCAGCAAGCAGTCCATTGACAACTACATAACCGTTTTCAAAGGATATCTCATCGCCGGGGATACCAATGACTCTTTTGGCAAAGATCAGCCCGAACTCATCGGACTTGAAAGCTATTATATCACCCCTTTCGATGTCGTGACGGATGTAGGCAAGCCTGTTATAGAAGGTAGTGGTTCCCACTTTCAGGGCGGGCTCCATGGAGCCGCTTGCACAGGTGCAGGCGAAGATAATCTTCGTGAAGAGTATCAGTACAATGGGGATCGGGTATATTATGGCAAGGCATTCCTTTATTTTCGAAAGCCAATAAGAGAGCGTCTTTGTTTCTGATTTTATCATGTTATCATCTGTTTTCTTAATGGACAATTGTTTCGCTCCGATGATTTCCAATGAGTTGTTGTCAGTTACCATGTGTTTTACAATCTCATTATCACTTTGATATGTTTAAGCGTCAATATGTCATGGCAGGAAGTAGGACGAGATGTTGGTTGATGCAACGAAATGGCGACGTGTCCGTTTTATAATAATTACTACTGCTGAAGGAAAGTGTGGAGCGGATAATAGAGAAAATACACATGAAGGAAATCTGACTGCGTGAATAGCTGCGTGAATGAGAAAAATGACGGTCGGGAAAGTCCCTGTTTTCCTTTCTTTTCAGGTGACGGGAGAATTCGAATCCCGTCTGTCGCTCTTCAAGGTGAATCCCGAAAGCACTTGTAAATACAAGGCTTTCGGGATTTTTGTTTTCTGTAATTATTCGCTTGGACGGGGGGGTACCCGGGGGGTACTTGTTAATTTAAGGCGTTTATAAAGGCTTCGTTGAACTTATTATCCTGTATCCGCCTGAAATAAGATGCTGTGGTACTTGTCTCTAAGTGTCCTGCAAACGTCTTTACGGTTTCGAGAGGCACTCCGCTGTCAAGCAGGGCCGATATGGCATATCTTCTACTATCGTGGGAAGAATGCTCCCTTATGCCGGCCTTATCACAATATCTTTTTATCCAGCTATTATACTTGCTGGTATCTATCGTGTTGCCGGCATTGTTTGTTACCACATACTCACATCCATTAGAAAGACCTTTAAGGATGTTTAAAGCCATTACAGCATTTTCGGTAAGAGGGAGAATGCGGTTAGCCTCTTTCTTCTTTCCTTTTGTCCTTGGTAGTTCCTTAGGACGCTTTACCTCTCTTCCAAGGGCTTCATCATATGCCTTACGATAGACAATGCTCCTATGAATATATAAAGTGCCTGCCTCTTCGTTATAATCACTCCAATGAAGGGCTTTTAGTTCGCCTTTCCCATTGCCTACGAGATGAAGAGAAAAGTCGCTCCATAGCGCTACAGTGATTTCTTTAACGTCTGTTTTTGAGAAATCCGTGCCTTCCAGATAGTTCTGCCAATCCTGAATATTGTGGTCTGTCGTTTCGGAAGGTCTTAAGGTCTTTCTCTCGGCTATCCACTCAGGGTAAAGGTCCTCTAACGAATAGGTCGTTTGCTGTTCCTCTCGCTTCGTGTAGTAGTCGAAGAGTTTTTGTAGCAGTACGTCCCTGTCTTTGGCGAAAATCTTGTCTTTTCTAGGCGAGACTTTGGTTTGCTACATACCTCTCTTCTCATTGAACTTGATGACGTGGTGGTGGTTGAGTCCTATGAATTTTTCAAGGTTCTTTTTTAGCATTTCAGTGGTTACTGTAACGCTTACCGAGTCAAGAGTATCATTTTTCAAGAGAGACTGCAATGAATTAATAGTGTTGGATAACGATTTGTTGATAGAATTGTTGTTTGTGCCTTTTTTCATATTGTTTAATGCTTAAGCGCATTGCCACTATGGCAAAGACGGCATCCTGCCTTTCAAGTGGATGCCTAATAATATGATAGAAAACAGAACATATTTTCGCTTTTGCCTCATAATTAATAAAATTTTATATTTCACTAAAAATACTCGTAACGCCGGTATATTTAAAGAGCAGAACTCCTTGAATATCCCACCGTGATCAGATATCCCAACGTAACCGAGTGGAAAAGGAGTTGGTCGAGGAAATACTGCAGATCTATACCACTCACCCCGGAATAGATATAGACGGAATACTTAACAGGATGAAACAGCATGAATAATGGCACCAATGGCTTATCAGTAAGCTTTTCAGAAATAATGGCGGACCTTGACCTTCCTGATGAAAGGACCCACGGCGAGCAGTATGAGATCGTCTCAGTCGTCTTTGAGGAACCCCCCGATGGAGGGTTCCTCGATTTTTGGAGGTAAATAGTTTAATCATGCATCCATCTTTACCTTAAGTTTCATCGTGTACTTTGCGGCTTCATTTCCGGTGCCGAATGTTGCTGTTATCTTTGCTGTTCCGTTTTTCAGCACGGAAATATTACCCTGATCATCCACGGTCGCAACGTCTTCATTGGAGGATGAGAAGGAAGTGGGGGATGCTTCCGTTCCTGAGATAAACTCGTTTGCAGAAACTGTTCTGCCTGGAGACATCCGCATTTTCTTCCTGATGACAGGCTTATCAGCCGTAAAGGAGTATGTTCCGGTTTCTTCCCCGTTACTGTCATAACCCGTAACAGTGATTTCTCCGGCCTTTTTGACCTTTACGATTCCCTTGGAATTTACTATGGCACTGCCTTTCGGTGACACCTTATACTTAACGGTACTATCCGGGAAATAGGAAGAAATATCCAGCTTTTGCTTAACAACGGCATTATTTGACGACACGCCGTCTTTTACGGGCATTTCCCCTGGGGCATTCCCGCCGGGGTGCATTTCATCGTCCGGTCTTTCTGGCGGGATATCATTGCCTGATATATCATCGTTTTCAGGTATCCTGGGAGGAAGACCGTTTTCAGAAGGCATTCCGAAGTGGGGCCTCATATTCCCGTCAGGTTTTTCCGGGGGTGCGCCGTTATGTGAAACTGAATCGCCATCCGGTCTTTCCGGGGGTGTTTCGTCACGAGGTGGTAAGCCATTATTTCCCTCAGGTTTTTCGGGCGGTGTGCCATTGCCGGAAAGAGATCCTTCTTCCGGCCTTTTAGGGGGTGTTCCATTTCCGGGGCGCGAGTTATCCTTTCCTCCATTAACTCCCGGAGGACAGCCGATTTCCGGCATATTTCCCTCATTCCCCTCCTGCATTTCCGGCGGTTCCATATCTCCGGGCATCATCCCATCGTTCCCGTCCGGTTTTTCAGGGGGAGTTCCGAAATTGTTATCCATCACCCTCTCAGTACCCGGATTTCCCATCGTAGGGGATCCGGATTCTGAAGGGAACGCCTGCTCCTGCATACCCGGTTCTGCGAATGCAGGCAATGCGTTTGATATTACGAGAACTCCTGACAATAAGGTTATAATGATTTTTCTTCTGATCCGTTTCATAAAAGCCTCCTTCAATCGTTTTTTTCTTATGGTCTTTAATACGGATCCCGGGAATTAAATTTTGGGGTAGGATGAATATTTTTGATATAATGAAGACATGAGTTTATTTGTAATAGGAGACCTTCATATTCATTTTGGATCATCTCTGAAGGCTACGGAACAGCTGAAAGGTAAAGTGTGGAAAAACCACGAGGAAATATTCCGTAAAAACTGTGAGAAGATGATCCGGGTCAGGAAGAGGATCATCATTGTATCACTTGGTTTTGTGGATATGATCATGGTTAATCCCGTGATCATTCAGAAGTCACAGCCCTATGATACAGAGGAAGGCTGCCTCTCGCTGCAGGGAGTTAGAAAGACCAAGCGCTTCCGGAAGATAAAAGTCAGGTATCATGATGAATCTTTTAAGGATCAAACCCAGGAATTTGAAGGGTATGTGGCTCAGATAATACAGCATGAGTGCGACCACCTTGAAGGGATTATCATATGACACCGGGACAGATGGAGTGGAGCAGGACATGGGATGAGCTTGTCGGCGTAATGAAGGCAAGCGAAGAGGCAAATAGCAGATACTGAACTGCGGATTTGATACAGGGGAGCAGAGCAATGATTAACGAGAAAGTAAAGAACTGGCTTGATGGGAAAGGCTTCGGTGACAGGCTTACTGAGCATAAGGAAACCATTGATACCGTGGAACATGCCGCTCAGCAGATAGGGTGCACAGAGGCAGAAATAGCAAAGACGCTTTCTTTTATTGTTGATGGAAAGCCGGTAATTGTTGTAATGGCCGGAGACGGCAGGGTGAACAGTTCAAAGTTCAAGGCACAGTTTCATACGAAACCCAGTATGATAGCAAGAGACCAGGTAGAAGATCTGACAGGATTCCCACCCGGCGGGGTATGTCCTTTCGGTATCCTGTAAGGCGTTCCAATCTGGCTCGATATCTCAATGAAAAGATTTGAGTATATCCACCCGGCAGGAGGAAACGAATACACCTCTGTAAAACTGACTCCTTTAGAACTGGAAGCAGCATCCGGGGCTTTGGGATGGTGTGATGTGTGTAAGGGATGGATATAAGATGATAGAGCTGCCAGGGGGGTTGACATTTTTTCATCATTATCCTAATGTACAGGATTATTTTAACAGCGTATACCGCGTTCTTCGTCCCGGAGGCAGATTAATACTTCGTGACATGTTTCTTTAATTTGAAATGATTAAGATGGTATTCAATGATTCCCTCGTTCTGCATTTTAGACAGTTCTTTGGACATATTGGTCCGCTCCAGATTAAGGTAGTCTGCAAGCTGCTGCCTGCTGAAAGGAATATCGAATTCTGTAGAGCGTTCCCTTAAGGAAACGGAATTCAGGTAGGATAGGATCCTTCCCCGGCAACTCTTGGGAGATGTATGGAAGCTTCTGCCGGAGAGATGGAGATTTTTCCGGGAAGATGCCATAAGCAGGTTTTTCAAGAACTTAGCTCTCCAGGATTCTGTGGAAGATCCCTTGAAGATATTTTTTATACTAAGGAATAGTATCCGGCAGCTTTCATTTGCCCGTACATCCACCAGCATTATTTCATCAGGGAGAAGAGCGTAGGTTTCAGCAAAAACCTGTCCTATTCCAACCATACTGAGAATCGTTCTGTTTCCCCACATATCGTTGCTCTCAATTGTGACGCTGCCGGACATTACTATACCCATGCATTCAATGACATCACCGGAATGCATAATATATGAATTTTTTCTGAATGTCTTTTCGTGAGAACCGAGCCCGGAAAGACATTTTTCGATTTCCCTATCAGTCATCCCGCCGAAGACAGGGCATTTATCAATAATTCGGTACTTATCCATTATTTTCACCTTCTTTGAAAGATGTGGTTCAAACAACATACTTTTAAGATGAAGTATACTATCATTTTTTCAGAAGGACAAGAACGGTAAGACTTTTACAGGAGGAACGGTGATGATAAGGAAGATAATCCATATAGATGAAGAGAAGTGTAATGGGTGCGGGATTTGTGCCAATGCCTGTCACGAAGGAGCGATAGACATGGTAAATGGCAAGGCAAAGCTTGTAAGGGAAAATTTCTGTGACGGTTTCGGGGACTGTCTGCCGGGATGCCCGACGGGAGCCATCACCTTTGAGGAAAGGGAGGCTCCTCAATATGACGAGAAAGCTGTAGAGGAGGCAAAGAGAAAGAAGATGATGAATGAAATGGAGAGTCATGCAGCCGGGCAGGGATGCCCGGGATCGAGGTTTATGGAGCTTAAAAGAAATGAAGAAGCTGAAAATGATACTGTACAGCAACAGTCGGGCGTAAGGTCGGTGTCAAGATTGAATCAGTGGCCATGCCAGATAAAGCTTCTTCCAACAGAAGCGCCTTTTTATGACGGGGCTAAGCTCCTGATCGCGGCAGATTGTACAGCATATGCCTATGCAAATATGCATGAAGATTTCATGAAAGGGAAGATAACCCTTATTGGATGTCCCAAGCTGGATGATGTGGATTATACTGATAAGCTGACAGAGATCATTTCAAAGAATGATATAAAGAGTGTTACTGTTGTCAGAATGGAAGTTCCCTGTTGCGGAGGGCTCCAGAGGGCAGTTGAAAATGCCCTGAAGGACAGTGGTAAGTTTATACCATGGCAGATAGTGACTATCTCACGGGATGGAAGGATATTGGACTAATCTCTCAAAAAGGAAGGAGGCGTTTATGAAGTACGTGGTTAATGAAGGATGCATTGGATGCGGGCTTTGTGAGGGAACCTGTCCGGCGGTGTTTTCCATGACAGATTCAGGTGTGGCGGCAGCCATCCCTGACGATGTTCCGGACGGCGAGCTTGAAAATGCAGAGACTGCAAAGAACGGCTGCCCTGTGGGAGCTATTGAAGAGGCGTAGTGGAATGCATATGTATCTGTTTTCTTTTTCCTTTGCTCTTAAAATGACATGCATACTCTGTATCAGCCTGATTATTATAGCACGGAAGCGGCATCTATCAGTATATGATACGGAGATCTGATAGAATCAGGGATTTCAGACAAAGTATCTGCACGTTTGTGTGTCCTATTTCATTCTAATCTTTAAGTTATGTATAGATGTATTTTTGAAGAATTCATATATGGCAAATGCTCCAAAACCCTTAAGTTATTCATATAACTGGTTGACGGATTTGGCGGTATTATATATAATACCAATATGAAGATAGTGATTGACACAAACGTATTAGTATCGGGACTGCAGAGCGATATGGGGTATTCCCACAAGCTTCTGGAAATGCTTCCAAGCAATGAATTTGATGTTTGTATTTCCGTCCCGCTTATACTGGAATATGAGGAGCAGCTGAAGAAACACCTGCCTCCTGAAATATTCACAGAAGAGGATATTGATGATTTTATCGATTACATTTGCAGAATTGCAAAAAAAACACCTATCTTCTACCTGTGGAGACCTCATTTGAAGGATCCATTTGATGATCATGTTTTAGAACTGGCGCTCGCATCACAGAGTACCTATATCGTTACATTTAATAAAAGAGACTTCCGGGGAACAGAGCAATACGGAATCCATATAGTGAATCCCGGAGAGTTTATACGGCTATTAGAAGAAAGGCGGTGAGATTATGGCTACATTAAGTGTCAGACTACCGAATTCCATCCACGATGCAGTTAAATCTTTCGCACGTGAGGATGACGTATCGATCAATCAATTTATTACCTCTGCTGTCATAGAGAAGCTTACGGCTCTTGATACAGCAAAATACATTGAAAATCGTGGATCAACGGCGAGTAGAGATAAGTACATGAGCGTGCTTAAAAAGGCACCGCATGTGAGACCGCGGGAAGATGATGTAATAAACTGATTCTCTCACACCGCCGGAGACCGCAAAGCGCAATCGCATAATACTATTACGGTAGAGCGAAAGACTGCGTGAATGGGTGCGTGAATGACAAAAATGACGGCTCGGAAACCCTGTATTCTCCTTTCTTTTCGGGCTGACGGAACAATTCGAATCCCGTCTGTCGCTCTTTTTCTTTGGTGGCGGAAACCCTGATTTTACTGGGGTTTCCGCTGCTTTCATGTTTCGATAATACCTGTTATTTTTGGTTAAGTTGAGGCCGTTTTTGGTTAAGTAAAATTCAAGCAGGATCTGAAGCTCCAGGGCATACGCCGGCATGTAACTTGGCCGAGATGCTTCATGCCTGCGGGCTTACCTATTCTATTCCCCCATCGGCCAGCATACTGTTTTGTGTTGTATACATTTCAATAATCTCCGGGAGGTTGTCATTTACGGTATCGAATTCCAAATGATGATCCCGGCACCAAGAGACAGCCTTGGAATGACCCAGGAGGAACTTGCTGAAGCATTATTCGTAGAGAAGTCAACGATTTCATATTATGAGAATGATAAGAAGGAGATGAGAGCTAGCGGACTGGCAGAGATGGCCAGAGTGCTTCAGACTACACCGAACTATCTACTCGGTTATACCTATAGTGACGATGATTTCTTATCTGAGGCACTGTCTTTGCTGGAGGGGATTAAGGATGAAACGATTAAAAAAGTATTGTTGGCACAGATAAAAGCTGCTTCTGCTTTGTGAAAAATAGGTATCGGGAGACCGGTACATTTTCTTTTGTCTAGCACTTCTATGATAAGGTGAGAAGAATATAAGAAGGGCCTGCGGGAAATCCGCAGGCCCATTTTAACGTCATCCTTCGATGAGTATTTGTTTCTTTTCGGGGAGTTTCTCTTTTTCCTTCTTAGGAAGGGTGAGGTTCAATACACCGTGTTTGAAGCTTGCCTTGATGTCCTCCTCGGTGATGTTCTCGCCGACATAGAAGCTTCTCTGCATTGATCCGGAATAACGCTCCTGTCTGATAAGTTTGCCCTTCTTATCCTTTTCGTCCTTATCCAGACCCTTGTTTGCACTGACGATGAGGTATCCGTTGTTCAGCTCCAGACCGATCTCTTCTTTCTTGAAGCCGGGCAGGTCGATATCTACTTCGTAGTGATCGTCATGCTCATGAACATCGGTCTTCATCATCCTGTCGGCATGTCTGCCGTACAGTTTTCTTTCGGTTCTGTCCAGATCTCTTAAATCCGGGAATGCGAACCAGTCGTCAAATAAATCTTCTCCAAAAATACTAGGTCTTAACATAATGCTTACCTCCTTTTCACTCAATACTGTTAATAGCTACTGAGCAAGGGGAAGGAGGGATTAGATCATTGGAACATCCCGTTCTTTTGGTCTTCTCTGTTCCTCTGTTCGATTATGTTATAGCACTTAAATTAGCACTCGTCAA
>JAFSKT010000187.1 GCA_017448845.1 Lachnospiraceae bacterium
AATGGAATCACGAAGGTGGTAAATAATTCTGGGGGAAATGTTATATTAGCCTCCAAACTCTTTGGGAATTCCCCCGATGTGGCCATGAAGAATTATTTCACAAAGGCCGATGTGGAACAGGCACGTAGCGCCCTTGAGGCGTAACCACATAGTAACCAAATGGTAACCATGGGTAACCACTATTTTTACAAAATAAAAAACTCGCAAACCCCTTAAAATCGGTAGTTCACGAGCTCTTTGGCGAGAGCGACAGACGGGATTCGAGCCCGTCAGTCAAACGCTCTGAAATACTGATAGAAAGGAGCTTTCCGGGCCTCCTCTTTTCCAACTTAACCAACTACTTAACCAAAATCAGGATCACGCACTCTTCTGAGCAATTATTGAAACAGGCAGGAGTCGTTATATGAGTTCTTCTCTTTCTCATACACGCTCCATCCTCCACGGCTTTTTTCAATACATACAGCACACTCTTTAGGACCATTCAGGCTGTACTCATCAGATTCAAAGTTCCCTTCACAGATCTTTCTCAATTTTACAATGCATAATTCCTCTTTCGACCCGTTCATCTGAAGACATCCTCTAATTTATTCTGTTCCAGTTCCTTCTCAACACTGAGATCGCTTAGAGAAAAAGATCTCTTTTCACAAGCCATGATCCTTTTTTCTTAGAGCCGATTCTTTCAATCGTTCCCTCTTCTAATAATTTTTTCATCAGCATTTGCACTGCTCTTCTGGATTTATCTATCATTTCTGACAACTCAACTTGCGTTAATGATGGATTTTCCTTAAGAAGCAACAATATATGCTCTCTGTCTGTCATCTGGCTCTTTTGCGCTTTATTTTGCGCTTTATCATAAGCATAGTTCAGGTTCCAAGGCGTAAGGAAGAAATTATAACCATCCGTATAAAACACAGGCTTTTATTCTTCCTTATATCGCTCCTGAGCCTCATAGGCATCAAGAATCTTTTTAAATCCACTTCCCCTACGCTCCATAAGTCGCATTCGACCAAAAACATCCGCAAGAATTGGATTTTTATTATAAGCGAAGGAGATGGGATTGCAAGGGTTAGCGCCATAAAACGACAGCCCTGATATCACGACCAGCATAAGCCGAAGCAAGGGGAACTCAGTTCCCTCTTATCTCCTGGCGCATAAAGCCCACATACGATATCGTAAACGCAGCAAAGGTAAGCGCCAGCAGTCCTACCAGATGAGGCCAGATCAGCAGTAGGCTCTGACCCAGCGGCAGGTAACCGCGCAGTGCCCCTACCAGCTGGGCGTAGGACACGGCGTTGATCGCCCTGGTCGCGGGGTTCATAAGCACGGAACCGGCCTCGGAATAAAGATAATACGGAGAAAGACGGTTTAAGTTAAGATTAAGGTCATAGTTTTTAAGGCCGTTGACCGCCTGCTGATACTCTGTATTGACAGGATAGGCCGCATTCGCCATAATTCCGGCTAAAAGGCTCATGAAAATCGCGAAAAAGAGCCACAAGGCGATCGAAGAAAGAGCCGAGGTCGTTGCCTGCCTGGTAAAGACCGAAAACAGCATGGCCATTGCCAGCCAGAAACAGACGTAAATGTCAGTAAAGATCAAATAGATCAGGATCCTCACAAGCTCCTCACCTGTGGGTCTTATCCCGGAGCAGAGAAAGCCTGCGCAGCCCACCGCGATTCCTGAGCTGAAGATCATGACAGTGATAAGCGTACTTGAGGCCAGGAACTTGCCGATAATGATGGAATCTCTGTAGATGGGCTGTGACACAAGGCGGTTTAAGGTGCCGCTATTTTTTTCCGCGTTGATCGAGTCAAAGCCCAGGATAAGCCCGATGAACGGCCCGATCAAGGCGATCAGCGACATATACGAGGGTATTGAACTTCCGCCTGTGGAAAACAGCTTTAAGAACATGAAGCTTGCATCAAACGAAGCCTTCGGATCCGCTGCCGCGTCTTTAAGCGCGCTGCCTATGCCCGTAACCGCGCCGTAAACGCTTGCGATCGTCATAGCGATCACCAGGATCAGGATAATGATGAACCTTTTTCCCGTTACGTGATCTGCCATTTCCTTCTGGTAGAGAGCCGTAAGGCTGTGATAACGGATACTCTTATTGTTATGCCCCTCTGCGGCCGAAAAGGCGTTTCCTGCTGCCGTCTTTACCATCACTGTCATCTCCTTCTTTTTCAGCTTCTTCAAAATAGACACGGTAGATCTCATCGAGATCCCCGCCCTTCTGATGCAGATGCAAGAGCTTATATTCATTCGTTATAAGGTACTTTGTGATTTCCTCCCGAAGATCCTCCGAGGAATTGATTACAAAGGTATTGCCGTTCTTTGTTATCCCGGTCATTCCCTTAAGTCCCTCAATAAATCCCAGAAATCTGCTGTCGCAGGGCTCGGTCTCAATCTCCAGAGTGTAGTGCCCTTCCGTCTCGATCTGGCTTCCGAGCTCATCGATACCTCCGCAGGCGATCAGGTTTCCGTCCACGAAAATACCGACCCTGTCACAGATCTGCTGGATCTGGTAGAGCTGATGGCTGGATACCAGGATCGTCTTCTTATCCTCAACGCTCAGCTGCTTTATAAGGCTTAAAAACTCCCGCATACCTTCCGGATCAAGGCCCGTTGTGGGTTCATCCATTATGATGACCTCCGGATCCTTAATAAGGACGTCCGCGATCCCGAGACGCTGGCGCATACCCTTTGAATAGGTCTCCGTCTTCTGATCCGCAGCGTGGGTCATTCCCACCTTTTCCAGCAAACCGTCGATCAGCGGATTGATCTCATGCTCCGGAATACCGTTAAGCCTCGCCATGAAACGAAGGTTCTCACGTCCTGTCATATCGCTGTAAAACCCGATGTTGTCCGGCATATATCCGGTGATCCGCTTTACCAGCATGGACTGCCTTGTGCAGTCATGCCCGTCGATCAATGCCATTCCATGAGTAGGTTCGGTCAAGCCCAGGAGCATTAATATTGTTGTTGTTTTTCCCGCACCGTTCGGTCCGAGCAGACCGAAAATCTCTCCCCGTCTGATCTCCAGATTAAGATGATCTACGGCTGTTTTCGAGCCATAAGCCTTTGTCAGATCCATGATGCGGATAATCGGTGTATCTGTCATAGCCTGCCTCACTGTTTATCTTCTTCCAAACTTTCGAATTATGTAAACCAATCCGGCAACCAGGGCCGCGATGATCACAACCGCCACAATTCCCCAGCCCGTATGATTCTGTACGGCAACTCTCAAGTCGCATTCGGATTTGACCACTTCATTTGACGCAGTGACAAGAACCGCGTAGTCCCCGAGGATCGCATCCTTCGCAGGAGTAATATGGGCGGTCACTTCTTTGCTCTGTCCGGCGGGAATATCACTGATGGTGTCCTCGTCAAATGTGACCTTCCAGTCGGTGGAAGCCTGTGCCTTAAGGCTTATATTGCTGAGGTCGATATTGCCCGTATTCTGTATGGAAAGAACTACATCCTTCGACTCACCCGCATAGGTACTGGTGGAAAGATTGCCATTGGGCGTAGTCGCCGTAAGGCCGTAGGTACCGGTGATCTTAACGGTAACCGGGAGCTCGAGTGTCTCTCCTGCACTGTCCACCATGAACGTGAGAGGATACTCACCTGCCATTACATTCTGCGCGGGTGTGACTGCCACAGCGATCGAAGAAGTTGCGCCGGCTTCTACCGGAACTGAAGATGTTGCGCTGCCGGCATCCGAAGGAGTAAAGGTTACGTTCCAGCCCTCCGGCGCTCCCTGAACAGACATTGAATAGGTCTGATTCTCTCCGCTGTTGTTGGTAAGCTTCGCGGTATAACTGAATTTTGTTCCGGCCGGACCCTCCTGCTGAGCGTAATCCGTGGTGAAGGTATCAACACCGAGCTTTTTCTCTTCCGCATCAACCTTGACGGAAAGCTTTAATTCCTCGTTCACGCTGCCGCCCTTCGCGTTCAAGGTGATCGTGTAGGTATCCTCCTTCGCATCCTCCGGAACGGTCAGTGAATAGGAAAGCGACGGGGAATCCTCTTTTTTCTGATGAGCACCTACATGAACCATGGACACTTCATTTGAGGTGTTCTTGAATGCTCCCTCCCAGCCCTCCGGGAGATCTTCCGCTTCAAGCGCAACCGTGGTCTCCTTCGAACCGGTATTTGTTATATAGAGCGGAAATGTTGAGGCTCCGCCTGGCTTTACCGTAATCCCGGGGTAGTCTGTGCTAAAGACCACCCCACCTGCCTGACTTACCGCCTCTGTCTGGCTGTTCGTATCTGCTTCGTCCGCAAAAACCGCAGCCGGCATAAGCACCGTAATCGCCGCCAGCACTCCGGCCGCCAACAGTCCGCAAGCAAACCTCTTTTTCTTTCCTGTCACAAATCCTGCTGTCCTTCCCATGATCTGTCACGCCTCCTTAAAAAAAATGTAAGGATCGTTTGCGATATTGGTCAAGCACCTCCTCCGCAACGCCTGTACTGAAAGTTAGTCCCAATTTGTGACGCAAATTTCATAATTCCGTGTTTTTTCTGTGAACAAAAAGAGCTGCCGTAAAACGGCAGCTCTGATATCACTCTATCCTCCTCCGTATAAGCTGTCCCGTTGATAGCATTATACAACGTTAACAGCTCCTTCCTGTCATTAAAAAGCATTGCAAAAACACTCGACCGGTATTCCCGATTGATCTCCATAGTGACTCCTTTCCGCAGGAGTCTTTCACTACAGTATTGCTTTCCGAAAGCTCCTGCAATGATTTTGTTTTTTGGGTGAACAAGCAGAAGTTTCAGAATCGTATTTCAGAAATGAAAGTGAAATGAAAATGAAATATAGAATAACTACTGTAGAATACATCCTCCTTATAGTCCTTAATGAGAATCTTCATAATAGAATAGTTTTCATATAGGAATTCAAATCTCTTTTCAAGGTTGTTTGCAAGGTACTCGTCAAACTTTATTGCTTCAGATTCCATAATTGCCTCCTAAAAGAATTTCTGAAGCCTAACCGGTTTTGCTTCTCTGTATCTCGTTGACAAGATTTATTATAGGTTGACATCATCTATAAATCGTTCCCCAAACAGTCAACTCCGGTTGACTGGTAGTCAACCCGTAGGCAAAAGAAAAGGTACTGGTCTCCCGATACCACTTTTTCATAATGTAGATATTGCTTTGATCTGAGCCAGAAGGTTCTTCTTAGCAGCCTCATCCGTGATCTTTCTCAACAGTGTTAATGCTTCCGACAAAAACTCTTCATCGGTCTCCTCTTTATAACCATTCTGCTCACGCAGCATAGACAGTTCACAAATATTTCACAAATATTGTTAGCGCTCTCTATTGACGAGTGCTAATTTAAGTGCTATAACATAATCGAACAGAGGAACAGAGAAGACCAAAAGAACGGGATGTTCCAATGATCTAATCCCTCCTTCCCCTTGCTCAGTAGCTATTAACAGTATTGAGTGAAAAGGAGGTAAG
>JAFSKT010000188.1 GCA_017448845.1 Lachnospiraceae bacterium
CGACGATACTCAAGTAATCTCCATGCCGGGAAAGCTCTTAATCACTTGACTACACGGAAAAATCGACGATACTCAAGTAATCTCCATGCCGGGAAAGCCTTTAATTACTTGACTACACGAAAAAATCGACGATACTCAAGTAATCTCCATGCCGGGAAAGCTCTTAATCACTTGACTACACGGAAAAATCGACGATACTCAAGTAATCTCCATGCCGGGAAAGCCTTTAATTACTTGACTACACGGAAAAATCGACGATACTCAAGTAATCTCCATGCCGGGAAAGCCCTTAATTACTTGACTACACGGAAAAATCGACGATACTCAAGTAAACTGCGCCGGGAGAGACGGTAATTTCCACCAGGAATCAAGCAAGGCGAAGTGTAAAAAGCCTACGCTTTCAGCCTTATCCTCAGATCCCTGAAAAAATCCTGCAATATGGCCGTGCATTCTTCCCCGAGAACGCCGGAAACGGTTTCCACCTGATGGTTAAAGCCGGGTTCATTTAAGATGTTAAGGATGGTCCCTGCACAGCCGGATTTCGGGGAAGCCGCACCGTAAACGCATCTCTTCATCCTGGACTGGACTATGGCCCCTGCGCACATGGGGCAGGGTTCCAATGTGACATATATCGTACAGTCCTCAAGCCTCCAGTCCCCGGAAACCCGGCTCGCCTTTTTTATGGCAGTGATCTCCGCATGGGACAGGGTGCTCTTGTCCGTATTCCGTCTGTTATAACCCCTTCCTATGATCTTTCCGTCCCCTTCTCTTACTACCACGCAGCCTATGGGGACTTCCTTTAAGTCATAGGCTTTTTTAGCCTGCTTCAGGGCCTCTCTCATATACTTCTCATCGGGAGACATGCTTTACCCTTTCCGCTCATTCAAATAGGCTAAATAGTTGATGACCATCAGGGAGATCTTTAAGGTCAGGGCATCATCGAATTTCCTTATGTCAAGCCCGGTGGTCTTTAAGAGCCTCTCTATCCTGTAAACAAGCGTATTCCTGTGGACATAGAGCTGTCTCGAAGTCTCAGACACGTTCAGGTTATTCTCAAAGAAACGGTCAATGGTCTGCAGCGTCTCCTCATCCAGATGATTGGGGATATTGTCCCCGAATATCTCATGAAGGAAGAAAAGGCAGAGATTCTCCGGCAGCTGGTATATAAGCCTTCCAACTCCCAGCTCGGAATAGGCGGAAACATTCTCATTGCCGTAGAATATCCTGCCCACATCCATGGCCATCCTGGCTTCCTTATAGGACCTGGAAACCTCTCTTATCTCATTTACCACCGTTCCGTAGCTCACCCTTACATCCGCCAGGGCCTCGGTATTTATCATATCCACCAGCATTGCCGCGATGGACTTCATGTTTTCCGGACTGTCATCAGACTCCAGGTTCTTGATCAAGATGATCTCCCTTTCGTTCACGGCTGTGACATGATCGCCCTTGGAACCGTTAAAAAGCCCCTTTATGACTTCCACAATGTTGTCGCCGTTTTTCTCGTCCTTCTGCTCTATTATATAGACAGCCCTCTTCTTCTCCGCGTCTATATGGAGCTTCTTCGCCTTATTATAAATATCCACCAAAAGGAGATTGTCCAAAAGCAGATTCTGGAAGAAGGAATTCTTATCGAACTTTTCCTTTGATGCCCTCTCTAAATTAGCTATCTCGCTGGCAGCCACTCTTCCCATAAGGGTGGCGTTTTCCCCCTCATTCTTTGCCACCGTCACAAATATGGCTGTGTCCCCCTCCTTCACCCGGAACAGGCGGAACCGGGACAGCACCTGGGAATCCGCATTACTGTCTAAGAAGGACCTTATGCTGACAGGGCTGATATCGATATCCTCATCCGTAGCATAGACAAGGGTTCCGTCAATATCGTAAAGCGCCAGTCCAGTCTTCCCGATAAGCTTTAATTCATCCAGGCAGGTTTTATACATCTGATTAGTGATCATTTAATGTACCCCAACTTATTTCATCTTTATATGGTGAATCCGACATTCCATAGTATACCATTAAATTATCAACAAAAAAAGCGCTGTTCCGAAGAACAGCGCCTGAATTACCAAGTTTAGTTGGTGATGGTCTTCTCGGTGTCCTTGTCGAAGATGTGGATCTTCTCGGTGTCGAGAACGAACTTAACCTTATCGCCGGGACGAGCTGTGGTCCTGGGATCAACACGGGCTGTCATTGAGAACTCAGCGAAATCGAAATACAGGAATACTTCTGCGCCAAGGAGCTCGTAAACCCTGATCTCGGCTTCGAAAACAGCCTCGGGATTAAGTGAGCTTACAGCCATCTCGGAATCATAAACATCCTCGGGACGGATACCGAAGGTAACAACCTTTCCGTCATAGCCGCCATCGATGACCTTCTTAGCCTTTGCGGGAGGAAGAGGAATGTTATGTCCTGCGATATCAAGGCTTGCCTTGTCTCCCTCAACCTTAACCTTTGCATCGAGGAAGTTCATCTGAGGAGATCCCATGAATCCTGCAACGAAGAGGTTTCCGGGCTTGTCATAGAGGTTCTGGGGGGTGTCAACCTGCTGGATAACTCCGTCCTTCATAACAACGATCCTGTCACCAAGGGTCATAGCCTCTGTCTGGTCATGTGTAACGTAGATTATGGTGGTGCCCAGCTTCTGATGAAGCTTAGCGATCTCTATTCTCATCTGTACCCTGAGCTTTGCATCAAGGTTTGAAAGAGGCTCGTCCATAAGGAAAACCTTAGGGTTACGAACGATGGCACGTCCCATTGCAACTCTCTGCCTCTGTCCGCCGGAAAGAGCCTTGGGCTTACGGTCAAGGAGCTTCTGGAGATCAAGGATCTCAGCTGCCTGACGAACCTTCTGGTCGATCTCGGCCTTGGAAACCTTACGGAGCTTAAGTCCGAAAGCCATGTTATCATAAACTGTCATATGAGGATAAAGGGCATAGTTCTGGAAAACCATGGCGATATCCCTGTCCTTGGGCTCAACGTCATTTACTACCCTGTCGCCGATCTTCAGCTCACCGGAGGTGATCTCTTCCAGTCCTGCTACCATACGGAGTGTTGTAGACTTTCCGCAGCCTGAAGGTCCGACAAAGATGATGAATTCCTTATCAGCTATCTCCAGATTGAAATCCTTAACAGCCTCAAAGCCATTTGGGTATTTTTTGTAAATGTGACTCAGTGATAAACTTGCCATATCTTCCTCCTAAAATGTGAATTCATAACAGACAGCGCCTTATTCAGGCCGCTCACAGATGAAATGATAACACAAGGTCATAGCCGCGACTATGCAAGTGTTGACCAAACTTTTTTTAAAAACATGTACAACTTAACCATTTCTCTCGTAGATCTTGATGCCGTTCTTTCCGTTTCTCTTAACGTCATAGAGGGCGCTGTCCGCAGCACGGTATATCTCTTCAAAGGTCTTGCCGTACTTGGGGAACTCAGCTCCGCCTATGCTGGCGGTGGGATTGTATTTCACATGTTCTCCGGCATAGATGTCCTTGAACACCTTAGCCATCCTCTCTATCTGTACATTCTTTTCCTCTTCATTGGCGAGATCCTTTAAGAATACACAGAATTCGTCGCCGCCCAGTCTTCCGATTATGTCGGTGGCACGGAACTCGGTAATAAGCCTCTTGCCCACGGTCTTTAAGACCTCGTCTCCGAAGGCGTGGCCGTAGTTGTCATTTATCTTCTTAAAGTCGTCTAAGTCTATGATATAGAAAAGACCGCTGCTTCCGCCCTTTTCCATATATTCCCGTATGTACTTCTCTGTGGAAAGCTTGTTGTAGACACCGGTAAGGAGATCCTTCTCCGCGTCGTTCTGAAGTTTCGACATGGAACGGCTGTCGGACTTAAGCTCTGTAAGGAAGGCCCTTACCACAAGGAATACAAAGATCAGGAAGGCGATCACAAAGCCCATGCCCTGCTCTTCCACGATATTTACCAGGCTGTTTATCTGGGTATTCCTGTGCTCTTCCGCCACCAGGGAAAGCAGATACCATCTGTCTCCCTTAAGGGGCTCGTAACGCACATAATAGTCCTTGCTCCCGATGGTGCAGTAGAATCCCCCACTCTTACCGCCCTCCATCTCATTGGTAAAGGATTCTACGGTCGTATTCCCCTTGAACTTAAAGGTGTCGTTGTCAAACATCACCTTATCCTGTGAAAATACCGAGATCCCGGTGATAGCCAGCACCTTTCCCACCCTGTTTATCAGGATATAACCTGCGTTCCATTCCATCCGGTTATGGGAGGCGGCCTCCGCAAAAAGACTTACCGGCATAATGGCGGTAATGGCACCTGTAACCTTACCCTTCCCCCAGATGGGACAGGATATCACAAATTTCTCACCGGCTATGTTGTTCAGGGAAACATAATAGGCATCCACCACTTCCCTTCCCTGCAGAACCTCATCGAACCATGGAAGATCATTGGCTTTTCCGGCAGTACCGTCATGGAAGGTGATATTTCCTTCAGTATCAAAGACAAAGATACAGTCCGTAGCCATGTTTCTGTTCATTTTAGAAAGGAAATCCACATAATGCTCGGGAGGCACGTTTGCTCCGTCGCTGGAAATAAAGCCTGCCGCGGTGTGAAGCGAAGCCCGTACGGGGTACAGCTTTCCCCCGATCTCATTTTCCAGTCCGGAAGAAGAAGCCTTTACAGACTGGAGAAAGCTCTTCTCCGCCTTAGCTCTTACCTGCTTCCCGAATAAGCTGGTGGAAACAGCACAATAGACCAGAAGTGCTATCGTAAAAAGCACTATCTGGATCGTAAGCCTTTTATAATTACTTATCTCTCTTTTACCCGGATTCAACTTGTCTCTTCCTCTTTTATCAAGGGATCAAAAAGCCTTTTAAATATATATGAACTGGCGAGGGATATCAGCGAAAATCCTCCCAGCATGAAAACCGGTATCATGACCCCTAAGTAATAATATAACGCAATATATGGCAATACTGCAAGCAGTGTCAGAACAATAGTCCATGGAAGGTATTTAACCGCCAGCAGCAGGGCGTTCTTCATGGTATTTAATATGCTGTTGTCAAATTTCGCAAGGAGGGGGAACACATAGATAAATTCGAAAAAATATATCAACCCCAATACTAAAAGCACTCCCAGCGCCGCGGAGATCACCGGTCCGCCTTCCATTCCCCTCAGTATCCTTATATCAAGCGCAAAGATCAGGCCTAAAAAGCACAGTATAAGCCAGATTCCCGTACTCTGCAAAAAATTCTGCTTAAATGAGCGGAAAAAACCTCTTACTATATATCCCTCTTCCTTTCTCGCCATCTTCTGGGTGACGGTGGAAAGGGCTGTGAGGGCCGCCCCGATGGTAAAGACCGGGAGACAGCAGACAAAGAATACCACATTCAATATCACTATATCCGAGAGCCTGTCAAAAAAGCTGAAAAACGGCCCGTCAAAGTCGAAAAGACGTCCTCCACCCATATCAATACCTCAGCAGTTCCTGATAAGTGGATATGGCAAAACTGTCAGTCATTCCGGAGATATAGTCAATAACCGCCTGGGTGAATTCCTTTTCCGTGGAAAGGGCGCCGTATATCTTCTCGTTATCGCATTCCGGCCTCTCATACCCGGCGATGGCTATCCTTGCGCCGGGAAGGGTGACATACCTTGCAAGGTAATTCCCGAAGGTTTTCATCAGCGTTGGATAAAAAGCCTCAGCCTCATGTATCCTTTCAAAGGTCTTATCCCCGTCATACACATCGCTTAACGCCATGAACAGTTCCACAAGCACCAGCTCCGAGTAGTGGACGAAAGGATCTAACTTAGGATTATTATAAATATGCTGATAATTAAACTTCTTGATACGGGTAAGGGTGTCCAGCCCCTCATCGCTTAAGGCTATACCGGTCTCCGGACTGGAATTCCTGCAGATGTCGATTATCATGCTGTGCATGATAACGCCGGTATTTACGGCGCCTTCCATGTCATCTCCGGCCATTTCTTCCAGTTCCTTCACATTTCCCCGGTCCAGGATCCCGAGGGACATGGCGTCCTCAATATCCCTGCCCAGATATGCGATCTTATCGGCAACCTTTACCACTGCACCTTCCCAGGTGACAGGCTGGTATTGCCCCGCCTTCAGGAATTCCGTTTCCAGATCTATGAACTCACTTCTGGGCCTGATGGCGTTGTCATCCACCTCTCCGCAGTGGGAAATTATGCCGTCACGGACTGCATAAGTCAGGTCGAGATTCTTAAAGTGCCTGAAATTATCCTCCAAAAGCTCTATCTTATCCACGAAACGTAGGCCGTTCTTCTCATGCCAGAAGGGCTTTCCCAGATAATTTTCAGAGAGCTTTGATAAGGTCTTCTCCCCTTCATGTCCGAAGGGTGCATGGCCAAGGTCATGTCCCATGGCTATGGCCTTGATAAGTTCCATATTCAGCCCAAGACACTCTCCAATGGTGCATGCCACGGATTCCACATGGGAAACATGCTCTATCCTGGTACAGATATGATCAGAACCTGCAGCATTATAGAACACCTGAGTCTTATGCTTCATCCTTCTGAATGCCATGCTGTGGAGTATTCTGGTATAATCCCTGGCAAATTCGCTTCTTATATCATCGGACCTCTGATAAAGGGAACTCTTTCTCTCCGTCAGTTTTTCATACATCGGATTCCCTTCAAAAGCCGCTACTTTCCTAAATAACCCCTGTTTCAATCATTCCTCCTGAGTGCTGTGTTCCATATTCATGAACTTGGTCTGTTCGGGACGCCATAACAGCTTCTTTGTTCCCGTCGCACCATTTCTCTGTTTGGAGATCAGTATTTCAGCAATATTCTTTTCTTCCGTATCCTGATTGTAATAGTCATCCCTGTAAATGAACATGACCAGATCCGCGTCCTGTTCTATAGCTCCGGATTCCCTAAGATCGGAAAGCATAGGTCTCTTGTCATTTCTCTTTTCCACATCTCTGGAAAGCTGTGAAAGAGCCACCACCGGAACATTCAGCTCCCTGGCCAGCGCCTTTAATGATCTGGAGATATCGGAGATCTCCTGCTGTCTGCCGGCATCCCTTCTGGTACTGTCAGAACTCATGAGCTGCAGATAATCTATCAGCACCATATCCAGACCGCTCTCAACCTTGAGCCTCCTGCACTTTGTCCTCATCTCGGCAACGGAAATGGCCGCAGTATCATCGATCGTAAGCTTTGATCTTCCGATGATGGCCGCGCTTGCAATTACGTCGCCCCACTCCTTTTCCTGTATGTCACCGATACGGAGCTTAGAAGCATCCACGTAAGATTCCATTGAGATAAGACGTTTTACCAGCTGTTCCTTGGGCATTTCCAGGGAAAAGATCATGACCGACTTTCCCTTCCTGAATGCCGCATATTCCGCAATATTCAGGGCAAATGCCGTTTTTCCCATGGAAGGCCTTGCCGCTATCAGGATGAAATCAGATTTCTGCAGTCCTGCAGTCATCCTGTCGATCTCCGTGAAGCCCGTTTCTATACCGGTCACATTGCCGCCGTCTTTCTGTACCTGCTGGATACTGTCCAGCACGTCCATGACTATGCTGCTTATCGGCACCAGTCCCTCTGAGCTTCCCCTGCTCTGTATCAGGTCAAATATCTCCTTCTCGGCCCGGGCCATGATCACATCAGTGCTCTCCACGCCCTCATAGCAGGCAGCCGCGATCTTTTCATTTACCTTGATAAGCTCTCTTTTCACGGCATAATCCCTGACTATGCCGGCATAATCTTCTATATTCGCGCTGTGAGGCACGCTCTCTATGAGCTCCGCTATGAACTGGGCGTTCTGTAACTCCGGAGGAGCCTTCATTTCCTTTAACTTCTCAATGATGGTGACCGAATCCACCGGTTTCCCGGAATTATAAATAGAGACAAGGGCATTAAAAAACACCCCGTACTGTCTCACATAAAAGTGCCCGCTATTCAGCATCCCGGAGGCCTTCATAATGGCATCCCCGGACATTATCATGGAACCTATAACGGATCTCTCCGCATCCAGTGAATATGGAGGTATCCTTTCAATTGTCCTGATATCTGTATCCATTACCCTTACCGTTTAAGCTACTTCGTATCTGTTCAGAACTCCTCGTCTCTGAATAGTTACGCTTCCTCGACTTTCAGACTGAATTCTCCCTGAACCTGCGCATGGAGCTTTACGGGAATGGTATAGTTTCCAAGAGCCTTAATGGGATCCTTAAGGACTATCTTCTTCTTATCTATCTCCATACCGGCCTGTTCCTTTACCGCTTCAGCTATCTCCTTTGAAGAAACCGAACCAAAGGTCTTTCCGTCAGCACCGGCCTTTATCTTTACAGTCACGGAAACATTTTTCAGCTCTTCCGCGGTCTGTTTGGCTTTAGCTAAGTCTTCAGCCGCCCTTTTTTCCTCATTGGCCTTTTTTAATTTGGCCTCATTTAAGTTTGCGGCAGTAGCCTCAACTCCCAAACCCTTTGTAAAAAGAAAGTTCCTGGCATATCCGTCGCTGACTTCTATGATATCCCCGGCCTTTCCCTGACTCTTCACATCTTTAAGCAGTATTACCTTCATTGGATCTCTCCTTCTTTCTCCATTTCATCCAGCGTTTCCTTAAGCATATTAACCGCTTCCTCCACGCCCTTTCCTTCAAGCTGCGCACCGGCAATGTTCAGATGCCCGCCGCCGCCGAATTTCTCCATAATTATCTGAACGTTGATCTCGTCTATGGATCTGGCACTTATATAGATCTTTCCATCGTAATCCGTAAGGACAAAGGCCGCCCTCACCTGATTGATATTTAAGAGCTCGTTTGCCGCCTGGGCACCGGTCACCGTGGGACTGTCCAGATTTCCGGAGCATACGGAAATAGCGTATTTCCCCTGATAAAGCTCCGCCCTCTGTACGGCCTCGGCCCTGGCCTTATATTCATCCAGATCGTTCCTGAAAAGCTTCCTGACCTTGGTCACATTGGCGCCGTTACGCCTTAAGAACGCCGCCGCCTCAAAGGTACGGACTCCTGTCTTTGTCATGAAATTATTGGTATCTATCATTATGCCGGCATAGAGACAGTCAGCCTCCGCAGTCTTAAGCTTTATGCCGTCCGCAAAATACTGCAGTATCTCGGATACCATTTCACAGGCACTTGACGCATAGGACTCGATGTAGGAAAGGGTGGCGTTTGCGATCCTTTCTGTCCCCATCCTGTGGTGGTCAAGCACCACTATGGTCTTTGCCGCCGTAAGCAGTTCGGGACACTCGGTATAATCCGGGTTATTGGTATCCACAACCACTACCACTGCGTTCTCATCGCAGAGCTGCACCGCTTCGTCACTGGAAATGATGATATCCGCACTGTATTCCCTGTCCTCGGTAATGGCCTCCACAAAAGGCTTGATGGAAGGGGAAACTTCGTTTATGACTATGTTGCACTTTTTCCCTAGGGAATCCGCAGCCCTGAATACACCCACGGATGCTCCGAAGGAATCTATGTCCGTGGTCTTATGTCCCATTACCAGGACTCTCTCTTTACCCTCTATTATCTCTCTCAGGGCGTGGGCCTTAACTCTGGCCTTGACTCTCGTACTCTTCTCAACCTGCTGGCTCTTTCCGCCGAAATAGGTGATATTCTCCGGGGTCTTGACAGCCGCCTGGTCGCCTCCCCGTCCCAGAGCCAGGTCAATGGCATTCCTGGCATATTCGCTGTTCATCTGGAAGGTCTCCGCCTCTAAACCGAAGCCCATGGACAATGTCACCGACATCTGGTTTCCTATGCTGATATTCTTTACGGAATCCAGTATGGCGAAACGGTTTTCCTTCATCCTGTCGAAGTCCACCCTCTTCACCACGGTGAAATACTTGTCTTTTTCCAGCTTCTTAACAATGGCGTCATAGTCCTTTAAGTACTTGTTTATCTGCCTGTCTATAAGGGCTGTGAGCATGGAACGCCTTACATCTTCCACGCTTTCCAGAGCGTCGTCATAATTATCGATATAGATAAGGCCCGCCACCAGCGACTGCTCACGGTTCAGGCGCATATAGAGGTGGATGTCCGTCTCGTCAAAGAAGAATACGGCGATAAGGTTGCCGTCAAACTCACTGCTGCGCCCTTTCTTCTCCTCATTAAGGGGGAGAAGCCGCATATCCACCCGGTAATCCCTTTTTTCGTAAGTAATGTCAAAGCTCACCACCTTATTGTCCTTGGGAAGCTTATCCTTGGTTATCTCCGGGAAAAAGGAAGTTATGGAGCTGGAATAAAACCTGTCCTTATGGATGATGGCGGAAAATCCCGTATTGCTCCATACAAAACGGGCATCCTCATCCAGAAGGGCGTAGGGCACAGCCAGCCCCTTTAAGAGGCCCTTCTGCACCTGTCCGTATTCGGAAGCGTAGTTTATAAGCTCCCTTCTGATGTTTCTCTTGGATGTAAGAAATAAAAATAAAGAGGCAAGGAAAAAAACAGCCCAGCAAAACAGAAGTATATATCCTGCCCGGCGCTCCATTGCCCAGATTATTACAGTGGGGATCAGTAAAAACAAGGTCATGATAAGAGGGACAAGCCCTATGAACCTCAATATCCCCTTAGCTTCAACTTTCTTCATATCCGAAAACCATACCTCAAACCGGAAAATACGGCTGTCTTTCTGCATTTAATGAATCAAGGAGTTCCGATACCTTCTTCATGGGTATCTTAGTGTCACATAACTCCCCTTCCTCATTATACATGGGATGCACCATGATCTCCACCAGAGCGCCATCCCTTATCTTTCCGTTCATTGCGGAAAGATCTTTATAGGACCCGAAATAATCCGCGGTGATGAAACCGTTCCTCTTAAGCTTACCGTTATATAACCCCTTATATATCCTCTTCACCGGATTCATCCTTACGAAGAGGTTCCTGCTAAGCCTCACGGACCTGAAACCGTATTTCGTGAGAAGGGGCAGCAGCGCATCCATCACGGAACTGTTGGTATGCACATGATGATGGGAATCCAGATGCCTCTCAGGAAGCCCGTATTCAAAGTACTTCCTTATCTGTGCCTCTATCTCTTCCCTTACCGCCGCCGACTCAGCCTTGCTGATCACAAGCCGGCTCATGGTATGCTGTGCAAAAAAGGCGTTAAAGCTTCCGTCTTTCCTGCAGAAACGCCTCTCTCTTTTTATGCGCTCCGTTAAGGGGAAGCCGCTGGTGAGATTTAAATGGAGTCCCACCGCCTCTCTGAACCCGTTCTCCTCCGCCAGCCTCACAGCCTCATCCGCATAGGGCATATTGACCATCAGGGTGGTGTTGGTGATAAGCCGTTTTTCAAAGCATTCCCTTACGGCCTCATTGACGTTTTCACTGATACCGAAATCGTCACCATTTATTATAGTCCTGATCATAACTTAAAATCCCGAAAAAAAATCCCGCTAAAGAGTATAACCCATGTACTGGCAATTCTGCAAGTAAAGCTGTATAATTAAGAAGATTGTACACGGAGGAATACAAATGGCGAGAAAACTTTTTACTGAATGGGCGATGGAGATCGCCGAAGACAGCAAAGTACGCAGCACCTGCCTGTCAAGACAGGTCGGAGCCGTCATAATAAGAGAAAAGCAGATAATAGCCACCGGCTATAACGGAGCTCCCGCCGGAGCCATCCACTGCACGGATTTAGGCTATTGCATAAGAAAGAAAAAGGGGATCCCCTCGGGACAGGGGCTTGAACTCTGCCGGGCGGGACACGCGGAAGCCAACGCCATTGACCAGTGCGCAAAATGGGGCACAAGCTGTGACGGAGCCGCCATCTACGTGACAACCCAGCCCTGCGTCTTCTGCTGCATACATATTATTCAATCCGGGATCAAAAAGGTGATATTCAAAGGAGAATACCCCACAGGCCTGGGGCTTGAGCTCCTTAAGGAGTCCGGCATAAAATTCATGAAATATGAAGACGCCCTGGAGGAAGAGAAAAAACTTCAGGAAGAAAAGCATGCCAAAGAGATGGAGAGAGTGGAAGAATTCATCCGGCGTTCTGAAGAAGCCTGATCTTTTTGTGTCTGATGCTTTACTGTTCCCCCTTACCGAAGGACTTCGCGAAATAACCGGCAACCCTTGAAACTTCCATTTCCTTTGAGAAAGAGATGCTTTCATTTTCGCTGCCGGCATTCATCCTGTATCTCTCGGAATTCGAGGATGCCAGATAGAAAAAGTGGAAAAGCGGTGAATGCTTTTTTGTCATCACAGCCTTGAAGAAACTCATGAATTCCCTGAGTGTAAAGGTGGCATCCATGCTTATCAACACTATATCCGATTTAAGAAGCAGCATGCCCGCCTCTTCAAAGTCAAAGCGGCTCACAAGTATCTGGAAATAAGGCTCCAGATAGAGCCTCAGTTTCCCTACATATTCGGTATCATTATCTATTATAAGGAAGGTGGGCTTATTCCTGACAGGCATAAACTCATGCTTTAATATCTCACCCGGCACAGTAGAAAAGGCAACGTGATATAAGACCACCAGTTTTATATACATGGATGGCACCAGCTCCTTTATGATCTCCACCTTTTCTTTTCTCCCATAGAGATAGACGGTCTTTTCTTCTTCAATGCATATATCCCTGAGATAAAACCCCAGCTTTTTAAGGGTCTCATAGTCTTCATCTACCGCGCAGACCAGTATGATATTCGACCGGTCCCGGATCTTTATCACTTCCTTCAGATCAAAGCTGCTCCAGGTCACATAAAAACCGTACTTTTTGAAATCCGCTTCGTATTTGCTTTTGTCGCCGGCAATAACTATGATCTGATCCATACAGCAGTCCTCCGTATTCTGTACTCAAATCGTGCCTTTTCACTGAATTTATGCACACTTCAGCATATATAATACCCCACCGGAACCGCTTTAACAAGGTTATATTTCGGGGTTGAAAATCAAATGATAAATCGCTATTGCTATTAAAGGCATTATGTGTTATCGTCTCTGAATAGAGCAGATAATTCTAAACGGATCTCCGTTTCTTAAATTCTATTATTTCTTAAAAGATTCCCTGCTCTGAAACCCAATCCAAAATGAGCAGGAAACTAAATGCGCAATACTGTCTTTCCTGCTTAATAACAAAGCATAAGGAGGATACTGTATGTGCACTGAAGTAACGAGAAGTAAGAAGACACTTGAGGAAATGGATGTCATTGATGATTTCCTGTTCACGGAGATCATAACAGATGAAGAGAATGGCAAAGAAGTATGCCGGATGATCCTGAGCCTGGTGTTGAAGAGGGAAATAGGAGAAATAAACTATACCGCTCAGAAGGTTGTGCCGGGCATATCTGAAAGCTCCCATGGTATAAGGATGGATGCATATATAACTGAGCAGCTGTCAGAGAAAGGTAAAGGCAAACCGGATGTCATGGTCTATGATATGGAGCCTGACACACAGAGTAAAAAGAAGAAAATGCTCCCGAAAAGAAGCAGATATTATGGAGACCTTATAGATGCACAGCTCCTGGAAACAGGCGTAGAATATGATAAACTGCCGGAATTGGTGACGATCTTCATTTTATCCTTTGATCCTTTCGGGAAGAATGCTATGTATTACGAAGCCGGGAGCATCATAACAACGCATCCCGACATTCCCTATGATGATGGGATTCGCAGGATATACCTGTATGTAAACGGAGACCTTCCGAAAGATGCCGGAGAAGATGACAGGAAACTTAAAAACCTTCTTCGGTACATAGGGAAAAGCATTAAGGCAAATGTAACAGACGAGAATACAGAGAAGCTTGATGATATCGTACATAAGACCAAGGCAAAGAAAGGTATAGGTGTAAGATTTATGAAGAG
>JAFSKT010000189.1 GCA_017448845.1 Lachnospiraceae bacterium
ATCCTCTTAGCGCATTAAACAGAGCTTCGCAGAGTTCCGGCTTATTCATGGCGTAGACGTGAACGCCGTGGACTCCGTTATCCCTCAGGTCAAGGGCCTGGTTTATGGCATAATCGATGCCGGCCTTTTTCATTTCATCCGGATCCTCTCCGTATTTTGCGATAAGATCGGAAAGCTTCTTCGGAACTGAGGTTCCGGAAAGGGTAACCGTACGGCCCAGCTGATTGCTGTCGGTAATTGGCATGATGCCTGCGTGAACGGGGATAGTAATGCCGTTCTTCCCGGCATGGTCTAAGAACCTGTAGAATAAGGTATTCTCAAAGAAGAGCTGGCTTATGAGCATGTCACAGCCTGCGTCCTGCTTTTCCTTTAAGTAGAAAATATCTGTGGGCTTATCCGGAGCTTCCGGATGCTTTTCCGGATAGCAGGCACCTGCGATACAGAGCTTATCCGCAGTTTTTCCGCTGCTCCGCATATATTTGATCATGTCTGAGGCGTGCTCAAATTCCCTGGAATTAAACTGCTCATCAGTCATGTCCTTCGGCCTGTCTCCCCGGAGGGCAAGAACATTTGCAATGCCTTTTTCCTCGTATTTCCTTAACCCTTCATCCAGTTTCTCCTTATTGAAACCCACGCTTGTGATATGGGCAAGGGCCTCGATCCCCTTTTTATTACGGATATAGTCAAGTATCTCCAGCTGTTTTCCGGAATTGGAGCCGCCTGCGCCGTAGGTCACGCTAATGAATGCAGGATCAAGTTCAGCGATCCTGTCCACGGTCTCCAGCACCCCCGGAAAGGAAGAATCCTTTTTCGGCGGAAATATCTCACAGGATAAAACACAGTTTCTGTCTTCGACATTTTCTCTTATCATTTTTCAAGCCTCCTTTCGGCAACATCTTTTCTACTTTTCTCTGATGATGGACAGTATAACAAAGATCAGGAGTATAAAGGGGTAAAACAGCCACGGGATTATCTCCAGGCTGCTGATCCCCGCAAGGCTATCCGCTATAAGAAGCTGGGCTCCGTAAGGGATTATCCCCTGCATGATACAGGAACAGGTATCAAGGAGTGATGCAGTGACCTTACCGTCCACCCCGTATTCATCACTTATCTCCTTAGCTATTGGCGCTGCGATCACTATGGCCACAGTGTTATTGGCGGTGGCAATATCCATAAAGGCTGTTAAAAGGCCTATTCCCGCCATTCCGCCTTTCCTGCCCTTTGCGCGCTTTCTTATAAAATCAAGGATAGCCTCAAACCCACCTCCAGCCTGCATAAGCGCTGAAATTGAGGCTACGAGGATCGTAACGATCATTGTCTCAAACATTCCGGAAGTGCCGGATCCCATGGCGCTTAAGCTTCCCACATAATCCAGAGTCCCGGTTATCATCCCCACTGCAAGATAAAGAATTACTCCTATGATCAGTACGACAAAGACATTCATCCCTGAAAGCGCCAGAAGGAGAACTATAAAATACGGCGCTGCAATTACCGGATTAAAGTCAAAGCTGCCCATAGGAGCAGGGTTACTGTTTACGGAAAGAAAGAGTAAAAGGATCAGTGTCATAACCGCTGCAGGAAGGGCCAGCTTTATGTTTGTCCTGAACTTATCTTTCATCTCAACTCCCTGGGTCTTTGTGGCGGCTATGGTCGTATCCGAAATAAAAGAAAGATTATCGCCAAACATGGCGCCTCCCACCACGGTACCAACGCACATGGGAAGTGAAATGGCTCCGTTTTCCGCAACCGCAGCTGCTATGGGGATAAGCACCGTAATGGTCCCCACGCTGGTTCCCATGGCCATGGATATGAGGCAGGCGATAACAAAGAGTCCTATCACAGCAAACTTCGGAGGAATAACGCTTAAGAGCATATTGGCAGTACTGGCCGCTCCACCTGCCGCCCCGGCTATCCCGCTGAAAGCTCCGGAAAGCAGGAAGATAAAGAGCATTATCGTGATATTATCGTCTCCGATACCCTTTGCGCATAGATGGATCTTTTCTTCAAAGCTCAGCGTCCTGTTCTGGAGAAAAGCAGCAATAAGAGCTATTCCGAAGACAACTACCACGGAGATGATATAAAAACCCATTTCTCCCTCAACCGGGCGGATATATTCAAAGAAAATGCCGTTCCCAAGATACAGCACCAGGAATATGGCTATAGGCAGAAGAGCTCTGCCGTTTGCCGCCGGCTTAGCCCTTTCTTCCCCTTTGTTTTTACTATCAATATCAGTCCCCATAATTCCCCCATCCTGTAAAATCATAAATCCCGTAGATAGTGAAGTACTACCTACGGGACTCTTACTAAAATACCTTTCGCTTTAACCCGTTCCGCGAGGCAAACAGCCTCTATGTTTAATGGACCATAGGGGGATCGAACCCCTGACCTCCAGATTGCGAACCTGGCGCTCTCCCAGCTGAGCTAATAGCCCCTGGAGCACATTTTTAATGTGCTCCTCCGTGCCGCCCCATCGGCGAAGCCGATTTTAAATGGCGGCACGTCCCCTAACGCTCCGCCGCGTAGCGGCATCTAATGCGCGCACATCCCCTCCAGCGCAGCTTGCCAACAGCCTACTGTGAGAATGTATTAACCGTTTAATTTCTTAAACCTCTCCGCCTCAGCCTGATTCTTCTCCTTACTGAAATAGGTGCGTCTCTCCCTGCCGTGGAGCAGTCTTGAGATATTGCTCCTGTGCTGGAACCAGGCCAGAGCCGCCAGGATAAATACAACAACATAGAGCTCGTACCTTGCTGCAGCCGGCATCTGATTAAAGATATTCCCGGGGAAGATGATCCCTTCGCCCATAAGTATCACCTCTATAAAGAGGGCAAGGCATACCATGATGGAGCCGAGTGAAACAAAGTGTGTGGTGAGGAAAAGCCCGAAGAATACTATACAGCCCGCGATAAACAGAAAAAGATTCTGATAACCTATGATAAGTCCTGCGGTGGCGGCTATTCCCTTTCCTCCCCTGAATCCCATGTGGAAAGGAAAGTCATGTCCCAATATGGAACCGAAACCTGCGTAAGTAACAATGAGTGGCATACTGTCCGGATAGTGATTCCTGAAAAGATAATAGGAAATAAGCATAGCTGCCAGGGTTTTCAGCACATCCCCTGCCAGAGTCATGACTCCTGCCTTAACTCCGAAGGTACGGAGCATATTGGTGGTGCCGGCGTTACCGGAACCTACGGATCTGATATCAAGTCCTTTCTTTTCTCCCAGGATATATCCCGACTGGATCGTTCCCAGAAAATATCCTAATAAAAGACTTACTATCCTTGCGACCATTTTACTTGTCTCCCCTCTCTCTTATCAATATTTTAATCGGTGTTCCGACGAAACCAAAGGCTTCCCTTATCTGATTCTCCATATATCTGGTATATGAAAAGTGCATGAGGTCCTTATCATTTACAAAGATCACAAAGGTAGGTGGCTTCACCGACACTTCCGAGATATAGAAGAGCTTAAGCCTCTTCCCCTTATCCGCCGGCGGCTGCTGCAGCGTCACCGCCTCTGTCATGATCTCGTTGAGGACTCCGGTCTGTATCCTTAGGGTTGCACTTTCAATAACCTTGTCTATTATATCATATAATTTGTGAAGTCTCTGCCCCGTAAGGGCGGAAATGAAAATTATTTCCGCATAGGGCATGAAAGACAGGGTATTCCTGATGTCTTTTGTATATTCGTTTACCGTCTTATTGTCTTTTTCTATCTTATCCCACTTGTTTACGGCTATGATACAGCCCTTTCCCCTGTCGTGGGCGATGCCTGCGATCTTTGCGTCCTGCTCCGTTATGCCTTCCGCCGCGTCTATGACTATCACCACCACATCGGAGCGCTCAACGGCACTGACGGTACGGAGTATCATGAAATGCTCAAGATCCCCCTTGACTCTGTTCTTTCTCCTTAAGCCCGCGGTGTCGATAAAGATGTATTCCTTACCGTTATGCTTAACTTCCGTATCCACAGCGTCCCTGGTGGTTCCGGCCACATCGGACACTATGACTCTTTCCTCTCCGATAAGCTTGTTTATCAAAGAGGATTTCCCCACATTGGGTTTTCCAACAACAGCGATCTTCGGTCTGGTATCTTCTTCCTCTTCCGCTGTCTTTTCCGGGAACAGCTCGATAACCCGGTCCAGAAGATCTCCTATACCCTGCTTCTGGCCTGCGGAAATAGCCACAGGATCTCCCATCCCCAGGTTATAGAATTCATAGACATCCATCTCATACTTCTGGAAACTGTCCACCTTATTTACCGCAAGTATGGTATTCTTTCCGGAACGGCGGAGAAGATCCGCCACGTTTAAATCGGAATCCGTGACGCCGGACTTTATATCCGTTATAAAGATAATGACATCCGCAGTCTCAATGGCGATCTCTGCCTGCATTTTGATATGCTTTAACATCTGATCGTCACTGTCAAAATCGATGCCCCCGGTATCGATGATGGTAAAATCCCGGTCCAGCCAGTTCACATCGGCGTAGATCCGGTCTCTGGTAATTCCCGGAGTGTCCTTTACTATTGAAATGCGCTCCCCCGCAAGAAGGTTAAAGAGCGTCGATTTTCCTACATTTGGTCTGCCCACCAGGGCAACTATGGGTTTACTCAATTTAACTCAACCTCGTAACAGTTTTTCTATGAAATCCATTCCGTCCGTCTCTATGATCCCCACCGGGATATTTAAGGCGGCGGAAATATCCGAAAGTGTCATATCGTCAAGGAGCATATCCGTACCGGACCGGAGAAGGTTTTCCGGGAGAAAGAGCTTCTCTCCAAGTTCCTTACCCCTCAACTCATTAAGTATATCATGTCCCGTAAGGAGTCCGCTTACTGTAATGCTCTCGCCGAAAAATAAATTCTTAACAGCATAGTGCCTCACCGTAAGACCGGGGTAGAGCTGATTCAGCTTATTTAAGCACTTTTTAATCTCCCTGCTCATTAACAGCCCGTCTGCCAGAGATATCTCTTTTTTTAAGCTCCTGTCCGGCCATAACTCCGGCTCATTTTTTAAGGAGATATATCCTTCTTCAAACTCATTTATGAAGGATCTCACCATCCCCACGCCGTTCTCATACTGGAGATAGCCGTCATAGCTCTCTTCCTCCGGAAAGGGCCTGTCCGCCAGAAAATAGAATTCATCTCCGGCATGGACAAAGTGGGTTCCGTATTCCTTAAAGAGCTTATCCTGCCATGAATGGATCAAATCCAGAACCTCAATGGCGTCCTCTTTTTCAAAACTCTTTAATTCAAAAAGTCCTTCCCTGAAACGGCTTAAACCCACAGGCACCACCGACAGGCTTTTCAAATGGGGAATGTATTTTGAAAGGTCCCTTATGGATCTTTCCAGCTCTTTTCCGTCGTTTATGCCCTTACAGAGCACTATCTGTCCGTTCATGCTTATGCCGGCTTCATAGAGCCTGTCTGCTTTCTTAAGGGCTTCTCCTGCGTGGATATTACCCAGCATCATTGAACGGAGTTCAGGGTTCGTGGTATGGAAGGAAATGTTGATGGGGCTTAAATTATAGCGGATGACCCTGTCGATATCATTATCCGACATATTGGTAAGGGTCACATAGTTTCCCTGCAAAAATGAGAGTCTGGAATCGTCATCCTTAAAATACAGGGTCTCCCTCATTCCCGGGGGCATCTGATCGATGAAACAGAAGATGCATCTGTTTGCACAGCGCCGGTATCCGTCCATAAGACCGTTTTCAAATTCCATACCCGGGTCTTCGTCCGGATCCTTATCTATATCCAGCTCCCACTCTTCCCCGTCCGGTTTCTTAATGAGAAGTACTACGTGGGAGTCCTCGGTCAGATACTGATAGTCAAAGATATCGAGGATCTTTTCCCCGTTTACGGAAAGGAGCTCATCTCCCTTCTCCACACCCATTTCTTCGGCTATGCTGCCGGGTCTCACATTACTGATGATGTGACCAGTGTTCATTGAGTAAAAATCTCCAACGTGCCCGCGGCACGATCAGCGCCAAATCCTCTCTAAATCGTAGAAAGACCGGCTTTCCTTATCAAAGATATGGATTATAACATCGCCGTAGTCCATAAGGATCCAGTTGGAATCCCTGTTTCCTTCGGTATTCCTGTGGTTGGCTCCAATTTTATTAAGGGTCTCTCCCACAGCTTCCTCCATGGCGTCTATCTGGTTTCTGTTGTTTCCGGTGGCCAGTACAAAATAATCGGCAAAGTCTGACAGTTCCCTTATGTCGAGGATCTTCACATCCTCACCCTTCTTGTTTTCCAGTGCCTCTGCCGCAGCCTTTGCAATATCAAGGTTTTCCATAAAAATCGTAAGTCTCCTTTGTAGTGGGATCCACGGGTCTCGATCCCTTTGAAAGATAATCCAGGGTGTCAATTAAGATCTTTCGCACCGCGTCATCTATGTTATTAAATGCCATCTCCCTTATTTCCTTAAGGTTCGGCGCCTCTGTCCGGTTTATCTCGATATAGTCCGCCACAAAGACAATCTTTTCCGTAAGGCTCATATCCGGTCGGCCGGTGGTATGGTAGCGGATGGCGTTCAGTATCTCCTTATCCTTTATGCCGAAATCCTTTTCCGCGATATAGGCCCCGAGCTTTGAATGGAGAAGATAGGGCGCTCTTTTTTCAACCTCATTGAGCTTTATCTTATACTGCTTACAGAGGCTGTATTTTTCTTCGTTGGGGATGTTCTTTGCGCAATCATGGAGAAGCCCCGCGGTAAAGAGCCTTTCAGGATCGAGCCCGTAGCACATGGCAAGGGAGGAAGCTAAATAGGCCACTCCCAAAGTGTGCTGGTATCTCTCCTTATCCAGCATCTTCTTTACCTTTTTTTTGATCTCAACATTCAGTTCATTCATAGAGTTTATTATTAAGAATAAAGCTTCTCACCTTTTCCGGCAGATAATATCTGACAGACCGTCCCTTAGACACATACTCCCTTATCATGGATGAAGAAATTTCGATATCCGAAGTGCGAAGCAATTCTATTTTAGCACAATATTTCTCTTTATAGTTATCTATATCGGATTTTAAGTCCTCCGGGGTTTCATTATTTCTTACCGCCACAAGCACGGTGCAGCCGGAAAAGATCCGCTCCGGATACATCCAGAAACCCATATCATGCAATGTGTCCGCCCCGGTAATAAAGAAAAATTCACTGTCCGGATCATTTTTCCTAAGCTCGTCTATGGTATCCGCGGTATAGGTATTGCCTTCCCTTTTGATCTCCATGTCGCTTGCTTCAAAATGGGGATTGTCCTCCACCGCAAGAGAGGCCATCTGAAACCGAAGGCTTCCATCAGGTATCTTCTGGTCTTTTTTTAAGTATGAAACACCGCTTGGCATGATCAGCACCTTATCAAGGGCAAACTGATCGTAAGCCTGCTCAGCGATGATCAGGTGTCCGAAATGTATGGGATTAAAGGTTCCGCCAAGAATACCGATTCTCATAAAACACCTTATTCATAGTAATTAAACTGGAAACCGTAGATCTTTACGGTGTCCCCCTCTTCTATACCGGCTTCCTTAAGCTTATCTAAGGCGCCGATATCCTTCATGAATTTCTGGAAGAACATAAAGCCCTTCTCGGAATCCAGATTGGTGTAACCAAGCATCTTCTCGATCCTCGGTCCCTCAACACAGTACATATCCTCTTTTTCATCATAGGATACGGTATAGGGCAGCTCTTCCGCCACGTGCTCCATGGGATCATATTCACTGTCAAAGAATACGCTGTCCTTCGGCAGTTTGGAAAGCAGCTCCCTCACGGCATTAAGTAACTCCTTTAAGCCCTCGCCTGTAGCTGCGGATATGGGGAAGATTTCTATCCCCTTTGGAGAAAATTCCTCTTTAATCCTGTCTAAAGGATTTTCCTCCCCTTCCTCTACCTGCACCGCATCCATCTTGTTTGCGGCTATGATCTGGGGCTTTTTGGAAAGATCCACATTGTAGGAAGCAAGCTCCTTATTTATGGCGTAGATATCCTCCACCGGATCCCTACCCTCTGTACCGGCAGTATCCACCATGTGTATAAGGACACGGCATCTCTCGATATGCCTTAAGAACTCGTGCCCAAGGCCCACTCCCTCGGAAGCGCCCTCGATGATACCCGGGATATCCGCAATGACAAAGCCGTCTCCGCCATCCTTAAAATCCACAACCCCCAGGAAGGGATGAAGAGTGGTAAAGGGATAGTCTGCGATCTCCGGCTTTGCGTTGGTGACCATGGAGATAAGAGTTGATTTACCTGCATTGGGGAAACCCACAAGGCCCACATCCGCAATGGATTTGAGCTCTAACTTTATCTCAGCTTCCACGCCGTCCTGACCGGGCTTTGCGTATTTCGGAGCCTGCATGGTGCTGGTGGCATAGTGCTGGTTTCCGTTTCCGCCTCTGCCTCCCTTTAATACCAGGGCTTCCATATTGTCACCGGACATATCCACAATGACCTTGTCCGTTTTGGCGTCCTTGATAATAGTGCCCTCCGGCACCTTAAGTATCAGATCCGCGCCGTTCTTTCCGTGCATCCGGCGTTTGGCGCCATTCTCGCCGTTACCCGCCTTGAACTTTGCCTTATAGCGGTAGTCGGATAGGGTGTTCATTCCCTTATCCACCTTAAAGATCACGTCGCCGCCTTTACCGCCGTCTCCTCCGTCGGGACCGCCGTTCGCCACGTACTTCTCCCTGCGGAAAGAGACACAGCCGTCTCCGCCTTTGCCCGATCTTATGGTTATAACTGTCCTGTCCGTAAATGGCATGTTTCTCTCCAAATGGTATAAAACAGGCTCCGGAAATACCGGAGCCCGAAAAAATCATCTTTGTGATTCAGGCGTTTTCAGCTACTTCGTAAACGCTGGCCTGAGTCCTGTACTTGTCTTTCCTCTCAAAACGAACAACGCCGTCCACCTTAGCATACAAGGTGTCATCTCCGCCCCTGCCTACGTTCTTTCCGGGATGGATATGGGTTCCTCTCTGTCTGTATATGATGTTTCCTGCAAGAACAAACTGTCCGTCTGCTCTCTTCGCTCCAAGCCTCTTGGATTCGGAGTCACGTCCGTTCTTTGTGGAACCTACTCCCTTCTTATGAGCGAAGAACTGAAGGTTAAGCTTTAACATAACCGTTTCCTCCTTTGATCAATTCAAATCTCAGTTATCTTTAAGAATTTACCGCCGTACTCTTTTTCAATGGTCTTAAGCCCTAAATACATGGAGTTCAGGAGAAGTTCGGCATCCTTTGAGGGTTCCGACAAGAAGCGGCATTCAATGATCCCCTTCTCATCTTCCGAAACAACTTCCATTTTCTTTCCCTCTTCCGGAAGAAGCGCCTCTATGGAATTCACGGTATTGATGACTAAAATGGAGACTGCCGCACAGACTATATCTTTTCCCTTGTCTGCAAATCCGGCGTGACCCCTGCAGCTGAATCCGTTTATCCTCTCTGCTTCCCTTATAATCTCAACATGTACCATCCGGCTTTATGCTTCGATCTTGTCGATCTGTACCTTGGTATACTGCTGTCTGTGGCCGTTCTTTTTGTGATAACCGCTCTTCCTCTTGTAACGGTAAACGATTACCTTCTTGCCCTTAACCTGATCAAGAACTGTAGCCTTGACTGATGCGTTCTTCACATCATCTCCGGTCTTAAGGGAATCTCCGCCAACAGCCTTAACGTCGTCGAAAGTTACAGTACTGTCTTTCTCTTCAGGGAGCTTCTCAACTAAGATCACGTCTCCTTCTTCGACCTTGTACTGCTTTCCGCCTGTTGCAATGATAGCGTACATGTGACACCTCCTGTCAAAAAATCGCTGAATCGGTTTTTCCTGACTAACAGGAAAATTTAACCTTATCATGCGTTAACCCGATCTTTGATCGGGTTTCGACGAAAAATCAGCAAAGCGGTTTTTCGTCGACCTACATTACGCCCGATCTTTGATCGGGTAAAAACATACCCGCATACATTACCACAATGCACAACACTTGTCAATATGCCTTTTTCTCTATGTTTCTCTGCCTGACACAGTCAACCTGGTCCACAAACCCCGTCCCCCCGGTTCATCTACGACTCAGCCAGCAGGTCCTCTATGACTTTATAGTCAAACTGTTCCGAGGCTTTCCTGATCTTACGGAACAGCTCCCTGTGTTCTTCGGGGATGCTGTATCCTTCAACTTCGGCCATTATATCTTCTATACGGTCGCAGTCCATGTCGTGAGCCGCTTCCCTGAGATCCGAGAAAACAGAGTTCATAAATTCAGGGCCTGCTTCCGGTCTGTCCGGGCTGCTGTCTTCGTCGGGGAACATCTTTGCAAGTATTTCCTTTAATCCAAAATACTCTTTCAGGAAACGTTCATGATTATCCCGGATATAGCCGAAATTCTCTTCTTTTCCGGCGTCCTCAAGTTTCTGCGCCTCCTCTCCCAGCTCAGCCGCACCGATGATCTTTGCGGAACTCTTTAAGGCATGTATCTTGATAGTGTAATTCTTTAAGTCTTTTTCCTTATATAAGCTGTTTATCTCTTCCGCCTTGTCATCGACGGAGTTGTAGAAGATCTTCAACAGTTCCCTGTAGGATTCCGGAGTGCCGCTGTTCTTAAGGCCGGCATCAGTATTAATGGGAGTCCCGATAAGAACCCTGAATTCTTCGGTCAGCGCCTCGTTCTGCTTCTCTTCTTCAATATCAGTACTTACCTTAACCAGTTCCTCCGGCAGGAATCTTACTATCATCCTCTCTAAGATGTTGGGATCGATCGGTTTCGCGAGATAATCGTCAAATCCCGCCTTGATATATTCGTCCCTGGCCCCTGCAATGGCGTTGGCGGTAAGGCAGACTGCGGGGGTGGTAACGTTCGGATTGTCAGCGTCTCCCCTTATCTCCTGCAGGGTTTCAACACCGTCTTTTTCAGGCATCATATGGTCTAAGAACATGATGTCGTACTTATTAGAGGCACTGAGAGCAATACCCTTATCTCCGCTTTCCGCGGTATCAATCTGTACGCAGGTCTTCTTAACAAGGCTCTTAAATACCATAAGGTTCATGTTATTATCATCCACCACCAGGAAACGGGCCTCCGGCGCCGTAAATCTTTCGTGGTACTTTTCCCTGTCAGCAATAAGCTGCCTGTAAGATTCCTCATAGTCGCCTATGGGATCCCTTTCGGTCACTCTCTGCTTAAGCTCAAAGCTGAATATAGAGCCCTCCCCGTAAATACTTTTCACATCAAGGGAAGAACCCATCTTTTCAAGAAGGTTCCTTGTGATACTCATTCCAAGGCCGGTACCTTCAATATTACGATTCCGCCTTTCCTCTATCCTTTCAAATTCGGAGAACAGCCTTTTCAGATCCTCCGTTTTGATGCCGATACCGGTATCCTGCACATAGACCTTAAGTATTATGCTGTCCCTGTCATCTTCACAGAGAGCATAGTGCATACCGAAGGTCACACTGCCCTTTTCCGTGTATTTCACCGCATTGGTAAGGAGATTGGTGATCACCTGCTTAACCCGGACTTCATCACCAAAGAGACCCTTAGGGAGCAGCGGATCAAATTCAAGGATAAGCTTTAATCCCTTGTCCTCAGCCCTGGTGCGGATCATATTCACAAGATCGTTGAGCATCACGGGAAGTTTGTAAGCCACGGGGATAATCTCTATCTTTCCGGCTTCGATCTTTGAAAAATCAAGGATATCATTGATGATGCCAAGAAGGCTGTTACCCGCAGCCTTGATATTTGAGGCATAGGTGATGATCACATTGTCATTGCTCTCTCGTAAGATCATCTCATTCATGCCGAGAACAGCGTTGATGGGGGTACGGATCTCATGGGACATATTGGCAAGGAAATCACTTTTTGCCCGGGATGCTTCCTCCGCAAGGGCTTTGGCTTCCCTCAGCTCGTCACTTTCACGGATCTGGATGCTGGCCCTTGTAAGATAGAAGGCACCGATAAGAACAAGGATCATCAGCAGTCCGAAAACCCATACCACCAGCATGGTGAGTTTTTCCACTCCTTCAGCCGCAACTTCCCCGGGGACATAACCGGACACTAGAAAATCGGTACCCGGAATCTCCGACTCAAATAACATCATTTCTCCGCGGTCTGTGGAAAAACCTCTGGCCGCCGCCACCGAAACTTCCATTTCCAGGTGCATGGAAATATATTTATCCCGGATATCATCACTTTGGTACCATTCCATTTCCTCTACGGTACTGTTATAGAAAGGCACGATAATATGTCCGTCCCTTGTTGTAACGCAGAACTTTCCAAGGTCGTCATAGATCTCCGTGGCAAAGCGTTCCCCCAGGGACTCCGTTGGGCAGAGACGGTAGAGAACATAGCGGATATTGGGTCCGTGGAATACAGGACAGGTAAAAAGCATTCCTTCTCCGCTCACATAGGTAATGACCTTTTTTCCCCTGAAGGAGGACTGTATGCCGTCAAAGACCGAAACATCCAGATTGTCGCCGTAGAGAGCGTTTCCGTCGATACTTAAGAGTCCCTGTTTAACCCCGGATTCACTGTAGATCTCCGGCATGAGACTGTCCATATCATCAGGGGCTGCCTCCAGCCTGCCTGCTATATATGATAAATTTTCAAGTTCGGTATCCAGCTTGTCTGCCATAAGAAGGGCGTGTGTCTCGGCCTGTTTCTTCACCTGGAGCTCGGTATAGGAATTCACAAAAGTTCCGATACGGTCCCTCAGCACGGCACCCACCACAAGAAGTGCCAGGCCAAAAAACACCAGCACGGATATGGTCATATATCTGTCTGAAAACTTCCCCTTATTCATGGATCACAACACCTTCCACATACCAGTCTATACTGTTAAACAGTTCATCATCTCCGATACCCTCGTCTGCATGGCATCGGAGAACCCCTGTATTGTCATATATCTCCCCGGAAAATACATCCCGCCAGGTCTTGATCCTTTCTTGTTCCTGCTTAACAAGCCTTTTAGCCCTCTCCGGTACAAGGACCGAACAGGGATAAAGTGAAACACAGCCTTCGTCAAGCCCCAGCCAGTAATCATTAGAAAAATTAGCCCTGCCGCTTAAGAAATCACCTAACACCTTCCTGTAGAGGATATTCCATTCAAATACAGCTGCGGTAAGGAATTTATCGGAATAGTCTTTGGAAACATAGTCATATCCCGTTGTATAAATACCCATCTCGTCTGCCAGATCTATGGCATAGGGCCTGTCCTCATGGAAGGTCATCACATCCGCTCCCTCAGCAATAAGTTCTTTAGCCGCCCCTTCCTCTTTTTCCCTGTCATCCCAGCCGCCGGTGTATTTCACCACCACTCTTGCATCGGGATTCACCCTGCAGGCTCCAAGAGCATAGGCGTTTATTGAACGTACAGTCTCAGGTATGGCCATGGCAGTCACATATCCCAGTATCCCGGATTCAGTCATTGAACCTGCCACCATACCGGAGAGATACCTTACCTGATATATCCTTGCAAAATAGGAAACGCAGTTTTTCTCCGAAAAATCACCGGAAATACTGTAAAATGCCACATCCGGGTATTTCCTTGCGATACTGTCGGTAAAGGCCCCATAGCCGTAGCTTGTGAGAAAAACAATGGAACAGCCCTGGTCCACCAGTTCTGTCACAGCATTATTAAGGGGTTCCTCTTCTTCGGGGATGTTTGTCTTATACATAAAAATACAGGAATGGGTGACACAGGCAGATCCTATCCCCTTATAGTGGCTCTCATTCCACCCCTTATCATCCGATGCACCGATGAATACGGCCCCAACCTTAGTAGCGGAATTCTTACGCAGCATGCGGAAATTGACAATAAAGAGTACGGTTCCCACAACTAAGAATACGGAAACGAGAATGAATATGCTGCTGAAAAGCCGTTCCTTATTCTTCAACCGTCACACCCTCCACATACCATTCAAAATTCGACATCAGATCATCGTCGGACATGGATTCCCCTTCGGGAACACGGAGCACCCCGGTATTGTCGATAACAGGGCCGTAAAACACATCAAAACTCCGGTTTGCAAATCCCTTTTCCGCCTTTGCCACGGCTTCCTTAGTTCCGGGCACCGCATTATCCGTGAGCTCCGAAAGACCCAGAACTCCGCTCTCCATATCCATCCATTCCACGGTCCCGTAGAATTTTCCCTGGAGACAGCTTAAGATCTTCGGTCTGTAATACACATCCCAATGCCACTCGCAGGCTGCTAAATAGCTCTTTGGAAAGATATCAGCGTTATCCATGTTGTAGCCCACAGACCATATACCCTTTGATTCCGCCATCCGGTTTGGCACAAGGGAATTGGTATGCACGGATATCACATCAATATCCGGGCGTGCCGCAAAAAGCTCTTTACTTGCGGACTCAGCCGCATCATCAGCAACCCAGGAATTACAATATCTTACATACACTTCCGCATCCGGCGATACGGTTCTTATGCCCCGGGTAAAAGCGTTAATATCACGGATCACTTCGGAATTGGGGAAAGCTGCCACATAACCGATCTTTCCGCTTTGGGTCTTCATTCCCGCCACGATGCCGGAAAGATACCTGGCCTGATACATCCTTCCCATGCAGGAAGTAAGGTTGGTAAGCTTTTCGTTTCCGAAGGGGTGGATAAAGTAGATGTCCGGATGAAGCTTTGCCATTTCCGTAATGTAGGGTCCGTAACCGAAGGAGGCTCCGATGACGATATCGCAGCCCTGATCATCCACCAGTTCCTTTAACACCCTGGCGCAGGTCTCATCTTCCGGGATATTATCCCTGCAGATGATCTCCAGATTCAGCTCATCTTTTATGCTCATAAGGCCGTCATAATGGGCTTGGCAGAAGTTGGCGTCATCTTTTCCTCCCGTTAAGATAAGGCCAACCCTAGTGGTTTTTGCAATGAAATCCGTATCCACGTCCCTGTTTTGTATGAATATCATTCCGATGATGACCGCCGCAAAAATGATACCGGCGATCATAAGCATCTGCTTTGAATAGTTCTTATTCTGCATAGGAACAGTCATCCTTTGAGACAGTGATAAACACAGGGAAAATTACATGACCTCAAGATTTAAGACAGCGGTTTCTTCCCTTACGATCTCTTTAACTATAGCGGGATCCCGGGAAAAGAATCTTGCCAGTTCAAGATCATTCCCGTTACCGGTGGCAAATACCACGGTCCAGGAATAGGTTTCTTCCCCCTTGGAAGTAAGAATTGAATCTAAGACCCTGAAACAGCGGTA